>NC_008268.1:1854000-2158000 GCF_000014565.1 Rhodococcus jostii RHA1 | reverse complement strand
AGCCGATTCGTTAGCCGGGCGGCCTTCGATGCCGGAACCAGGAGTGGACCAGTCGAGTCAGGCCGACGTGCTGATCATCGCGAGATATCCCACGGGGTCGCGCCAGAAGGCGGTGATCAGGTCGGTGAGTGCGGCCGGGTCGGCGATCAGTGGTGTGATGTGGCCGGCGCCGTCCACCGTGGTGGCCCCGGCGTGCGGCATCGTCGCCGCGGCGGCCCGTGCCTGCTCGAGGGAGATCATCGTGTCTGCGCGGGGGACGACCATCAGCGTCGGCGCCTCGATCCGGGGGAGGAGAGGGTCGAGGCCCTTGCGGTGCAGCATGATCGACTCCATCGCCTGGTGCATGCCGCGTCGTGGTACCTGCCGGAAGGTCCGGGCGACGGCCTGGAACTGTTGCGGGTGGGTTCGTGAAAGCTCCTTGCCGAGAAGGACGTTCATCACCGCGGTAGTGAGCGGTGGAATCGGCCCGGCGATGCGGTAGGCCCACACCATCGGCACGATCCTGGCGCGTTCCCTGCGCGTGAGGGCTTGGGTCGGTGTCCCGATGGTGACCAGGGTGCGGCACCGGTCGGGAGTGTGGGCGGCCGCGACGAGCCCGACGTGTCCACCCCAGGCATTGCCCACCCAGTCGGCGGGCTCGATGACGCCGAGCACGTCGAGGACGGTGATCGCCGCCTCCGCGCACTCCTCCATCGTGAACCGCCGCTGTACGGCGGTGCTCGCTCCGTGGCCGGGTCCGTCGATCGATATCACTTGCCGGTGCCCGACCAGGTGGCTGCGCAGAGGCGCCCACGTCGTCGAGTCGACGAAAAGGCTGTGCCAGAGCACGGTCGGCGGTCCGCTGCCGGTGACGTGGACGGCGAGGCTCCCGACGCTCGTCGGGACGGTCCGGGTGATCGATTGTGTGTCCATGGGATGCCCCAGGTGCGTGTGCTCGAGTATTGCTTCGGAAACCGAAACTTTGGTAACCGTAGTATTCTCCTGTGTCATGGAACGGTCAAGGGGTCTGCCGTCCGATCGCCCTGCGGTGGGGCAGTTGCTGGTTCGTTTGCTGCACGAGTTCCGCCGGGAGTTGAGCGAGCCGATGGCAGAACGCGGTTACGGCGACATCCGCCCGCCGCATCTGCAGATCTTCGGCAACATCGGCTGGGACGGGCGTCGGTTGACGGAGATCGCCTCCCGTGCCGAACTGAGTTTGTCCGCCGCGTCCGAACTGATCAATGATCTCGAGGATCTCGGGTACGTCGAGCGGGTTCCGGACGCAACGGACCGGCGCGCGAAACTGGTCGTCCCGACCGCGCGGGGACGGCGGGCGCTGCAGGACGCCGCCGTGCGGGTCGCCGAGATCGAGCACCGCTGGGGCGGCATCGTCGGCCACGACCGGTTCGACGACGCCTGCTACGTGCTCAGTTCACTGCTGGACGAGCTGAGTCCCGAGGATCGCTGACTGTGGGCGGAGGAACCGCCGCCCGGACGAGCTGCTCGTGACGCAGGGCGATCTGGGTCTGCGTCGCGATGACGGTCGACGAGCGAAGGACGTTGTGCCCGTCCACGATCGAGTTGATCACCCGCTGCAGGTCGGCGTGGGTGCGCGCCACCACACGGACCAGGACGTCGCCGGCTCCGGTGATCGTGTGCGCCTCGAGAACTTCGGGGATGGCGGTCAAATGCTCGACGACCGCGGCGTGCCCGTTGCCCTGGGCGATCTCGAGGGTGGCGAACGCGACCACCGGAAACCCCAGTGCCTCCGGGTCGAGGGTCGGTGCCGAACTGGTGATCACGCCGGTGCGTTCGAGCCGGTCGAGACGCGCCTGAACGGTGCCGCGCGCCACGCCCAGGCGTCTCGACGCCTCGAGCACGCCGACTTTCGGCTCGGCATGGAGCAGGTCGAGTAGCGCGGCGTCGAGGCTATCGATACTCATGGCGTCCCTGGTCAATATGTAGGGTCGATCCGTCTTTTGATCCAGCATTCTGTACAGATTGAACAGCGTCAAGAGGCACCGTTGCGCAGTGCTGTGTGCTGGATCACAGTGAGGTATGACTACCGCCGACATTCGCCTGACGCCCCGCGAGGTGGCCGCACATCTGGAGACCGACGAGCTCCGGCAGTTGGTCGGGCTCGTCGAACACGACGACGCGTCGGATCCGTTTCCCGTGGTCGCGATGGATGCCGTGGTGTTCGTGTGCGGCAACGCGACGCAGAGCACGCAGTACTTCGTCTCCACGTGGGGCATGACCCTCGTCGCCTACGCCGGGCCGGAGACCGGTCAGCGCTCGCACAAGTCCTTCGTCCTCGAGTCGGGGTCGGCACGGTTCGTGCTGCACGGCGCCGTCGATCCGAAGAGCCCGCTCGCGGACCATCACCGGGCGCACGGCGACGGCGTGGTGGACCTGGCGATGGAAGTTCTCGACGTCGACCGCTGCATCGCGCATGCACGCTCGCAGGGGGCCACCATTCTCGAGGAGCCGCGCGACGTCACGGATCAGTTCGGCACCGTGCGGCTCGCGGCGATCGCCACGTACGGCAGCACCCGGCACACCATCGTCGACCGAAGCCGATACGACGGCCCCTACCTCCCCGGATTCGTCGCGCGCTCCAGCGGTTTCGCGGCGCGACCGGGTAAACCCCCGCGATTGTTCCAGGCGCTCGACCACGCCGTCGGCAACGTCGAGATGGGCCGGATGGATCACTGGGTCCGGTTCTACAACCGCGTCATGGGCTTCACGAACATGGCCGAATTCGTCGGCGACGACATCGCCACGGAGTACTCGGCGCTGATGTCGAAGGTCGTGGCGAACGGCAATCACCGGGTGAAGTTCCCGCTCAACGAACCCGCGGTGGGAAAGAAGAAGTCGCAGATCGACGAATATCTCGAGTTCTACGGTGAGCCGGGCTGCCAGCATCTGGCCCTCGCGACCGGAGACATCCTCGCGACGGTGGACGCGTTGCGGGCCGAGGGTGTCGAATTCCTGAACACACCCGACGCGTACTACGAGGACCCACAGCTGCGCGCCCGGATCGGCAGGGTGCGGGTGCCGGTGGAGGAACTGCAGAAGCGCGGAATCCTCGTCGACCGCGACGAGGACGGATACCTCCTGCAGATCTTCACCAAACCGCTCGGCGACCGGCCGACCGTGTTCTTCGAGGTGATCGAACGGCACGGTTCGCTCGGGTTCGGGGCGGGTAACTTCCAGGCCCTGTTCGAATCCATCGAGCGTGAGCAGGCGGCGCGCGGCAATCTGTGAACCTCCGATCGGCACGCAGTGCATCATCGACTGATGGATGACAGGGATCGGGGAACGTTCGCAGGGAAAGTCGCTCTCGTCACCGGGGCCTCCTCGGGGCTCGGGCACGCCGTGGCCCGGCTCCTCACCGAGCGGGGAGCCCGCGTCTTCGGGGTCGCGCGGGACGGGGATGCGCTGCGGCAGGCCATGATCGAGATCGCCGGACCGGAGGCCGCGGGGCACTGTGCGCCGGCGGACGTGGCGTCGCCGGAAGCATGCAGCGGGGCCGTGGCAGCCTGCGTCGCCGGGCTCGGCGGTCTCGACGTCCTGATCAACGTCGCCGGTTCGCACACCCTCCGGCACACCGCCGACGTCACGGACGAGGACTGGGCACACGATCTCGCCGTGAACCTGAACGGGCCGTTCTACCTGTCACGGGCAGCACTGCCGCATCTGCTCGAACGCGGAGGCAACATCGTCAACGTCGCGTCCGTCGCCGGATTGCAGGGGCAGGCGTACTCGGCCGGCTACTGCGCCGCCAAACACGGACTGGTGGGTCTCACCCGCGCGATGGCACTCGAGTTCACCGGCACACCGCTGCGGATCAACGCCGTCTGCCCGGGCGGGATGATGACGCCGCAGGTCTCGAATTTCGCCTTCCCCGACGGCGTCGATTTCGAGCTCGTCCTGAAGTCGGCCTCCCCGCGAGGGCTGATGGAACCAGAGGACGTAGCGAAGACGGTGGCCTTCCTCGCATCCGACGACGCGTCCGCCATCCACGGCGCCGTGTACTCGGTGGACAACGGGAAGATGGCATGAGCCTCGTCGCAGGCCCGATCTTCCAGATCTGCTGGGTCGTCGACGACATCGAGTCGGCGGAGCGGTACTTCACCGATCAGCTCGGCGTCGCGCGATGGTTGCGGCTCCCGGACGTGCACTTCGGACCCGAGCACTGCACGTACCGCGGGCAGCCCGCCGACTACGTGGTCCACGTGTCGCTCGGATACGCAGGCGGACAGCAGCTCGAGCTGATCCAGCCGGTGTCGGGACGCAACCTCTACACAGAACAACTGGAGACGAGCGGTCCCGGCGTCCATCATGTGGCCTGGGTCCCCGACGACTTCGAGGCCACCCTCGCCGAGGCCGGGTGCCGGGGACTGCCGGTGGTGCAGCGGGGCCGGTTCGAGGGCGTCGGGATGGAGTTCGCGTACCTCGAGGGCGGCCCGCTCGGCGGATACGTGGAACTGATGAAACTCTCCGAGGAGATGCGCGCGATGTTCGCCTCGCTCGTCCCGGAACCACCCGGTGCGGCGGATCGGGCAGAGTGATCCTGGCCACCCACTACACCCTGTCGTTGGCAAATTCGACAGAACTGGGACACTGGAGGCCGTGACTGTTTCCTCCGGTGACCCCGACGTGCACGCATCCCGCTCCGCCCAGCTCTTCGAGAGGGCTGATCTGGTCATTCCCGGCGGCGTCAACTCCCCGGTGCGAGCCTTCCACTCGGTCGGCGGCACCCCGCGGTTCATCAAGGAAGCGTCCGGTTACACGCTCACCGACGTCGACGGCAACGACTACGTCGACCTCATCTGCTCCTGGGGACCGATGATCCTCGGGCACGCGCACCCCGCCGTCGTCGAGGCCGTGCAGAAGGCGGCCGCCACCGGCCTGTCGTTCGGCGCGCCCACCGAGGGCGAGATCGAACTGGCCGAGGAGATCGTCGGCCGGGTCGCGCCGGTGGAGAAGGTGCGCCTGGTCAACTCCGGCACCGAAGCCACCATGAGCGCCGTCCGCCTGGCCCGCGGATTCACCGGCCGAACCAAGGTCCTCAAGTTCTCCGGCTGCTACCACGGGCACGTCGACGCCCTGCTGGCCGATGCCGGTTCGGGGCTCGCCACGTTCGGCCTCCCGACATCACCCGGCGTGACGGGCGCGCAGGCCGAGGACACCATCGTCGTTCCCTACAACGACCTCGACGCCGTCGCCCAGGCCTTCGCCGCGAACGAGGGCCGGATCGCGTGCGTCATCACCGAGGCCGCCGCCGGCAACATGGGCGCAGTGGCGCCGCAGCCCGGATTCAACGAGGGCCTGCGGAAGCTGACCAGCGACAACGGCGCGCTGCTCATCATGGACGAGGTGATGACCGGATTCCGCGTCAGCTCCGCCGGCTGGTTCGGACTCGACGGCGTCGCCGGTGACCTCTACACGTTCGGCAAGGTGATGAGCGGCGGTCTGCCCGCCGCCGCATTCGGTGGCCGCGCCGACGTCATGGCCCATCTCGCCCCGGCCGGACCCGTCTACCAGGCGGGCACCCTGTCCGGGAACCCCGTCGCCGTCGCCGCCGGGCTCGCCAGCCTGCGCGCCGCGGACCAGGGCGTGTACGACGCACTCGAGCGCAACAGCGCCACGCTGCGGACCCTGCTGTCCGACGCGCTGACCGCCGAGAGCGTGCCGCACCGGGTGCAGACCGCAGGCACGATGCTCAGCGTGTTCTTCAGCGAAGACCCGGTGACCAACTACGCCGAGGCCAAGGCCGCCCAGACCTGGCGCTTCCCCGCGTTCTTCCACGGGCTGCTCTCGCGCGGGGTGTACCCGCCGCCGAGCGCGTTCGAGGCGTGGTTCGTCTCCGCCGCCATGGACGACAGAGCCTTCTCGATCATCGCCGACGCCCTGCCGCACGCCGCGAAGGCCGCCGCCGCGGCCGTCCAGCCCTGACGTGACGTCTCCCCTCGCGGCCGGCAGCCTTGCCGCCGACACCCACCCGCCCTCCCGTCCCGACCCGAGGAACCGCAACGTGACCGAAGCCGATCATCCCGACCACACACAGACCCGCACCATCGTGCACGTGCTCCGGCACGGCGAGGTGCACAACCCGCGGGGAATCCTCTACGGCAGGCTCCCCGGGTTCCGGCTGTCGGTGACGGGTGAGGCGCAGGCCCGCGCGGTGGCGTCGGTACTGGCCAAGCACGACATCACCCACGTGGTGTCCTCGCCGCTGCAGCGGGCGCAGGAGACGGCCGCCCCGATCGCCGACGCACACGGCGTCGAGCTCGCGACCGACGAGAACCTCATCGAGGCGGGCAACGAATTCGAGGGCCTCAAGGTGTCCGTCGGCGACGGCGCGCTGTCTCGCCCCCGGCACTGGTGGAAACTCCGCGACCCGTTCACCCCGTCGTGGGGCGAGCCGTACCTGCAGATCGCGCACCGCATGCTGGCCGCCGTCAACAGCGCCCGCGTGTCGGCGGTGGGTCACGAGGCCGTCGTCGTCAGCCACCAACTCCCCGTCTGGACCCTCCGCCGGTTCCTGCAGGGGGAGCGGCTGTGGCACGACCCGCGGCACCGTCAGTGCGGTCTCGCGTCGCTGACCTCCCTCGTCTACGAGGGCGACACCCTCATCGACATCGTGTACTCGGAGCCCGCGGGCGCGTCGGATCCGAGGGTGACCGGGGCATGAGTCGGGGGCGCTTCGCCGGGCTTCTCGCGGTGATCTGTACGGCCGCGGTGTCGCTGACGGCGTGTGCGTCCGGCGACGACGCCGTGGCCCAGGGCGGCACGTTCGACTTCGTGTCGCCGGGCGGGCAGACGGAGATCTTCTACGACCCGCCTGCCGACCGCGGCACCATCGGCACGGTGTCCGGACCCGACCTGATGACCGAGGGCAAGACCACCTCGCTCGACGATTTCGAGGGGCAGGTGGTTGTCCTCAACGTGTGGGGGCAGTGGTGCGGCCCGTGCCGGGGTGAGGCGAACGACCTCGAGCAGGTGTACGAGGAGACCAAGGATCAGGGAGTGTCGTTCCTCGGGATCAATGTGCGGGACAACCAGCAGGACAAGGCGCAGGACTTCGTGATCGACAACAAGGTGTCGTATCCGTCGATCTACGACCCCGCCATGCGGACGATGATCGCGCTGGGGCAGAACTACCCCACGAGCGTCATCCCCACCACGATCGTGCTCGACCGGGAACACCGCGTGGCCGCCGTGTTCCTGAAGGAACTGCTCGCCGAGGACCTGAAGCCGGTGGTCGAACGGGTGGCACAGGAATCGTGAGCACCAGCACCACCCTTCTCGCCGGCGGCGTCGGCGACGCCTTCCAGTCCACCGCGGCATCCGGACCGCTGCTGCTCGCGCTCGGTGCATGCGTCCTCGCCGGTCTGGTGTCGTTCGCGTCGCCGTGCGTCGTGCCTCTCGTTCCGGGATACCTGTCCTACCTCGCAGGTGTGGTCGGCGCGGACGCACCGGCCGTCACCGCGGAGGAGGCGGCCACCCGCACGAAGACTGCCGCCGACGGACGGCTGCGGGTCGCGGGCGCCGCGGCCCTGTTCGTCGCCGGTTTCACCGTGGTATTCGTGCTGGCCACCGCGTCCGTGTTCGGCGCCATCTCGGCCCTCGCGATCAACCGCGACGTCCTGATGCGGGTCGGTGGGGTGGTCACCATCGCCATGGGCCTGGTGTTCATCGGTCTGATCCCGGCCCTGCAGCGGGACACGAGGCTCGAGCCGCGCCGGATCTCCAGCCTGGCCGGGGCGCCTCTCCTCGGTGCCGTGTTCGCACTGGGCTGGACCCCGTGCCTCGGCCCCACCCTGGCGGGTGTCATCTCCCTGGCCGCAGGCACCGACGGTGCCACCGCCGCCCGCGGAGTGGCCCTGATCGTCGCGTACTGCCTCGGCCTCGGGCTGCCGTTCGTGATCCTGGCGCTCGGCTCGTCCCGCGCGCTGCGCGGTGTCGGCTGGCTGCGCCGCAACGCGCGCACCATTCAAATCTTCGGCGGAATCATGCTGGTGGCCGTGGGCATCGCCCTCGTCACCGGCGCGTGGGACCAGTTCGTCGGCTGGGTTCGCGACGCCTTCATCTCGGAAGTGACTCTCCCCATATGAGCGACACCCAGACCCCCGAGGCCCCGGAAGCCGCACCGGTGCCCCGTCAATCGCTGCCGGGTCGCGCGTTCGCGCTCGTCCGCAACACCTGGCGTGGCCTCACGTCCATGCGCACCGCGCTGGTGCTGCTGTTCCTGCTGGCCCTCGCGGCCATTCCGGGCGCCCTGCTCCCGCAGCGCAGCCTCAACGCGGGCAAGGTCGACGAGTACATCTCGAACCGGCCGACCCTCGGCCCGTGGATGGACAAGCTCGAGCTGTTCGACGTGTTCGGCAGCTTCTGGTTCACCGCGATCTACGTCCTGCTCTTCATCTCCCTCGTCGGCTGCATCCTTCCGCGCTGCGTCGACCACGCCAAGGCGCTGCGCACCCGTCCGGTGCCTGCCCCGCGGAACCTCGCGCGACTTCCGCACCACCACGAGGACCGCGTCGACGAGACACCGGAGGAACTCGCCACCCGCATCCGCGCTCACCTGAAGGGGTGGCGGGTCGAGACCCGCGAGGGCGGGGAACGCGCCGCACACACCGGCGAGATCACCATCTCGGCGGAGAAGGGGTACTTCCGCGAACTCGGCAACCTCGTCTTCCACCTGTCGCTCGTCGCGTTGCTGGTCGCGATCGCCGTCGGCAAGCTGTTCGGCTACGAGGGCAACGTCATCGTGGTCGCCAACAACGGTCCCGGCTTCTGCACCACGTCGCCCGCGGTCTTCGACTCCTTCAAGGCGGGCAACACGCAGGACGGCACCGGCATGACGCCGCTGTGCGTCAAGGTCAAGGACTTCGCGGCCGACTACCTCGACAGCGGTCAGGCCGAGATGTTCACGTCCAACATCGCCTACCAGGCCGGCGACGACCTCGAGACGAACACGTGGCGGGACGGACAGTTGCAGGTCAACCACCCGCTGCGCGTCGAGGGTGACCGCGTCTACCTGCAGGGGCACGGGTACGCGCCGACGTTCACCGTCACGTTCCCGAACGGGGAAACCCGCACGGAGACGCTGCAGTGGCGGCCCGACGACGCGACGACGTTCCTCAGCAGCGGCGCGATGCGGTTCGACCCGCCCGGCGGCTTGTACACGGACACCGACGAGCGCCGGAAGAATCAGATCGCGATCGAGGGACTGTTCGCCCCGACCGCGCTGTTCCACGGCAATCTGCTGGCGTCGAGTTACCCCGCCATGAACGACCCGGCCGTGGCCATCGACATCTACAAGGGCGACACCGGCCTCGACACCGGCAATCCGCAGTCGTTGTTCTCGCTGAACACCGAACTGATCAACCAGGGCCGGCTCGTGAAGCAGGACCGGGTGAATCTGAAACCGGGGGAGAGTTCGACGCTGGCCGACGGAACCCAGGTGCGGTTCGACGGTGCCGTGGACTTCGTGAACCTGCAGGTGTCGCACGACCCGGCGCAGCAGTGGGTGCTGGTGTCGGCGCTGACGATGATGGCCGGATTGCTCGTCTCGCTGCTGGTCAAGCGTCGCCGCGTCTGGGCTCGCATCTACCCCGCGGGCGCTTCCGATCTTGACCCACGACGTACTGTAGTAGAGCTTGGTGGACTCGCCCGGACCGATCAGGCCGGCTGGGGCGACGAGTTCGGCCGACTCTGCACCCGTCTGCTCACGGACGACACGAAGCCTGACGCGCAGGAGAGCCAACGATGACGACCAACGAGACACTGGCGCAGTACAGCGACTGGGCCTTCCGATCAGCCTTCACCGTGCTGGTGCTGGCACTCGTGCTGCTCATCGTGCAGTACGCGTCCACCCGGGCGCAGGCCGTGCAGGACCGGGAACTCGTGTCGGCAGGCTCCGGCACCCGCCCGGCCGATGCGCCCTCGGTTCCCGGCCGAGTGGTCGAGCAGCCGAAGAAGCCCATGTCCGAGCGCTTCGGCGGGATGGGCGCGGCCGTGCTCGTCGTCGGCACGGTGCTGATCTTCGCGTCGATCGTGCTGCGCGGATTCGCCACCGAACGGTTCCCGCTCGGCAACATGTACGAGTTCGTGACCATGGCCTGCGCGGCCGCACTAGTCGTCGGTCTCGCACTCCTGTCGAAGCCGGCGTACCGGTCGATGTGGGTGTTCCTGCTCGTCCCCGTCCTGATCCTGATGTTCCTCGCCGCCACCGTGCTGTACGCGGACGCGGCGCCCGTGGTGCCCGCACTGCGGTCGTACTGGCTGCCCATCCACGTCACCATCGTGAGCGTCGGTTCCGGTGTGTTCCTGGTGTCGGGCATCGCGAGCCTGCTGTTCCTGCTGCGCATGCGGTACCCGCGCGGCGAGGAGGGAACGGGCGTGTTCGCGCGGATCGCGGAGCGGCTGCCCGACGCGCAGACCCTGGACCGGCTGGCGTACAAGACCACCATCATCGGGTTCCCGCTGTTCGGTGCGGGCGTCATCCTCGGCGCCATCTGGGCCGAGGCCGCCTGGGGCCGATTCTGGGGCTGGGACCCCAAGGAAACGGTGTCGTTCATCGCCTGGGTGATCTACGCCGCCTACCTCCACGCCCGCGCGACGTCGGGCTGGCGCGACACCAAGGCCGCATGGATCAACGTGGCGGGCTTCGTCGCGATGCTGTTCAACCTGTTCATCATCAACATGGTGGTGTCGGGATTGCACTCGTACGCGGGCCTCAACTGACGGTAGTCACCGACTGATATCCTTCCGCCGCGACGTCTCCGACCGGTGTGAAACCGGTGGGGACGATGGAGACTTCACGAGGGGGATGTTCAGCCATGTCCGAAAACAACGCCGGCATGTGGGAGCCGGTACGGCCTGCATCGAATCCGCCCTTGGACGACCGCGCATCGGCCGCCGCATGGAACGCCGCGCGGCAGGCCCCGTACGTCCAGCCGCAGGGTCCCAACCCGTTCGCGCAGCCCGGTGTCCAGGCCCCCTCCGCCGCACCCGGGCGGCCGCAGACCCAGGCCCCGGCCGCCGCACCCGTCCCGCAACAGGCGCCTGCCCCGCAGCAGGCCCCGGCTCCGCAGCAGGCTCCCGCGCAGGGAGCGTTCACGCCGCCGCAGCAGGCGCCGATCCAGCACACACCCCAGCATCCCCGCCCCCACGACACGAATGCCGATCAGCAGTACGCGGTGTCGGCGCGTGACCTGTCGACGTCGCTGCTCCTCAAGCAGGTCAAGCCGGCCCCCACCACGGGGTGGCGCAAGGCGCTGTACCAACTGTCCGGCCGCTACATCAATGTCGGCAACAGTGCGAAGGAACAGCGTCGGATCGAGCTGACCAAGCAGGTCAACCAGCCGCTGCAGGGTTGCTACAAGATCGCGTTGCTGAGCCTCAAGGGCGGAGTGGGCAAGACCACCACCACCGCGACCCTCGGCTCCACGTTCGCGTCACTGCGCGGCGACCGCGTCATCGCCGTCGACGCCAACCCCGACCGGGGCACGCTCAGTCAGAAGATTCCCCTCGAGACCCCGGCCACGGTGCGCAACCTGCTGCGCGACGAGCAGAGCATCGAAAAGTACAGCGACGTCCGCAGTTACACGTCCCAGAGCAGGCACCGGCTCGAGGTGCTCGCATCCGACAGCGACCCGGCGGTGTCGGAGGCGTTCAGCGCGGACGACTACTCGCGGACCGTCACGATGCTCGAGAAGTTCTACAGCATCGTCCTCACCGACTGCGGCACCGGGCTGATGCATTCCGCCATGCAGACCATCCTCGAAGAGGCCGACGCGCTCGTGGTGGTCAGCTCGGGCTCCGTCGACGGCGCCCGCAGCGCCTCCGCGACCCTCGACTGGCTCGACGCCCACGGATACCGCGAACTGGTGTCCCGGTCGGTGGCCGTCGTGAACGCGGTGCGACCACGGTCGGGCAAGGTGGACCTGCCGAAGGTCGTCGAGCACTTCGAGCAGCGGTGCCGCCTCGTCCGGCTGATTCCGTTCGATCCGCACCTCGAAGAGGGAGCCGAAATCGAACTCGAGCGGCTGCGTCCCAAGACGCGCACCGCTCTTCTCGAACTGGCCGCCGCGGTCGCGTCGGACTTCCCTGCGTCCAGTTTCGCGCTACAGGATCGTCGCTGAGGCAATGACGCCGAGGGTGCCGGGTCGACCGGCACCCCGGCTTCGGCTCACCCGGCGGGGTCCGCCGGACCGGCCTCGGGTTCGTCGGACTTCTTCCGACGGGTCTCCCGATCCACCTTCCAGAGGAAATCCGGGTCGTCGTCGGGTCCCTGCACCCGATTGCTGAGCACGGGCCTCGTGTTCGGGCCGAATGCCTTCCAGAGCAGGACCGCCACTGTCACGAGCCCGATGAGTGCCAACAGATAGATCACCGCGCACCTCCTTACACCGCTCGAGGGTAGCCGGTATCCCTGAGCGTAGCCGCGTCGGCGGCAGAGGGCACCTGCCCGGTCGCAGTGCGTCCCGGGTAGTGCGGTCGCGGTCAGCCCTGCGGCTGCCCGCCCAGCGTCAGGGTCGGCCTGCCTCCGTCGTGAGGGAGCGGAGCAGCTGCATGACCTCGGCCTCGCGGAAGCGGCGGTGCCCGCCGGGGGTGCGCAGCGATCCGAGCCGGCCCGCGTGCGCCCATCGCGTCACGGTCTTCGGGTCGACATGGAACAGGGCAGCCACCTGGCCCGGGGTCATGAGGGCTTCGTTGGATCCGCTGAATCCGGGTCCGTTGTAGGTGGGTGCGCTCATCGACGGTCCTCCACTGCTTTCGACTGGTCTGTGCTGAAGCCGGCCGCTGTTGCGACTGATCTCGGTCATCGTGGCATCTGGCACCCCGGGTACTCGAACGATCTAATGTTGGTAAAGGGGAGGTAATAGACAAATCGGATAAGTCGGACGTGTGAGGAGTGGCCTCGGCGATGGGTAACCTGGGAGCGTGAGTGAGTCATCCGAGAAGCCAGAAGACCAGGTCGAGCGCCCCGTCGCAGCCGATTCGAGCGCACCGGCGAAGCCGGACGGGCGGGTGACCAAGGGGCAGCTGGCGCGCGACGTCGCGATCTATTCGATCGCCCGGCTACTGCTGGTCGTCGTCATCGGCGCCATCATCCTCGGGGTGGCCGCACTCGTCGGAGTCGCCGTGCCGCTGCTCGTCGCGGCCATCTTCGCGGTCCTCATCGCGCTCCCGCTGTCGCTGCTCCTGTTCGCGAAACTCCGTCGGCGGGTCAACGAGGGGATCGCCGCGTTCGACGCGCAGCGTCGCGCCGACCAGGCCGACCTGCGTGCCAGGCTCCGCGGTGAGGGCACGTCCCGGTGACGGACGGCGACTGCGTCGTCATCGACCGGAGCTTTCCGCGTGACTGGGTGGACAACGCCGTCCGCCTCATCGACGCCGATGCGCAGCGCAGCGCCGACACGCACCTGCTGCGGTACCCGCTGCCCGTCGAATGGGGTGTGCAGCTCTATCTGAAGGACGAGTCGACCCACATCACGGGCAGCCTCAAGCATCGCCTGGCCCGGTCGCTGTTCCTTTACGCGATCTGCAACGGATGGATCACCGAGGGGACGACGGTCATCGAGGCGTCCTCGGGGTCCACGGCCGTCAGCGAGGCGTACTTCGCGAAGATGCTCGGTCTCGACTTCGTGGCCGTCGTGCCGCGCAGCACGAGCGGCGCGAAGATCGCGCTCATCGAGGCGCAGGGCGGTCGCTGCCACTTCATCGACCGGCCGCCGGAGATCTACAGCGAGGCCCGGCGGCTCGCCGCGGAAACGAACGGTCACTTCATGGACCAGTTCACGCACGCGGAGCGGGCCACCGACTGGCGGGGCAACAACAATATCGCCGAGTCGATCTACCACCAGATGATTCGTGAAGAGCATCCGGTGCCGGAGTGGCTCGTCATGAGCGCCGGAACCGGCGGCACCAGCGCGACGCTGGGCCGGTACATCCGCTACCGCAGGCACGCGACCCGTCTGCTCGTGGTCGATCCGGAGAACTCGGCGTTCTTCGGCGGCTACGACTCCAACTCCTGCGACTACGCGACGGGGATGCCCTCGCGCATCGAGGGCATCGGCAGGCCGCGGGTCGAGCCGTCGTTCGTCGGGCAGGTCATCGACCGGATGATGCGGGTGCCCGACGCCGCGTCCATCGCCACGGCTCGGCACGCCAGTTCGGTGCTGGGCCGCCGGGTCGGCGGCTCCACGGGAACGAACCTGTGGGGTGCGTTCGCCGTCGTCGCCGAGATGCTCGCGGCCGGACGGTCCGGCAGTGTGGTCACGATCCTGTGCGACGGCGGCGAACGCTACGCGGACACCTACTTCGACGACGACTGGGTGGCCGGGGAGGGTATCGACCTCACGGGTCCGGCCGCGGTGCTCGACCGCTTCGCTGCGACGGGGGAGTGGCCGGGTCAGCCCGGCTGAGGCGCGGTCGCGGCGGTCCGCACCGGCGCCGTCACCGGGCGGGACATCGTGACCCGCGGCCACGCGGCGAGGCCGTGCCGGGCCTCGTCGGCGCGGATACGCGACAGGCCCGGGGTCAGGGTGTCTTCCGGCAGGGGACGGAAACCCAGTCGCTCGTAGTAGGGGGCGTTCCACGGGACGTCGACGAACGTGGTGAGGGTGAGGGCGGGCAGTCCGCGGACCGCCGCCCACGACGAGATCTCGTCGAGGAGCAGGGCGCCGAGCCCCTGGCGGGCGTGGCCGGGGTGGACCGACACCTGCTCGATGTGGGCGGCTCCGTCGACCACGGCGACGAGTGCGTATGCGACCGGTGCGTCGTCTACGTCGACGGCGACCCAAATGCATTCCAGCTGGAGGTATTCGGTCAGCTCGTCGAGTGTGAACGGGGGATCGTCGGCGACGGCGTCCATTCCGATGTCACGAAACGGCGCACCCGCCGCGATTTCGATGTCTTGCAGAGCGGGCAGGTCGGTGGAAATGGCCGGGCGGATCACAGGTCTTTTTTACCCGAAATCGTGCTGTTCGCACAGTTTCCCTGCACTTTCCCAAACTTACTCCACCGTAGGCTACGCAACCGTAGGTTGGTAGCCTGGCGATAGGACGACGGATCGGGGACGAGGATGGACAAGCCCGAGGTAACTCTCGAGAACTACGAAGCGGTGTACGCGTACTACCGCGACCATCAGCAGAATCGGGCGCTCGCCAAGCTGGCGTACGCGTCGCTGTATGCGAAGTACCGGCCGCGGATCACGTACGCCGACGACGCGAAGGCGCAGCTGGCCGGGCTGGTGAAGTCCGGCAGGGTGCTGATCGTCGCCGCCAATCACATCACCCACAGCGATCAGTACACGCTCGCGGCCACGGCCTGGAAGACGCCGCTGCGCCGCGCGATCGGACGCACCCGGGTGCTCGCGAAGGACGAATTGTTCGTCGATCCCGACCTGCACAAGAAGGTCGACATGATGGGCGGTATCCCGGTGTTCCGCAGCAAGAACTACGGTCTGCGGGCGGTCGCCGATGCAGGCAGGCTCATGATGGACATCTCCGCCGAACGGCTGTGCCGCGGTGACAACCTGGCGATCTTTCCCGAGGGCACGTGCAACGAGGACGACCCGACCCGCCTGCAGCACATCAACAGCGGCATCGGTCACATCGCGAAACGTGCGGCAGATCGCGGAGTCTCACCCGTGCTGCTGTCCATCGGCCTCAGTTACGGGCCGGACGCCGATGGGCCCGATACCGAGAACGTGAAGTCGGCCAGCGTCTTCGTCGGCGAGCCGCTGTTCGACCTTCCGGCGAAACCGATGGACATCGCCCACGTCGTGCAGAAGGACCTGCAGATCGCCGTCGACGGGGCGGTCGCGGCGTACTGACGACCGCCCCCCGGGGATCTGTCAAGGAGGGTTGACACCCGATCGGTGTCAACCTAGATTGACATGCATGACCGAAGCAACCACACTCGCCGCAGCAGCGGGCAGCCCAGACCCCGCCGAGGGGTTGCGGGCCGTGCGTGCGCTGCGGCGTCTCCTCGAACGGCTCGAGGCCATCCAGGTCGCCAACGCCCGCGCCCAGGGCTGGTCCTGGCAGGCGATCGCCGACTCCCTCGAGGTGAGCAGGCAGGCCGTCCATCAGAAGCACAATCGGAGAGGGAGGTAACGGCGCATGTTCGAACGATTCTCGACGGACGCTCGGGCCGTGGTGATCGGCGCGCAACAGGAAGCGCGCGTACTGAAGTCGCCACAGATCGGGCCCGAACACCTCGTGCTCGCGCTGCTGTCCGTCAAAACCGAACCCGTCCACGGCATCCTCGCCGACGCCGGCATCGAGGAGGAGAAGTCGCGATCGACCGTCGCGACGCGCGGCACGGCCTTGAGTGCCGCCGACGCGGAAGCGCTCGAATCGATCGGCATCGACCTCGACGCGGTGCGTCAGAGCCTCGAGCAGAACTTCGGCAAGGGCGTCCTCGATCCCGAGGAGCCGTCGGAGAAGCGCGGCTGGTTCGGCCGGAAGTCGGGGCACATCGGGTTCACCCGCGACGCCAAGAAGGCGATCGAACTGTCACTGCGGGAGGCGCTGGCGCGCAAGGACGATCACATCGGCGCCGAGCACATTCTCCTCGGAGTGCTGCGAATGGCCGACGGCACGACGCGGGATATCCTCGAGGTCCAGATCGGTGTCGGCGAACTCCGCCGTCGCGTCCACGCGGCACTCGACGACCGCGCCGCCTGACCGTCCGGTCCCGGGTTATCCGGTTCCCGTTTGTCCGAACGGTGTGCCAGCATGCACCCATGACCTTCTTGGTACGCCTCGTCATCAACGCGTTCGCGATCTGGCTGGCGGCAGCCTGGGTGTCGGGCATCGACATCTCCAGTTCGGGCAACGGAACCGGATGGGACATCGTGGTGCTGCTCGGCATCGCGGCGGTGTTCACCGTCGTCAACATCTTCGTCAAACCACTGGTGAAGCTGCTGTCGCTGCCGTTGCTGATCCTGACGCTCGGCCTGTTCACCCTGGTGATCAACGCCCTGATGCTGCTGCTCACCGCATGGTTGAGCTCCCAGACCGATTACGGACTGACCGTCGACGGCTTCTGGACCGCCGTGTGGGGAGGCCTGATCATCTCGATCGTCAACTTCATCCTCGGTATCGTCCTCCCGGACGGCGACTGACCCGGCGGGCCGCTCAGGCGGCCGACAGGGCCACGGCGGTGGCGGCGCCCCAGATCAGCATCGCCAGCCCCGAATCCCGAAGCGCGGGAATCAGTGCGAGGCCCAGGCCGCCGGAGCGGACCGGCGCGTTCGCCCGGACCGCGAGAGGCAGCGCGAGCAGCCCGACGAGCGACCAGGGGGTGCGCAGCACCAGGACGAGAGTCACCACGAACGGAACCGTCAGCGTGACGAGATGCAGGATGCGGGTACGCGAGTCGCCGAGCCGGACGGCGAGCGTGCGCTTGCCGGACTCGGTGTCGGTGGGAATGTCCCGCAGATTGTTGGCGACGAGAACCGCGCTCGAGAACGAACCGACTGCGATCGCGGACACGAGACCGGCCCAGTCCACCGTCTCGGCCTGCACGTACTGGGTGCCCAGCACGGCGACGAGACCGAAGAACACGAAGACGGCGACCTCGCCGAAGCCGCTGTACCCGTACGGCTTCTTGCCGCCGGTGTAGAACCAGGCGCCCACGATGCAGAGGGCGCCGATCAGCACGAGCCACCAGGCGGTGGTGACGGCGAGGGCCAGACCGGCCACCGCGGCGACGCCGAAGCAGGCGATGGCCGCAGCCTTCACCGCCGACGGTTTCACCAGCTTCGACCCGACGAGCCGCAGCGGCCCCACCCGCTCGTCGTCGGTGCCGCGGATCCCGTCCGAGTAGTCGTTGGCGAAATTGACGCCCACGATCAACGCGAGAGAGACCACCAGTGCCAACACTGCCTTCCACCACACCGCGCCGCCGAGCGACGCCGCGGCGCCGGTGCCCACGAGCACCGGGGCGATCGCGTTCGGGAGGGTGCGCGGTCGAGCGCCTTCGATCCATTGAGCAGCCGTTGCCATGTACCGATCTTTGCACCGAGCGAGAAGACGCCCGCACCCACGCCGTGCAATACCATCGAACGCGGTGGACCAGCACATGAGCGTGGACGAGAGGGTGGCGCCGGCGAGCACACCGATCCAGGTCGCCTTGTTGGGTGAGGTATCGACGTGGCGATCGGGCGTGCTCGCACCGCTGCCCGGCACCCGCGCGCGCAGTCTGCTGGTGGCGCTCGCCCGCGATCCCGGCCGGAGTCGGTCGGCGCAGGCCCTCATCGACGAGGTGTGGGGCGACGATCCGCCGCGGTCCCCGATGAACGCGCTGCACACGCAGGTCTCCCGTCTGCGTGCGGCGTTGCCGGACGGAGCACTGGAGATCGGCCCGGCCGGTTACCGGCTGGCGGTGCCCAGGGATGCCGTCGATCTGGCGCGCGCAGAAGACGTGGCACGTCGGCTGCGGGGCCGGGGGAACGGTCGCAGCGTCGGGCCCGACGAGATCCGCGACGTCCTCGCGCTGTGGCGCGGCGACCCCGGCGCCGACCTTCCCGGCAGTGCCGCCGCAACGGAACTCGCTGCCGACGCCGCCGTGATCCGGGCGCAACTCGAGGCCGCGGAACTTGCTGCGCTGGTGAAGGTGGAGGACTGGGACGCCGCCCTCCCGAAGGCGCTGGCCCACGTCGCCGCCGAACCTCTCGACGAGCAGGCGCACGCGCACCTGATGCGGGCGCTCGCCGGGCTCGGACGGGACAACGAGGCGCTGGACGTGTTCGCGACGTTCCGCAAGCGGATGGTGTCCCGGCTGGGGTCCGATCCGTCGCAGGCGCTCGTCGCCCTGCACACCGAGATCCTGCGGGGCGGACGTTCCGATGACGTGGCGGCTCCGCACCTCGCGTCGCCGGATCGGACGGCGATCGGGCTCCGCGCGGCACCCAACGCGCTCCTGGGACGCGACTCGGACATCGCGGAGATCGAGAAGCTGCTCACATCCTCGCGGGTGGTGACCGTCCTCGGGCCCGGCGGTGCCGGCAAGACGCGACTCGCCCACGAACTGGGCGCGCGGGCAGCCGCGGGAACGTCCGTGGCTCTGGTGGAACTCGCGTCGCTGCGCAGCAGCGAGGACGTCGTGGCGGCGATCAGCAGCACGCTCGGGCTCAGCGAGGTCGACATCGCGCCGGGCCGGCTCACGGTCAGCCGCGTCCATTCGGCGCGGGAACGGCTCCGGGAAGCGCTGTCGGCAGGGCCCATGCTCCTGATCCTCGACAACTGTGAGCACGTCATCGGCGCCTGCTCCGAGGTCGTGGCCGACCTGGTGGCCGCCGGCGACCAGCTGACCGTCCTCGCCACCAGCCGGTCCCCTCTCATGCTCGCGTCCGAGGCCGTGTACCCGCTGCCGCCGCTGGCGATCGACGACGACGACGCGCCGGCCGTGCAACTGTTCACGGCGCGGGCTCGCGCCGTGCGGCCCACCGCGCGCCTCGACCCGGAAACGGTGCGCAGCGTCTGCCGCACCCTCGACGGTCTCCCGCTCGCGATCGAACTCGCCGCGGCCCGGGTGCGCAGCATGAGCGTCGAGGACATCGGCCGACGGCTCGAGCACCGGTTCGCGCTACTGCGATCCCACGACCCGACGTCGCCCGAACGGCACCGCACCCTGCACGCCGTCATCGACTGGAGCTGGCAGCTTCTGGGTGAGCAACAGCAGATCGCGCTGCGCAGACTCTGCCGGTTCCCGGCCGGGTTCACTCTCGACGCCGCCCGGACGATCGCGGAGTGGGACGGCGTCGACGACGTCGTGGACGCCGTCGAGGGCCTCGTCAACCAATCGCTGCTGTCCGTGTCGGAGACGTCGGACACACTGCGCTACTACATGCTCGAGACGGTGCGTGAATACGGCGAGGAACAACTCGCGGCGGCCGGCGAGGGAACGGAAGTGTTTGCTCGCCAAGGGGTCTGGGCAAGCCGATTCGCTTCCGATGCGCTCCGCCGGTGCCGTGCCGACCAGGTCGCGCTCGCGGACGACATCGACGCCGACCACGACAACCTGCTCGCGGTCCTCCGGTGGGCGGTCGAGCGCGACGACGCCGAGACGGTGGCGACCGTGTTCCCGGTGCTGGGCGGACTGTGGGCCATTCGGGGCGCGCACTCGGAAGTGATGAACTGGACCCCAAGGATTCTCGGGTCGACGGCGGACGCCGACCTGACGGACGTCGGTTCGGAACTGGTGGCGTACACGTTCCTTCTCGCGGCGATGCACCTGGTGTTCGGTGGCCAGACACGCACGCTCGCCCGTGCCCGGATCCGGCTGCGTCACGTGCTCCGGGAGCGCCCCGACCTACCGTCGGTCACCGGGTTCGCGGTGCGACTCATCCTGTCTCTGGGTTCGGGTCGGCGCCTGGCGAGGATCGTCGCGGAAGGCGTGCGGTCCGAGGATCCGGAGACCCGCGCGGCCGCCGTCTCCGCGCGGGCCAGTATGCGGGAGAACCTCGGCGACTTCCGCGGCGCGATGAAGGATGCCACGACCGTGTCCGAACTGTGCGGGGCGATCGGTGACGTGTGGGGCACGGCGATGGCGTCGCAGTTCCTCGGTTCGCTGCAGAGCCAGTCCGGTGAGTACCGGGACGCGGTGCGGCACTATCAGGATGCTGTCGACGGCATGCGGAAGCTGGGTGCGCAGGAGGAGGCCGATCAGCTGTGGGGCTTCCAGGCCTCAGCGCTGATCGCCGCCGGTGACGTGGAGGCCGGCCGGAAGGTGCTGGCCGAGACGGTACTCGAGCATCGCGGCGCGGGCACCGGGACCGGGACCGACGACCATCGGCCGGACGAATGGCGGGCCGCCGCCACCGGCAGTCTCGCGGAAATCGATCTCGCGGACGGCGACGTCGAACGCGGGCTCGCCCGCTACCGCGAGGCGCTGGACATGGTGTATCCCCGGATGTTGACCGAGCCGCACGCCGATCCGTTCGGAATGATGCTGGCGGCGTCGGTGGTGTGCGCCCACGTGCTGCACGGCCGGTCCGAGATGATGGTGGAGTTCGTGCCGAAGCTCGCGGAGGCGGCGCTGTCGAGGCTGGGACAGGGTGCCTACCAGGATCTGCCGGTCACCGGAACCGTCGCGGCCGGGGTGGGGTGCTTCGAGCTCGCGCACGGTGATCAGGATCGGGGCCTCGCGCTGCTGGCGCTCTCCGCGAAAGCCCGTGCCCGGCAGGACATCGCGTCGCTGCGACACCCCCGGCACGTCGCGTTCGTGCTCGAGCGCGTGGGCCAGGACCGCTGGGAGTCGGCGCAGGAGCGGTTCGGCAACTGGTCGCGTCGCGCGGTGCGCGCCGAAATCCTGGACATGCTCGCCGGTTCGAGGTGAGTGGCGGCCTCAGGCGGGGACCCGGCCGCTCACCCTGGCCGCGCACGAGCGCAGGAGGTCGGTGAGTTCGGGATCGTCGACGGCCAGGCGTCCGGTCTTGCCGATCGCCGCAAGACAACCGGCCACCGCGTTCTGCGCATCGTGCACCGGGACGGCGACCGCGCTGCGGCCCACCCGCACCTCGTCGACTTCTCGGGCCGAACCCGTGTGGCGGACGGCGTCGAGTTCGCCCTGCAGCACGGCGATGTCGGTGATGGTCCGCGACGTGACCCGGCGCAGACTCGGCGGCACCAGGTCCGGACGGGACGCGAGGAGGATCTTGCCGATGGCGGACGCGTGCAGGTGCGCGGCAATCGTGTTCTCGCCGCTGAGTTCGTGGTCGGGGTCCCGATCGATCAGTCGTACCCGGCCGCCCGCGAACGACGCCAGATGGATCCCGAAACGCACCTGCCCCCGCAGTTCCTCGAGCACGGCGTGGTGGTCGACCGGATCCGGCGCCTCCGCCCCCGCGAGCTGCCTGGTCCGCCGGCCCAGCGCGAACCCGGACAGGTCGGCGATCCGCACCAGATAGCCGTCGGCGGTCAGGAGATTGAGCAACCGGTACGCCGTGGCCTGGGGGATCCCCGCGTGCGCGGCGATGTCTCGCGCGGTCGCCCCGGACCCGAGCTGAGCCACGGCCTCGAGCAGGGCGAGCGCCTTCTGCACGGCGCGTGGTTCGTGGCCCGCGATCTCCCCGGCTCGGGCGCCCATCACCGAGACCCGGGGGTGCGTCCAGCCGCCGTCAACGCGAGGTTTCCGGCGGCGTCCGTGGCGAACACCCCGGCTCCCGGCAGCACATCGTCCGTTTCCGCCGTGTCGAACACACCCATCGACCGCAGACTCGCCGGGTGGCGCCATCGCAGGTACAGCTGCCACGCCGAACCCGACAGCAACAGGGTCAGCACCACGGTGGGGACCATCGCGAAGCCGTGGGCCACGTTGACGAACAGCATGTAGGCCAGGACGATTCCGCCGGCGGCGCTGCCCGCCACTCCCGCCGCAAGGACGAGAGGGGTGTGTTCCCCGATGCGACTGAGGAACCGCACCGATGCCACGGCCACCAGCACGTACGCCGCGACCACCGCGGTCCTGGCGATCAACTGCACGTGAGAAAATCCGGTCGATTTGCCGACGATGCCGAACGTCGCGGCACCGACACAGACGGCGCACACGATGACCGCCAGTGCCGCGTACGGGGTGCGGTAGCTGCGGTGCACGCGGGCGAACAGACGCGGGACGACCCGTTCGATCCCCATCGAATACAGCAGGCGCGACGCGGCATTCGACGACGCCATCGCCGACGCCAGCCACGACGTGCCCAACCCGAGGTTCAGGGCGATCACCACGGCCGGGTCGACCCCGGTGCCGGTGCCGTGCAGGTACGCGTTGACCAGGGTGTCCGTGCGACCGGACCAGGCGGCCCACGCCGAGAAGATGAACAGGCCGCCGCAGATCATCGGCGTGAGCATCACGGTGCGGGTGACGGTGGCGAGCGGGCGCTTGGCCTCCGGGCCGAAGAACGTCGCGCTCTCGAAGCCGGCCAGGGCGAACACCGCGGCCAGCGTCATGAGTAGCGGCCCGTACGCGGAATCGGACGGCGGCACTGCGGCGTGCTGGCCGCCCGCGCCGGTCACGATCATCAGACCGACGATGAAGAGCAACGAGCACGATTCCACGGCGAGGATGGCGAGGGCCGCGAACCGCACTCCGCGGACCAGGCAGCCGAGGATCACGATCGCGATCCCGGCGTACACGAGGAGACGTTCGGCGGGTTCGCGCAATTCCAGCCCGAAGAAGCCGAGCGTCGCGATCACGGCCTGGCCACCGTGGTACAGCGTCATCACCGCACTGCCCACGTACTTGGTCAGCATGGCGACCCCGGCGGTCAGCGCGGCACGCGTGCCGAGGCCCTGGAACACGAAGCTGTAGAGGCCGCCCGCGGCCGCCATACGTCGCGTGAACTGCGAGACGCACACCGCGATCAGGGAGACCACCACCGTGGCGATGACGATCGTGATCAGACCACTCAGCAGCATCTGGTGGGTGAACATGGTGACGGGCAGGACCACCATCGACACCGCCGGAGCCGTCGTGGCCACCGACTGGGCGAGAACCTCGAAGCCCGACAACTGCCGCCGGCCCAGCGCACGCAGCGGCGACACGGCCTGACGTTCGGGCTCGCCGGTGGCGAACGAACGCGCGATGGCGTCGGAAAGGGCTGACATGCGCGTGAAACTAGCCGGGTCGTGTTGCCGGAAAGTTTCGGTTTCGGGTCGAACTGCGCTTCGGGAGTGAGAACGGCCCGCGCCCGTTCTCGCTCGCCGGCCTCAGACTGTTTCGCCGCCGACAACTTCCCGACTCGCGTTCCTCCCAGGATGAATCCGGACAAGTTACCCGGGTCGCCGGGCGCAAGAATGGGAGCGCGAATTGGCATTCACACGTAGATCTTTCATGAAGGGCCTCGGGGCCACCGGGGGCGCGGGACTCGCGTACGGCGCGATGTCGACGCTCGGGCTCGCACCGTCGACCGCCGCTCCCGCCCGCGCGTTCCAGCCGCTCGCGGCCGGCGACCTGATCGGGAAGGTGAAGGGCAGTCACTCCGTGGTCGTGCTCGGCGGCGGCCCCGCCGGTCTGTGTTCGGCGTTCGAACTGCAGAAGGCCGGGTACACGGTGACGGTCCTCGAGGCCCGCACCCGGCCCGGCGGCCGCGTCTGGACGGCCCGGGGCGGCACCGAGGAGACCGACCTGAACGGCGAGACGCAGAAATGCACGTTCTCCGAGGGGCACTTCTACAACGTCGGCGCCACCCGCATCCCGCAGAGCCACATCACGCTCGACTACTGCCGCGAACTCGGCGTCGAGATCCAGGGCTTCGGAAACCAGAACGCCAACACGTTCGTGAACTACCAGAGCGACACGTCGCTGTCGGGCCAGTCCGTCACCTACCGCGCCGCGAAGGCCGACACGTTCGGCTACATGTCGGAGCTGCTGAAGAAGGCCACCGATCAGGGCGCCCTCGACCAGGTGCTGAGCCGGGAGGACAAGGATGCGCTGTCGGAGTTCCTCAGCGACTTCGGTGACCTGTCCGACGACGGCCGCTATCTCGGATCCTCCCGTCGCGGTTACGATTCCGAGCCCGGGGCCGGCCTGAACTTCGGCACCGAGAAGAAGCCGTTCGCGATGCAGGAAGTGATCCGCAGCGGCATCGGCCGCAACTTCAGCTTCGACTTCGGCTACGACCAGGCGATGATGATGTTCACCCCGGTCGGCGGCATGGACCGGATCTACTACGCCTTCCAGGACAGGATCGGCACCGACAACATCGTCTTCGGCGCCGAGGTGACGTCGATGAAGAACGTGTCCGAGGGCGTCACCGTCGAATACACCGCGGGCGGCGCGAAGAAGTCGATCACCGCCGACTACGCGATCTGCACGATCCCGCCGCACCTCGTCGGACGACTGCAGAACAATCTGCCCGCCGACGTGCTCACCGCACTGAAGGCGGCCAAGCCGTCGTCGTCCGGAAAGCTCGGCATCGAGTACTCGCGCCGGTGGTGGGAGACGGAGGACCGCATCTACGGCGGCGCATCCAACACCGACAAGGACATCTCGCAGATCATGTTCCCGTACGACCACTACAACTCCGACCGAGGCGTGGTCGTCGCCTACTACAGCAGCGGCAAGCGTCAGGAAGCGTTCGAATCCCTCACCCACCGCCAGCGGCTCGCCAAGGCGATCGCGGAGGGCTCGGAGATCCACGGCGAGAAGTACACCCGCGACATCTCGTCGTCGTTCTCGGGCAGCTGGCGTCGCACCAAGTACTCCGAGAGTGCCTGGGCCAACTGGGCGGGCAGCGGCGGCTCGCACGGCGGGGCGGCCACTCCCGAGTACGAGAAGCTGCTCGAACCCGTCGACAAGATCTACTTCGCCGGCGACCACCTGTCCAACGCGATCGCGTGGCAGCACGGCGCCCTGACGTCCGCCCGCGACGTCGTCACCCACATCCACGAGCGCGTGGCCCAGGAAGCCTGACCTTCCCCTCGAACAAGGAGTTGTGAACTGTGAAGTCTTTTCGTACCAAGGCCGTGACCGCCGCGCTCGCAGCATCCGCTCTGATCGCCGGGGCGACATCGTGCTCCTCCGAGGAGGCGGCGGCGGAGGCGCCCGGCAGCACCTTCGTGTCGAAGTCCGTTCTCGAAGCCGGCGAGGCGAATCCGATGATCGCGCAGGGTGTGGCCATCGGCGGCGGCACCGCCGTCTACAAGTCGAGCGGCATCGGCCCGGGCGCGTCGAACAAGACCGCACCCGAGGGCACCCCCGAGTCGTACATCGACACCGACGTGTTCGCGGGCGGCGCACTCCCGGCCGGAGTCACGATCACCGAGGCGCAGGGCATCAACGCGCTGAAGCGGATTCGCGACAATCTCGAGGCACAGGGACTGACGCTCGAGGACGTCGTGACCATGCGGGTGTTCCTCGACAACGCCCCCGGCACCGACCGCGCCGACTACGCCGGCTGGAACCGCGCCTACCGGCAGTTCTTCGCGAACACCAACCTCGACACCGGGGACACCGAACTGGTCCCGCTCGGCACCGCGGAACCGGCCGCGCCGATGGAACGGAACTCCGCGCGTCCCAGCCGGTTCGCGCTCGAGGTCGCGAGCCTGCCCGCCGCGGGCTGGCTCGTCGAGGTCGAGGTGGACGCCGTGTACCCCGACGGTGAGGAGCCCCAGTAGTGGGGGCGCTGAGCCCGAGCCACTGGGCGATCATCGCGATCGTGCTCGTGGTGCTGTTCGGGTCGAAGAAACTCCCTGACGCCGCCCGCGGCCTGGGCCGCTCCATGCGGATCCTCAAGACCGAGGTGGGGGAGTTGCAGGCGGACGCCCCCGAACTGGAGAAATAGACGAAGCGAGCCGGTGGACCCCGCGTCCACCGGCTCGCTCCTTCTTCGGTTGTCAGGCCTTACGCATGTACGTCCGGACCGTCAGCGGAGCCATGATCGCGACGATCACGGCGGCGCCGAGCAGCGACCACACGACGTGGACACCGAAGTGGCCGTCGTTGACGAGTTCACGCACCGCGGTCACGACGTGCGACACGGGGTTGACGTTCACGAACGCCTGCATCCAGCCCGGCATCGTGTCGGCGGGCACGAACGCGGTCGACATGAACGTCAGCGGGAACAGAATGAGCATCGAAATGCCCTGCACCGAAGACGCTTTGCTCATCAGGACACCCATCAGGGCGAAGATCCAGCTGATCGAGAAGGCGCAGACGATGACGAGCGCGCCGGCCGACACCACCCCGACGACACCGCCGCCGGGCCGGTAACCCATCGCTATACCGACGGCGAACGTGATGGTCGTGGCGATGCCGTACCGCACGACGTCGGCGAGGAGCGCACCGGACAGCGGCGCGATGCGGGCGATCGGCAGGGACTTGAAGCGGTCGAAGACGCCCTTGTCCATGTCTTCCCGCAACTGGGTGCCCGTCACGATCGACGTGGTGATCACCGTCTGGACCAGGATGCCCGGGATGATGATCGGCAGATACGACGCCACGTCGCCGGAGATGGCGCCACCGAAGATGTATGTGAACATCAACGTGAAGATGATCGGCTGGACGACGACGTCGAACAGCTGCTCGGGGTTGTGCTTGATCTTGAGCAGTCCCCGGTACGCCATCGTCAGCGTGTTCGCGACGGACTGCTCGAGGCTGATCCGGTTCCGGGCCTCCGGAATCGGTTGGGGACCCGCGTGAGTGCGGGATTCGAGGGTGGTGGTCATGCGACGCTCCGTTCGGTGTCGGCCTCGGTGGCGTCTGCGCCGTGGCCGGTGATGGTGAGGAAGACCTCGTCGAGACTCGGCTTCTGGACGGTGATCTCGTCGACGGCGATCCCGTGGTCGCGCAGTCGGATCAACAGTTCCACGGTGAGCGACGGATCGGTCATCGGTGCGGTGAGGCGGCCGATCTCCGGGGTGATCGCCACCTCCACACCGAGAGTGTGTGCGATCACCGACCGCGCGTCGTCGGTCTGCCCGCGATCGACCAGGGTCAACTGCAGCGAGGAGACGCCGACGGACGCCTTCAACTCGTCGGCCGTGCCGTCCGCGATCACCTTCCCGCGGTCGATGACGGCGATCCGATCGGCCAGCTGATCCGCCTCGTCGAGATACTGCGTGGTGAGCAGCACCGTCGACCCGTCCGCGACCAGCCTGCGGATGGTGTCCCACATCTGGGCGCGCGTCCGAGGGTCCAGACCCGTCGTCGGCTCGTCCAGGAACAACAGCGGAGGGTGGGCGATCAGGCTGGCCGCCAGGTCCAGACGTCGACGCATGCCGCCCGAGAAATTCTTGAGCGGCTTCGTCGCCGCCTCGGTGAGGTCGAACTCCTCGAGCAGTGCCGTGCACTTCCGGCGGGCATCACCCCGGCTCAGGCCCAGCAACCGGGCGAAGATCACCAGATTCTCGACCGCCGACAGGTCCTCGTCGACGGACGCATACTGGCCCGTGACCCCGACCAGCGAGCGCACCGCGTTCGGTTCGCGCACCACATCGTGACCGAAGATGCGGGCCTCGCCGCCGTCCGGACGCAACAGCGTCGCAAGCATCCGCACCGTCGTGGTCTTGCCGGCGCCGTTCGGGCCGAGCACTCCGTACACCGACCCGGTCGGAACGGACAGGCTCACGCCGTCGACGGCGCGCTGACGGCCGAAGAGCTTCACGAGCCCGTCGGCCTCGATAGCTGGGGGAGTTGCAGTGAGGTTCATGCCGTAGACGATGCAGCCCACCCCTTGCAGCGGGCTTGCACGCCTCTTGCACGGGCTTGCGGACACCGTCGTCCTGAATCAGGGGCGATTGCGCCGGAATCTGGCGAATGTCTCGCCAAACGTCTGTCAGCGCCGGTGCTCGGCACGCGCGCAAGCCCTGTCGAAGCGCACCTTGACGGCAGCGAAGTCGAACAGGTCCCGCCACGTCCACCGGACGACCTCGCGTCGCGAATCGCGTCCTCCCGGAGCTTCTCGCGGTGGACCGCGACTGCCGCCTGGCCACCGTCGACGCCGTATTTTCCCAGGCCATCGAACTCCCCGACCGCGCCGAATTCTCTCCAGAAGAAATCGACTCGGCCGAGGAAGGTACCGGTGCCGTCGTGGAGCACGTTCTGGAGTTCGGGAGACGGCAGGTCGTGCTGGCGGATCCGGATGCGGCTCAGCGATTCCCCAGGGCTCTCGCTGCGACCGTCGAGGAAGCTCGCCGCCCGCCGCGCCGTCGCGAGGCCCTTGCGAGGTCCCGCTCGGCCGACCTCGTCCAGAATCTCGTCGAGCGCGACGAGTCGACGGTGCAGGGCCGAATCGCCGACGACGACGGCCTGGTCGAACGTCGAGATGCGTGCGGTGTCGACCACGGTCCGGGCGGGGGAGGTGACCGCCAGCCCGCCCAGGGTGACGACGTCGGGCGCGTCCAACGGTGTGGCGTGGACGTGGACTCCCGTGGTTCGGCCACCGCCGGAGGCGTGGTTCCTCGTCAGATGCACCCGTTCCAATGGGAGGTCGCCGAGGTCCATGCCGTGCAGCAGTGCCGCAGAGGTGTGGCTCACCACGACGCCGGGTGGGCGCGACTGCACGGCCGCCGCAATGCGGGCCCGGTGCAGCGCAGGCGCATCGAGTGCGGCGAAGTGCTCGTCGGGAACGTACGCACCCGCCGCGATTCGCACGAGACGCCCGGAATCGCGTGCACGCCGGATCTCGGAGTCGGTGAAACCGTCGGCCAGGGCTTGGCGTCGGAAGATCACGTGGTCGCTCATGGCGACATCGTGCCCCACCCCACAGCGGTGATCGGTTCGCTCACCTGGGCTTTCGCGGAGCCTGTGGATAGAGGTCGGCTTGTGGACAACAGCATCCGCGTGGATTTTGGCCAGACGCGCGGAAATTGCGGGCGCATCTGGCCAATGTCTCCGCGGACAGGCGGACCTGCTAGCCGAACCGCGATTCCAGGGCGCGCCGGTCGACCTTTCCCGGGCCTCTGAGGGGGAGGGTGTCGACGAGGTGCAGTTCGCGGGGTGCGGCGGTGGGGTCGAGGGTGCGTTCGACGAAGGAGCGGAGTTCGGCGAGTGTCGGTGCGGTGCCGGGCTCGGCGACGACGACAGCGGTGACGCGGCGTCCCAGTCGCTCGTCGGGGAGGCCGATCACCGCGCATTCCCGGACGGCGGGGTGCGCGACGAGAGCCGCCTCGACCACTTGCGGGACGACGGTGAGACCGCCGGTGGAGATGGCTTCGTCGAGTCTGCCGGAGATGCCGAGGACGCCGTCGGTGACGGCGCCGGCGTCGTCGGTGCGGAACCAGCCGGGTTCGGCGAACGCGGGATGGTCGGGGAGTCCGCGGTAACCGGACGCGAGCATGGGCCCGCCGAGGAGGACGCGGCCGCCACCGTCGATCCGCACGCGGGCGCCGTCGAGGGGCACCCCGTCGTACACGCATCCACCGCACGTCTCGCTCATGCCATACGTACGGACGACGGTGATGCCGGCGTCGACGGCGCGCCGGAGAACCGGAGCGGGGGTGGCGGCTCCGCCGAGGAGGACGGCGTCGAGTGCGGCCAGCGACCCGACGGCGCCGGGGTGGTCGAGGGCCTTGACCAGCTGGGTCGGAACGAGCGAGGTGTAGCGGCGGGGGCCGCTCATCGACGCGACTGCGGCAGGCAGCGCACCGGGGTCGAAGCCGTCGGTCACGTCGATCACCACCGGCTCGGTGCCCGCGAGGACACTGCGCAGCAATACCTGCATGCCCGCGATGTGGTGGGCGGGAAGGGTCAGCAGCCAGGAGCCCGGACCGCCGAGCCGCGCGTGTGTCGCGTCACCGCTGGCGCGGAGGGCGGACGCGGACAGCATGGCCCCCTTCGGCACTCCCGTCGTCCCGGACGTCGCGACCACGAGGGCGACACCGTCGTCGATCGGCTCCCCGGGGCGCAGTGCGTCCGTCAGTCGGCGGGTCTCCCGCTCGTCCGAGGCGGGGACGGGGAGCGTGGCGGGGGCGGTTCCGTCGAGGATCGCCGACAGCTGCGGCAGGATGCCGAGAACCCCGACGCCCGACGGGACGGGCAGGACCTGCAGTTCGCTCACTGGGCGGGCCCGGCCAGCGGCCAGCCGCCGGCGGCGAGGTTGCTGCGCACCCGGTCGACGTCCGATTCCAGCGGCAACTCGTCGGTGACCTTGGTGATGAGCACCTGGATGTCGGTCTTCTCGATGGGAATGTCACCCTCCTCGACGAGCGCGTCGGCGACGGCGTCCACCTCGTCTTCCGACAGGCGGCGGGTGAGCAGCGCGAACAACGGAATGTAGTCCTGCTCGGGCACGCCGTTGGGGTAGCCGGCTCGCAGCCAGCCGATGATGGAGGAGAGAAACGGTGGAAGGCTCATGGCTAGCCTGCGTCGCGGGTTTCTTCCCCGTCGCCGGAGCCTTCGCCGCATTCGGCGTCGGTTCCGACCGGCCACCCTCCGGCCTCGAGGTTCTCCGTCACCCGGGCGACGTCCTCCTCGGAGGGTTCCTCGTGGGTGATCTCGCTGATGAGGCGGCGGATGTTGTCGTAGTCGACGTGGCGTTCGGGTGTCTCGTGGGCCGTCTCGATGGACAGTGCGACGACCTGTTCGATTTCCTCGTCGGTGAGACGGCGACGCAGCACGGCCAGCAACGCGAAATGGTCCTTCGCCGGGATTCCCTCGGGGTACCCGGCGCGTAGCCAGTCGAGCACGGAGCGAAGTGAATTCTTGGGCACGCGTTCGGCTTCTTTCGTCGATGGAACGGGACTCGTGGTCGCCGCTCAGAAGATGTGGATACCGAAGCTGCTGGCCAAAAAGCCCTGCATCAAGAGAAGTATCCCAGTGATGATCGCGATCAGCACCACGGCGAAGCAGGCCCAGGCGCCGATCCGGCCTGCGGCGGTCGGCTGCGAGACGCCCTCGCCGGTGTCCGTGCCGCCGAGCGAGCGCAGTCCGAGCGCGAAGATCGCGGGTAGGCCGGCACCGAACAGCAGACCGACGAGGATGACCTGCCAGAGCGAGTTGACGGTGGTGGTCAGCAGTGTCATGGCGAGCCCCTCAGCGGCTCGTGGCGGGACCGGCGGAGTCCGCGGTCTCGGCCACACCCGGCTCGGTGGGTTCGGCGGGAACGTCGGCACCGCCCGACTCCCACTCCGCGTTGACGTTGCCGGACGTCACCGGCTGCAGGCGGGAGCGCAGGTACATGAACCCGGCGAGCACGATCAGGGCGGCGAACACGACGAGAACACCGGGCAGGCCGCCGATCATGTGGGCGATGACCCAGCACACGGCTCCCACGATCGCCGCGGACGGCAGCGTGACGAGCCACGCGACGGCCATACGTCCGGCGATGCCCCAGCGGACCTCGGCGCCCTTGCGGCCGAGGCCGGTGCCGAGGATGGAGCCGGTCGCGACGTGCGTGGTGGACAGCGGCAGTCCGAGGTGGCTGGACGTCAGGATGATTGCGGCGGACGACGACTCCGCGGCCATGCCCTGGGGAGCGGCGATCTCGACGAGTCCCTTGCCGAGCGTGCGGATGATGCGCCAGCCGCCGAGGTAGGTGCCGAGCGCGATGGCGATGGCGCAACTGAGCTTCACCCAGAACGGCATCTCGTCGTCTGCTGACAGGCTTCCGTGCGCGACGAGTGCGAGGAAGATCACGCCCATCGTCTTCTGGGCGTCGTTGGTTCCGTGGGCAAGCGATACCAGGGATGCGGAACCGATCTGGCCGATGCGGAACCCGTGCTCCTTGGTGTCCTCCGGCACGCCGGAGGTGATCCGGTAGACCAGCTTGGTGCCCGCGGTGGCGACCAGCGCTGCGACCACGGGGGCGAGGACGGCGGGAACGACGACCTTGCTGAGCACGCCGCCCCACTCGACACCGCTCATGCCGATGGACGCGATGGCCGCACCGATCAGTCCGCCGAACAGTGCGTGGGACGAGCTCGACGGCAGGCCCAGCAGCCACGTCGCCAGATTCCAGATGATCCCGCCGACCAGCCCGGCGAACACGATGAGCAGCAGATCCTCGCCGCCGACTTCTCCCAGGTTCACCACGCCCTTGGCGACGGTCGCCGCAACCTCCACGGACAGGAACGCGCCGACCAGATTCAACGATGCGGAGAGCGCGACAGCGGCCTTGGGTCGCAGAGCTCCCGTCGCGATCGAGGTGGCCATTGCATTGCCGGTGTCGTGAAAGCCGTTCGTGAAATCGAAAGCGAGGGCGGTGACGACCACCACCAGGAGAACTACGAGCTCTGCGGTCACACCCAGATTGTGCGGATTTCAACCGAGAATGTACAGCTGACGTCCGGTGTACAGGATCACTCCTGCGTATGGCCTTCCGTCAGTTCTCACCCTTCGGACGGGTGTCGCGGCGGATGGGGTGATCCTCTGGGATCTGCACCAGAACGATCGGGATTCCGTCGGGGTCCGCGATCCACATCTCGAACAGCCCCCACGGTTCCTGCCGGGCTTCGCGGTCGATCTTCACCCCGGCCAGAACCAGCTCGGTCTGCACCGCCGTGAGATCGCGAACCTGCAGCCACAGGGCGCCGTCGAAGGAGGACGACTCGCCGGTTCCCCCGTGCGCGGCAACCTCGATCAGGCCCTGACCGGCGAAGAACACCGTGCCGCCGGGGTATTCGCGGGCGGTCGCGAGTCCGAGGATGTCGCGGTAGAAGCTCAGCGTCGTCGTGTAGTCGCGGGGCCGCAGAATCGTCCTGCTGCTGAGGATCTCCACGCCTCACCCTCCTTCGCCGGGACGGGCTTCGTGCCCCGTCCGGCCGTGTGTCCGTCGATCTTCCTTCATCTCCGCCTCGAACAGGTGCCGCCGTCCGTCGGCGAGTTCGTGACGTGCGTCACGCTCGTGCTCGCGCAGCGGCGACCAGTAGTGATCGTCGAACTCCTCGACGATCTGGAACGTCCACCGGCCCTCGACGACGTTGCGTCCCACGAGTTCGGTCTCCACCCGGTCCGCGACGGCCGCGTGTCCCGCGGCGCGGAGCGCTTCGACGGCTTCGCCGAGCTGAAGATCGGCGTGTCCGATCAGCTGATGGAACGAGTAGAGGTGCCCGCGGGCACGCTCGACCGTTTCGAGGGCCTCCGACAACTTCCCGAGCGCGGCGACGGTGTCGTCGCTCACTCCGGGGGGACGGCGATGTTCCGGTGCGGGGAGCTCGCGGTCGATGCTCATGTGGGTCAGTGTGCCCGAATCGGAGACCCCGCGTGTCCTCTCCTGCCGAGGCGACGAATCGGCCCGCGTATTTCACCCTCCGTGGGTCTACTCGTGCGCGACCGCCCGATGTTGGACTGGATCGACAGCATCGGACGACGAGGGGACCGGGCCATGACATCGAGCGTGACAGGCAAGCCGATAGCGGGCGGCGAATCGTTACCGTTCCCGCCGACACCGTCGGGAAGCATCGCCGGCCGGACCATGCAGGAGTCGGTGTACAGCCCTCGTCCGAAGGAGCGGCGGCTTCCCGACGACGCCCCGAACATTCTGATCGTCCTCATCGACGACGCCGGGCCGGGCCTGCCGAGCGGCCTCGGCGGTGAGGTGAACACCCCGACGCTCGACGCGATGTTGCAGGACGGTCTCGGGTACAACCGATTCCATACGACCGCAATGTGTTCGCCGACCCGGGCGTCGCTGCTGACCGGACGCAACCACCATCGCGTCGGCAACGGGCAGATCGCCGAACTGGCCAACGACTGGGACGGCTACTCCGGCCGCATCCCGAGGTCGAGTGCGACGGGGCCCGAGGTGCTGCGCCACTACGGGTACAGCACTGCCGCTTTCGGGAAATGGCACAACACACCGGCCGAGGAGACCACTGCCGCGGGCCCGTTCGACAACTGGCCGACGGGTCTCGGGTTCGAGTACTTCTACGGCTTCCTCGCCGGCGAGGCGTCGCAGTACGAGCCGAACCTGGTGCGGAACACGACGGTGGTGCTGCCTCCGAAGACCCCGGAGCAGGGATACCACCTCAGTGAGGATCTCGCCGACGATGCCATCGGCTGGCTGCGCAGGCACAAGGCGTTCGACGCCGACAAACCGTTCTTCATGTACTGGGCCAGCGGCTGTCTGCACGGACCGCACCACATCATGAAGCCGTGGGCCGACAAGTACGCCGGGAAGTTCGACGACGGCTGGGATGCCTACCGGGAGCGGGTCTTCACGAGGGCGAAGGAGAAGGGCTGGATTCCCCCCGAAGCGGAGCTGACCGACCGGGACCCGACGATGGCCGCATGGGACGACATTCCCGAGGACGAGAAACCCTTCCAGCGCCGGCTGATGGAGGTCGCGGCCGGGTATGCCGAGCACTGCGACGTCCAGGTGGGCAGGTTGTTCGACGAGCTCGACCGTCTGGGCTACAGGGACGACACACTGGTCCTGTACATCTGGGGCGACAACGGCTCGTCGGGTGAGGGTCAGAACGGAACGATCAGTGAACTGTTGGCGCAGAACGGCATTCCCACCACAACGGCCCAGCACATCGCGGCCCTCGAGGAACTCGGTGGCCTCGACGTCCTGGGGTCGCCGAAGACCGACAACATGTATCACGCGGGCTGGGCGTGGGCGGGCAGCGCGCCGTACAAGGGGATGAAGCTGCTGGCGTCCCATCTCGGTGGCACCCGCAACCCGATGGTCGTGCGGTGGCCGGCGAAGGTGACACCGGACCCGACGCCTCGCACGCATTTCCTGCACTGCAACGACGTGGTACCGACGCTGTACGACATCGTCGGAATCACCCCGCCGCGGACGGTGAACGGTGTTCCGCAGGACCCGGTGGACGGCACCAGCTTCGCGCAGACGCTCGTCGAACGCGACGCCACCGGGGGAAAGCTCACCCAGTACTTCGAGATCATGGGCAGCCGGGCGATTTACCACGACGGTTGGATGGCGTCCGCGTTCGGGCCACGCGCACCCTGGGCGGCGGGTGTGCCGGGCGGCATCCGCGACTGGAGCCCGGACGACGACGTGTGGGAGCTCTACAACCTGGACGAGGACTGGACCCAGAACCGGGATCTCGCCGAGCAGTATCCGCAGAAGCTGGCGCAATTGCGGGAACTGTTCGCGATCGAGGCTGCGAAGAACAACGCGCTCCCCGTCGGCGGCGGGCTGTGGGTCATCGCGCTGCATCCCGAGCAGCGGATCACGACGCCGTACACGAGCTGGGAGTTCTCCGGCGACACGATCCGCATGCCCGAGTTCTGCGCTCCCGCGCTGGGGAACAAGAACAACCGGGTCACCCTCGACCTCTCCGCGCCGGACAATCCGAGCGGAGTGCTCTACGCGCTGGGGAGCAACGCCGGCGGACTCACGTGTTTCGTCGACGACGGCTACCTCTGTTACGAGTACAACCTGTTCATCCTGATGCGCACCAAGATTCGTTCGACGGTGCCGATCCCGCCGGGCACCCGCACGGTGCAGGTGGTCACGGAGTTCGTCGAGGCGCGGCCCGGTGGACCGCTGAACGTGAAGCTCTGTGTCGACGGCGATGTCGTCGGGGAGGGGCAGGTGCCGGTGAGCGTGCCGTTGCTGTTCACAGCCAACGACTGTCTCGACGTCGGCACCTGCCTCGGTTCCCCGGTGTCGCTGGACTACTACGACAAGGCGCCGTTCCCGTTCAACGGCACCATCGACCGGATGGCGGTCGAGTACACGTAGGCGCTCAGAAATACGGGATGCGGGTCGCGTCAGAAATACCAGGGGTAGGGCTTCCAGTCGGGTTCGCGCTTTTCGAGGAAGGAATCGCGGCCCTCGACGGCCTCGTCCGTCATGTACGCCATGCGGGTCGCCTCGCCGGCGAACAGTTGCTGACCGACGAGGCCGTCGTCCTGCAGGTTGAATGCGTATTTGAGCATGCGCTGGGCCTGCGGGGACTTGCCGTTGATCTTGGTGGCCCAGTCGATGGCCACGTCCTCGAGTTCGGCGTGGTCGACGACCTTGTTGACGGCGCCCATCTGGTGCATCTCCTCCGCGGTGTACGTCTCACCGAGGAAGAAGATCTCGCGGGCGAACTTCTGGCCGACCATCTTGGCGAGGTAGGCGCTGCCGTAGCCGCCGTCGAAGCTGCCGACGTCGGCGTCGGTCTGCTTGAAACGGGCGTGTTCGCGGCTGGCGAGGGTCAGGTCGCAGACCACGTGCAGGCTGTGACCGCCGCCTGCGGCCCAGCCGTTGACGAGGCAGATGACCACCTTCGGCATGAACCGGATCAGTCGCTGGACCTCGAGGATGTGGAGACGTCCGGCGCGGGCCTTGTCGACGGTGTCCGCGGTTTCGCCTTCCGCGTACTGGTATCCGCTGCGTCCGCGGATGCGCTGGTCGCCGCCGGAGCAGAACGCCCAGCCCTCGTCCTTGGGGCTCGGACCGTTGCCGGTGAGCAGCACGGCGCCCACGTCGGACGTCATCCGGGCGTGGTCGAGCGCCTTGTACAACTCGTCGACGGTGTGCGGGCGGAAGGCGTTGCGCACTTCGGGACGGTCGAACGCCACCCGGACGATTCCCTGGGTGACATGCCGGTGGTAGGTGATGTCGGTCAGGTTCTCGAAACCGGGAACCGGTCGCCAGTGCTGCGGGTTGAAAGTCACGGCTCCGAGGTTATCGGGTGCCGTTGGTGGGTGTCCGCGCGCGCACGAGTTTGCCCGGGTTTACCGTGCAGGTATGAGCGAACAGGCTGCCGACGTCACCCGTCTCGACGGCAAAGGCGACGACCAGTACGAGCACCACGGCGGGTTCCCCAAGTACGAGCCGGTGACACCCGGCCCGGACTGGCCGCGGTTCGTCGAGGGAATGCGCACGTTGCAGGACCTCGCGGTGTCGGTCGACGCCCCGGACGACGTGCTCACGCAGGCCGCGGACCAGGTGGAGAAGCTGGCCGAACTGCTCGGACCGTACGTCGTTCCCGAGGGGCGGTCGCCGGCGGGCCGCACGATCGAGTTGCCGGGCCGGGGGAGTCTCCTCATGCCGCCGTGGAATATCGAGAAGTTCGGGCCCGAGGGGGTGCGCAGCGCGGGCATGTTCCGGCGCTACCACCTCGGCGGCAACGGCGCCGCGCACGGCGGCACGCTGCCGCTGCTGTTCGACGACCTGATGGGCATGATCGTCCACGCGTACGGGCGGCCCATCAGCCGCACCGCCTACCTGCACGTGAACTACCGCGCGATCACACCGCTCGACACGCGTCTGACCGTCGAGGGCAGCGTCGACCGAGTGGAGGGTCGCAAGACGTTCATCACCGCACGGTTGATGCAGGACGACACGTTGCTCGCCGACTGCGAGGCCCTCATGCTCCAGTTGCTGCCCGGGCAGCCCTGACCTCGTGACGTCCCTGCCCTCCGTGGAGGAGGTCCTGGCCGACGCCGTCGTGGTGAGTCTGCCCATGCGCGTGCGGTTCCGCGGCATCACGACGCGAGAAGCGTTGCTGCTGCGGGGCCCCGCGGGGTGGGGCGAGTTCGCGCCGTTCCCCGAGTACGCGGACGACGAGGCGGCGCACTGGTTGCAGTCGGCGATCGAGGACGCCTGGCTGGGGCCGCCGCCCGCGGTGCGCACGCGGGTGCCGATCAACGCCACCGTCCCCGCCGTCGACGCCGCGCGGGTGCCCGCCCTGCTCGAGCGTTACCCCGGCGCGCGGACCGCGAAAGTGAAAGTGGCCGAACGTGGTCAGACCCTCGACGACGACGTCGCACGGGTGCGGGCGGTCCGCGCACTCGTTCCGAACGTGCGCGTCGACGCGAACGGGGGATGGTCGGTCGACGAGGCCGAGGCCGCGCTGCGGGCACTGACCGTCGACGGTCCGCTCGAATATGCCGAGCAGCCGTGCGCGACTGTGCCCGAATTGGTGGAGGTCCGCAGGCGGATGCCCGACGTGCGGGTGGCCGCCGACGAGAGCATCCGGCGCGCCGAGGATCCGCTGAAGGTCGTGCGGGCAGGCGGTGCCGACGTGGCCGTCGTGAAGGTCGCCCCGCTCGGGGGGATGCGGCGGCTGCTGTCGCTCGCGGACGAGTTGTCTTCGTACGGTGTGCCGGTGGTCGTGTCGAGCGCCTTGGACACCGCTGTCGGCATCGCCGCCGGTGTCGCCGCTGCCGCCGCCCTCCCCGAATTGCAGTTCGCGTGCGGTCTGGGTACCGGGGGACTCTTCGAGGCGGACGTGGCCCGCCCCCGCGAACCCGTCGACGGCGAACTCACCGTCGAAGCGGTGGTACCCGACGTCGAACGCGTCACGGCGCTCGCCGCGTCCGCGGAGCGTTCACGCTGGTGGATCGAGCGGGCACGCCGGTGCCATGGCCTGCTCGAACAACGCGGAGTCCGGTTTTTCGTATAGTGTCTGGCCGGACCTGATCGCTCAGTCAATACGGAGGCATTGAAAGTGGTTGCAGCTCTGAACGAAACCCTGCTCGACGAGTCGCGCGTTCCTGCGGTCATCGCAGACGTCCAGGCTCTCATCGACGCGGAGGTTTCGGACAAGTCGGGGGCTTCGGGACTGGCACTCAAGGGTGGATACGGCGCCGTCAAGAAGGTGGGACCGTCGATCGTGCCGGACGCCATCGAGGGCCTGCTGCCGGCATTCGTCACCAAGCTCGAGCCGTACTGGCAGGCCTTCACCGCCAGTGGTGAGGCTGGATTCTCCGAGTACTTGGTCGCGCGTGGCGACGAGGTCGCGGACTCGCTCCTCGGCGTGACCGACGAGCGCATCGCGGGCAGCGACCGCGGTGCTGTCAAGAAGGTGTACTCGTCGCTGCGTCCGTCGGCGAAGAAGAATGTGATCGAGGCACTTCCGCGTCTGGGCGCCCTCGTTCAGAAGCACGCCAACTGAGAAGCCGGGTGAGTGGCACGGCGCGCCCCGGGCGTGCCGTGCCACTCACCTGTGGTCAGTTGGCAGCGTGGCCGTGGCGCCAGTACCCGGTGAACGCGATATCGGACTTCGGGATGTGGCGCTCGTTCACGAGGTGGCGCCGCAACGCCGTCGTCAGCTCGCTCTCGCCGGCCACGAACGTGTAGGACGGCCCGGCCGGCAACTCCGCCTGTTTCACGGTGTTCAGCGCGAGCACTCCCGGACGGGCATCGGCGTCCTCGCGCACCAGCCAGTGCACGTTCACGCCGTCACCCACCGAAACCTCCTGAGCGTCGTCGGCATCGGGAATCTCGACGAACACTTCGGCCCGCAGGTCCCGCGGCGCCGACCGCAGGATCCCGACGATGGCGGGAAGCGCGCTCTCGTCACCGACGAGCAATTGCCACTCCGCATCCGGCGTCGGGTTGTAGATCAGCCCCTCGTCGAGGATTGCCACCTCGTCACCGGCCGCGGCCGAGTTCGCCCACGCCGACGCGGGACCGAGGTCGCCGTGCGAGGCGAAGTCGATGTCGATCTCGGTGGTGTCGCCGAACGTTCCCGTTCCCGCCACGCGGATCTCGCGGATCGTGTAGTTGCGCACGACCGGCCGGGTGTCCTTGGACATCAGCTTGTACTGCGCGTACCAGAGGTTGCTCGCGCTGGTCGGAAGCCGCAGCGTGCTCTGTCCCCGCTGGGGGATGAACATCCGGAACCACTGGTCGAACCCCATCGGGCTGACGGAGTCGAGTTCCTCGCCCGCGATGGTGACGCGGACGAAGTTCGGGCTGATCTGCTTGCCCGCGACGACGCGTGCGGACGCGATCCGGCGACTCCGAGGTTTGACGAACTTGCTGCGTTGAGCCATGGCGTTGGTTACTCCCCCGGTAGCGGTGCGATTTGTCAGGTAAGCCTAACCAATCGATCGGTCATGCGGGTCGATGCGGCCGGTCGAGCATCACGACCTTCGGCGGCAGACCCCACTCGTTGCGGCCGAGCCGGCTGAGCGGGGCGAGTTCCGCGAAGTCCGGAAGCCCGTCGTCGGCGAGCGCCTCGGGCCGCACCGCGACCGTGACGACGTCGCCCATCACCACGAACGAATCACCGACAGGTATCACCTGGTGCAGGGTGCACTCGATGGCGACCGGCGAACCCGCGACCCGCACGGGACGGACCCGCTCGCTGGGTTCGGTGTCGATGCCCAGCGCGGCGAACTCGTCGACCTCGCTGTCGAACGGGGCAGAGCTGGCGTTCACCGTCGAGATCAGCGGCTCCGTCGCCACGTTGATCACGAACTCTCCCGTCGCCTCGATATTGCGGAGGCTGTCCTTGCGGGTCACCGAGGTGAACTGCACCACCGGCGGGTGCGTGCTGGACACCGAGAAGAAGCTGTACGGGGCCAGGTTGGCCACCCCGTCCGCCGAGACGGTGGACACCCACGCGATCGGCCGGGGCACGATCGACGCGGTCAGCACCTGATACATGCGGTGTGGGGGAAGGTCGGCGGGATCGAAGACAGTGCGCATGCGTTCATGGTGTCAGCGCCCGCGATGTGGCCGTGAACTCACCCGGCGAGGTCGCCGGACGGACCTGCCGGAGTATCTGACACTCTTGATGTCGTGAACCCGTCCACTGCACAAGCCACCGCGGTCGTCGACGAACTGGTCCGCGGGGGAGTACGCGAGGTCGTGCTCTGCCCGGGTTCGCGCAACGCGCCGCTGGCGTTCGCCCTGCAGGCCGCCGACCTCGAGGGCCGGCTGCGTCTGCACATGCGCATCGACGAACGCACCGCGGGATTCCTCGCGCTCGGCCTGGCCGTGGCCGGCAAGCGCCCCGTCCCGATCGTCATGACGTCCGGCACCGCGGTCGCCAATCTCGGACCCGCGGTGCTCGAGGCGAACTACGCCCGGGTGCCGCTCGTGGTGCTCAGCGCCAACCGCCCGTACGAGATGCTCGGCACGGGCGCCAACCAGACCATCGAGCAACTCGGACTGTTCGGCAGCCAGGTGCGCGCAACCATCAGCCTGGGCCTGGCCGAGGACGATGCCGGGCAGAACAGCCAGTGGCGTTCGGCCGTGTGCCGGGTCCTCGCCGCAGCGCGCGGCACGAGGTCGGGCAACGCCGGTCCCGTGCACTTCGACATCCCGCTCCGCGAACCGCTCGTTCCCGACGTCCACGCGCAGGGACCGGTCCCGCAGGGACGACCGGGTGGGGCGGCGTGGACCACCACCCAGCACGCGACCCTCGACGTGCCGATGGACCTCGACCTCACCCCCGACACCATCGTGATCTCCGGGCACGGGTCCGCGCTGCGGCCGGAGCTCGCCGGACTTCCCACGGTCGCCGAGCCGACCGCGCCGCTGCACGGCATCCCGGTGCATCCGATGGCGTTGCCGCAGCTCAAACCGCGGCAGGCCGTCATCACCGGGCGCCCCACCCTCCACCGGTCCGTGTCGAAGGTCCTCGCCGATCCGTCGGTGGCCGTCTACGCGCTCACCACCGGCCCCCGCTGGCCCGATGTGTCCGGCAATGTGCTGGCCACCGGCACCCGCGCGGTCGTGTCCGGTGAACCCGACCGGGCCTGGATCAATCGGTGCCGCACGCTGTCCGAACACACCGACAAGGCGGTGCGCGCGCAGCTCGCCGCGCACCCGAAAGCGACGGGACTGCACGTGGCGGCCGCCGTCATGGACGCCCTGACCGACGGTGACCAGTTGCTGCTCGGGGCGTCCAACCCCGTGCGGGACGCCGCGCTCGTCAGCTATCCGGCGCCGAAGATCCGGGTGCTGTCCAACCGGGGTGTCGCCGGCATCGACGGCACCGTGTCCGCCGCCGTCGGGGCGGCCCTGGCCTACGAGGAGGGGCGGACGGTGGCCCTGCTCGGCGACCTCACGTTCCTGCACGACGCGTCCGGGCTGCTCATCGGTTCGGGCGAACCGCGGCCCCGGGACCTGACCATCGTGGTCGCCAACGACGACGGCGGCGGCATCTTCGAACTGCTCGAACAGGGCGATCCCCAGTACGCGGGGGTGTTCGAGCGTGTCTTCGGCACCCCGCACGGGATGGATCTCGCCGCACTCTGCGCTGCCTACCGGGTGGAGCATCACCTGGTGGGGCTGGGTGAGCTGTCGACGCGGCTGAGCGCGCCGGAGGCGCCCGGCGACCGCGGCATCCGGGTGCTCGAGGTGACCACCGAACGTTCCGGGCTGCGCGAACTGCACGCCGCGGTGCGGGCACAACTGTGAATACGCGGGTGTCGCGGCGCGTCCGGCGGGGGGTGCTGGTGACGGCGATCGGCATCTCGGTCCTCGCCGTGCTCCTCGTGCTGGCCGCCTGGCGCAACGACCACACCATCCAATCCGACCGGGGCGTGGCCACGGCGGAGGTGCTGTCGGCGGGATCGCTGCGGTCCGCGATCAGCTTCGTCACGCCCGACGGGGTGACGCACAACCCCGAACTGGGCGTGCTGTACCCGACCAAGCTCACGGTGGGGCAGCGGATCGACGTCGAGTACGCGCGCAGCGACCCCGACCTGGTGCGGGTGTCCGGACGCGACGCCAGCGTGGCCGTCGTCCCCGCCGGTTCGCTGATCGTCGTGACCTGGCTGATCGCGGGACCGGTGATCTGGTACCTGCGGCGGCGGGAGAGTTCGCCGGAGGCCCAGCCGGCAGTGTCATCCTGAGTTTCCCGGAACTTCGCGCGACGGTCACGTCGATCTCGCTGCTGTGACCACGAGCACTGCCACGCTGAGCGCGTGAGAGTAGCCATCGTCGCGGAATCGTTTCTTCCCAACATGAACGGTGTGACCAACTCGGTGCTGCGGGTCCTCGACCACCTCCAGCGCACCGGACACCAGGCGATGGTCGTCGCCCCGGACACGGTCGGATCGCTGACGTCCGCGCCGACCGAACACGACGGTGTGCCGGTCCACCGGGTGCCCGCGGTGATGGTGCCGAAGGTCAGTTCACTCCCGGTCGGTCTGCCGCAGCCCGGACTCACCGCCGCGCTGCGGGCGTTCGACCCCGACGTCGTGCATCTGGCGTCGCCGTTCCTCCTCGGGGCGGGCGGGCTCGGTGCGGCGCACCGGCTCGACGTCCCCACCGTCGCGGTGTACCAGACGGACGTGGCGGGTTTCGCCGAGAGCTACGGCCTCGGCATCACCAGCCGTGCGGCGTGGGCCTGGACGCGTCGCATCCACCGGGGCTGCACCCGCACCCTCGCGCCGTCCACGTCGGCGGTCGAGGCGCTCGCCGAGCAGAGGATTCCGAGGGTCCACCGCTGGGCCCGCGGCGTGGAGACCGCTCGGTTCGCGCCGTCCCGCCGCAGCACCGGTCTGCGGGACTCCTGGCTGGACGGCTCGGACCGGCTGGTCGTCGGATTCGTGGGCAGGCTCGCACCCGAGAAACACGTCGAGCGGCTGGCCGCACTCGCCGGCGACCAGCGGGTCCGGCTGGTGATCGTCGGCGACGGTCCGGAGCGGGCGCGCCTGCAGCGGTTGATGCCCGATGCGGTGTTCACCGGTCAGCTCGGCGGTGTGGAGCTGGCCGAGGCCTACGCGAGCCTGGACGTCTTCGTCCACCCGGGCGAGCACGAGACGTTCTGCCAGGCGGTGCAGGAGGCGCTGTCCAGCGGGGTGCCGGTGATCGGACCGGATGCCGGGGGGCCGCGCGATCTGGTCGCGCACTGCCGCAACGGCTACCTGCTTCCGGTCGACCGGTTCGGCGAACTGCTGCTGAGCGCCGTCGAGGCGCTGTGCGACCGCCGCATGCGGGCCCGCTTCGGGGAGGCCGCCCGGCAGTCGGTGCTGCACCGCACGTGGCCCGCGATCTGCGACGAGCTGCTGGGCCACTACGCGGCGGTCGTCGGCGGGGAGGGCTTTCGCGAGACGCGAGCGGCCTGACCACCGCATCGATACCGGTGGGGAATTCGAGAGGTCGTCTCGTGGTTGCCCGGAGTATGGCCAAGTACAAGACTGTCAATCCCGCGACCGGTGAAACCGTCCGGGAATTCACGACCTTGGACGATGCAGGAGTGGAGTCGGCGCTCTCCCGCGCCCACAACGGATATCTCGACTGGCGGACGACCCCCGCCGAGGAACGCGCCCGGGTCCTGAGCCGAACCGCCGATCTCTACGCGGAACGTGAAGACGAACTGGCGCGGATGATCGCCCTCGAGATGGGCAAACCCGTCCGCGAGGCCAAAGGCGAAGTCAAGCTCTCCTCGGCGATCTACCGCTACTACGCGGACAACGGCCCCGCACTGCTCGAGGCGGAACGGCTCGACGTGCCGGGCGCGGACGAGTCCGTGGTCTACCGCAGGCCGATCGGTGCGCTCGTCGGCGTGATGCCGTGGAACTACCCGTACTACCAGGTCGCCCGCTTCGCGGCGCCGAACCTCATGCTCGGCAACACGGTGCTGCTCAAGCACGCCCCGAACTGTCCGCAGTCGGCACTGCTGATGGAGGAGATCTTCCGGCAGGCCGGTCTCCCCGAGGATGCGTACATCAACGTGTTCGCCACCAACGAGCAGATCGCCGACATGATTGCGGATCCGCGTGTCCAGGGCGTCTCCCTCACCGGCAGTGAGCGGGCCGGGACCAGCGTCGCCGAGACGGCGGGCCGCAACCTCAAGAAGGTGGTGCTCGAGCTCGGCGGGTCCGACGTGTTCGTCTTGCTCGACACCAACGACATGGACGCCACGGTCAAGACCGCGACCCGTGCCCGCCTGTCCAACGCGGGCCAGGCCTGCAACTCGCCCAAGCGATTCATCGTGACCGAGCCGAACTACGACGAGTTCGTCTCGAAGCTCGCCGAGTCGTTCAAGGCCACCCCGACCGGCGATCCGCTCGACGCGAAGACCGTCCTCGGGCCGCTGTCCTCGCAGAGCGCCGCGGATTCGCTGATCGAGCAGATCGAGGACGCCGTCGCCAAGGGTGCGACGCTCCTCGCGGGCGGGAAGAAGATCGACGGCCCCGGCTCGTACGTCGAACCGACGCTGCTCGTCGACGTGACCCCCGAGATGCGGGCGTACAGCGAGGAACTGTTCGGACCGGTCGGCGTCGTCTACAAGGTCGCCACCGCCGACGAAGCCGTGGAACTCGCCAACTCCTCCTCTTACGGGCTCAGCGGTTCGGTGTGGAGCACCGACCTCGACGGGGCGCGGGAAGTCGCCGACCGGCTCGACGTCGGCATGGCCTTCGTCAACGAACACGGCACGACGCTTCCCGGGTTGCCGTTCGGTGGCGTCAAGCGCTCCGGCGTCGGCCGCGAACTCGGTCCGTGGGGGATGGACGAATTCGTCAACAAGAAGCTGGTGCGGGTCTCCAAGAAATAACCGCCTCGCCCCCGCGCCCGGCGCCGACATCGGCGCCGGGCGCGGTTGGTAGCGTTTCGGGCGTGGCAACTACACACGGTTCGCGGGCGTCGCTCGAAAAGGATCCGCACGAGGTCGCGTCGATGTTCGACGGCGTCGCGAAGCGCTACGACCTCACCAACACGATCCTGTCGTTCGGTCAGGACCGCAGCTGGCGCAAGGCGACGCGCTCGGCCCTGGCACTGAAGCCGGGGGAGCGCGTTCTCGACCTCGCGGCGGGGACCGGCGTCTCGACCGTCGAGCTCGGACGGTCGGGTGCGTGGTGTGTGGCCACCGACTTCTCCAAGGGAATGCTGCAGGCAGGCAGCGGGCGCCACGTCCCGATGGTCGCGGGTGACGCCATGCACCTGCCCTACGCCGACGCCGTGTTCGACGCCGCAACCATCTCCTTCGGGCTGCGCAACGTCTCCGACTTCGACGCCGGTCTCCGCGAGATCGCCCGCGTCACCAAGCCCGGCGGACGCCTCGTCGTGAGCGAGTTCTCGACCCCGGTGTTCGGGCCGTTCCGCACGGTCTACATGGAGTACCTGATGAGGGCGCTGCCGCGGGTCGCGCGCGCCGTCAGCAGCAACCCCGACGCCTACGTGTACCTCGCGGAATCGATCCGCGCCTGGCCGACCCAGCAAGAACTCGCGCTGCGCATCGAGGCGGCCGGATGGCGGAACGTGCAGTGGCGCAACCTCACCGGCGGTGTGGTGGCCCTGCACCGCGCCACCCGCTGAACCTCAGCCGAACAGCGGCCGCGAGTCGACCTTCGTCGACAGCAGACCGGACGCCCGCCACGCGCGGGCGGTGAGGTCGCTGTCCTCCTCGGTGACGAGGTTGCCCATGACCCGGACCGCGATGGTCATCAGCGCACGGGACCGCATCGCCACCGGACCGGAGGCGGGCAGAACCCGGGGGACGGTCAGCAGTCCGGCGAGTCGCCGCGCCACGGAGAACGCCCGGCCGTACCGCTCCCGGAGGATCGCGGGCCACAGCTCCGTCAGGTCGTCGGAGTCGAGGATCTCCGCGACCAGGCGCCCCCCTTCGAGCCCGTAGTCGATGCCCTCGCCGTTCAGCGGATTCACGCACGCCGCCGCGTCGCCGATGATCGCCCAGTTCCGGCCCGCGATGTGCGACACCGCACCGCCCATCGGCAGCAACGCCGACGCCACCGCGCGCAGCTCGCCGTCCCACTTCCACTCGTCGCGCCGCTGCGCCGTGTACAGGTCGAGCAGCGGTCGCAGCGCACCCGGGGCCGGACGTTTGGCGGTGGCGAGGGTGCCGACGCCGATGTTCACCTCTCCGGTGCCGAGGGGGAACACCCAGCCGTAGCCCGACTGCAGCGTCCCCGCACCGTCCCGCAGTTCGAGGTGCGAGGTGATCCACGGGTCGGCGCTGCGGTCGGTGGCGATGTACGCGCGGGCGGCAACACCGTATGCCGTGTCCCGGTGCCATTCACGGCCCAGCTGCTTGCCCAGCGTGGACCGGACGCCGTCCGCGACGATCAGCGTCCGGCAGCCGATGGTGTGGGCTCCGTCGGAGGTCTTCAGGGCCACCGCCGTCACCCGGTCGCCGTCCCGTTCGACTCCGATCGCCTTGGCGCCCTGCACCATGACGGCCCCCGCGTCGACGGCGGTCGCACGGATCCTGTCGTCCAGCTCGGTGCGGGCCACCGCGCTGCCGACGGCCGGGAACGACCGTCCCGGCCACTCGAGTTCGAGCTCCTGGCCGAACCCGCTGAGCCTCAGCCCGCGGTTGGTCCCCTTCGACCGCACCCAGTCGCCGAGACCCAGATGATCGAGCTCGGCGACGGCACGCGGAGTGAGTCCGTCGCCACACGTCTTGTCACGGGGAAACACCGCCGCGTCGGCGAGCACCACGTCACGTCCGGCGCGCGCCGCCCACGCGGCAGCCGAGGAACCGGCCGGACCAGCACCGATGACCAGGACATCGGTGACGGTGGGAAGCGGGGATCCCGCGGGCGACTGTTCTGCTGCGACCACACCTACATCCTGTCAGGCTTCGCTATGCGACCGCGGCGAGGCCGACGGGCAGCGGAACCGCTAGGTTCACTACCGTGGTAGCCGAGCCGCCACCGACGGCGCGGGAACCGAGCCGTCACTGACGACAGGAATGGGTACTGAGAACGTGAGCACCGAGGGCGCAGCACACACCGCTGCCGACGCTGTAGTGGGCACTACGGTCGCCGGGATCGATCTCGGCGACCCGCAGCTCGCTGCCACGGTCCGTGAAGGACTGAAGCAAGTCGAGGAACTGCTGGTCAGTGAGCTCTCCGACGGGGAGGACTTCCTCACGGAGGCGGCGTTGCATCTCGCGAAGGCGGGAGGCAAGCGTTTCCGCCCGCTGTTCACGGTGCTCACCGCCCAGCTCGGACCGAAGGCCTCCGACCCGTCGGTGGTCACGGCGGCCACCGTCGTCGAGCTGGTCCACCTCGCCACGCTGTACCACGACGACGTGATGGACGAAGCGTCGATGCGCCGCGGTGCACCCAGCGCGAACTCGCGGTGGGGCAACAGCGTTGCGATCCTCGCCGGCGACTATCTGTTCGCGCACGCGTCCCGTCTCGTCTCGACGCTGGGACCCGAGGCGGTGCGCATCATCGCCGAAACGTTCGCCGAACTCGTCACCGGCCAGATGCGCGAGACGATCGGGCTTCGCGGCGAGCAGGATCCGGTCGAGCACTACCTCAAGGTCGTGTGGGAGAAGACGGGCTCACTCATCGCGGCGTGCGGACGCTTCGGCGGCACCTTCTCCGGCGCGGACGCCGACCACGTGAAGCGGCTCGAACGCCTCGGCGACGCCGTGGGCACCGCTTTCCAGATCTCCGACGACATCATCGACATCTCCTCGGTGTCCGCGCAGTCCGGCAAGACACCCGGAACCGACCTGCGTGAGGGCGTCCACACGCTGCCCGTCCTGTACGCACTGCGCGACGAGGGACCCGACGCCGATCGCCTCCGGGTGCTCCTCGACGGCCCCGTCACCAACGACGACGACGTCGCGGAGGCGCTCGCGCTCCTCGAACGGTCGCCAGGCATGGCCGCCGCCAAGGCGAAGCTGGAGGAGTTCGCGGTCCAGGCGCGCGCGCAGCTCGCCGAACTGCCGCAGGGCCCCGCCAACGACGCCCTCGTGAAGCTCGTCGATTACACGATCGAGCGCGTCGGCTGAGCCGTATCGTCAGTACCTGAACTCGTCTTCACCCGATTCTCGTCGTCCGTGCGGGAACCGTCCCGCCACCGTGTTTCGTTGAATGATCAAGATCCCGAAACTCGGGTGACGTGATCGGGTGACAACGACAAGGAAGGCGTGACGTGCGCTACGCAAACGGGGCGAAGACTCTGGTTCTGTTGGTCGGCATGTCGGCGCTGATCGTGTTCATCGGCGCGTTGTTCCGCAACCCCACCATCCTGCTGCTGGCGATCGTGTTCGCGGTCGGAATGAACGCGTACGTGTACTTCAACAGCGACAAGATGGCGCTCAAGGCAATGCACGCCCAGCCGATCACCGAGGTGCAGGCGCCGGTCATCTACCGCATCGTCCGGGAACTGGCCACCACCGCGCACCAGCCGATGCCGCGGCTCTACATCAGCCCCACGTCCGCGCCCAACGCGTTCGCCACCGGGCGCAGTCCGCGCCACGCCGCGGTGTGCGTCACGAGCGGCATTCTGCAGATCCTCAACGAACGAGAGTTGCGGGCCGTGCTCGGACACGAGCTGTCGCACGTCTACAACCGCGACATCCTGATTTCCTCCGTCGCAGGCGCCATGGCCGCCGTCGTGTCGGGACTTGCGAACTTCGCCATGTTCGCCAACATGTTCGGCGGACGCGGCGGGGGACAGGGCGCCAACCCGATCGCGCTGCTGCTGGTGTCGCTGCTCGGACCCATCGCCGCGACCGTCGTCAAACTCGCGGTGTCGCGGTCCCGGGAGTACCAGGCCGACCAGTCGGGCGCAGAACTCACCGGAGACCCCCTGGCGCTGGCGTCCGCGCTGCGGAAGCTGGAGCAGGGCACCCAGGCTGCGCCGCTGCCGCCGGAGCCTCAGCTCGCCGCGCAGTCGCACCTGATGATCGCCAACCCCTTCCGCACCGGCGAGAAGATGAGCCGGATGTTCTCCACCCACCCGCCGATGGCCGACCGGATCGAGCGGCTCGAGCGGATGGCGGGGATGTAGGCGGCTTCGCCGCCCGTGCGTGGTCAACGAGTGCAGAGACTCGTCAACCGCGCACGGGCGCGGAGCGCCTCTACCGGTAGTTCACGAACTGCAGCGCGATCCCGAAGTCCTCGCCCTTGAGCAGGGAGATGACGGCCTGCAGGTCGTCGCGCTTCTTGCTGCTCACCCGCAGTTCGTCGCCCTGGATCTGCGCCTTGACGCCCTTGGGGCCCTCGTCGCGGATCTTCTTGGTGATCTTCTTGGCGTTCTCCGTGGTGATGCCCTGGACGAGGCTGCCCGACAGCTTGTAAATCTTTCCGGACTGCGCCGGCTCGCCCGCGTCGAACGCCTTCAGTGAGATGTCACGCCGGATCAGTTTCTCCTTGAACACGTCCAGGGCGGCGAGCAGTCGCTCCTCGGTGTCGGCCGTCAGGGTGATGGTTTCCTCGCCGGACCATTCGATCGATGCTCCCGTGTTCCGGAAGTCGAACCGGGTCGACAGCTCCTTGCCGGCCTGATGCAGGGCGTTGTCCACCTCTTGACGCTCCACCTTGCTCACCACATCGAAGGACGAATCAGCCACTTCACACTCCCGGTTTCGTCTAGTTCTCCCCGCCGCGACCCGGCCGGGGGCCCGCCGAATGCCGGCGAGCAGATTCGACGCTATCGGTTCGCAACCGCCCGTATCCACCCGGTTTGCAAAACGGGGGGCCGTTCGTTGTATTCTTCTTTCCGCAGCGGAGAGCGATTTCGAGCAGATTTCGCGCTCCTCGTGCAACCCCGGCAGATTGCCCGAGCGGCCAATGGGAGCGGACTGTAAATCCGTCGGCTTATGCCTACGTAGGTTCGAATCCTACATCTGCCACACACAGAACCCCGGTGAGCGACAGCTCACCGGGGTTCTGTCGTTCGTGGCCGGGACCGGTTGTCCGGCCGACACCCCGGTCTACGTGGGTTTCCGACCCGAACTGTCGGGTGCAGCGACATACGAAAGCCGCTGACCAGGCAATTTGGTTCTGGACGCGAACTCTGTGTAATCTCGTCAAGGCTTCAGCGCGCAGCGATGTGCGAGCGAAGCACGCCCCCTTAGCTCAGTCGGCAGAGCGTTTCCATGGTAAGGAAAAGGTCAACGGTTCGATTCCGTTAGGGGGCTCGCTGGATTGAAGTGGAGCGCCTAGTGCGCGACACTCGACACCGAGGCGGTGTAGCTCAGTTGGTAGAGCAAACGACTCATAATCGTTGCGTCGCCGGTTCAAGTCCGGTCACCGCTACACAATATGCATGATCCACCCTGATTGTTCGTAATCAGATTCACCCGAAAGAAGGCATCCCGTGGCCTCCTCGACTGACGTTCGGCCCAAGATCACTTTGGCCTGCGAGGTATGCAAGCACCGCAACTACATCACCAAGAAGAATCGGCGCAACGACCCCGATCGCCTGGAGCTCAAGAAGTTCTGCCCGAACTGCGGAACTCACCAGTCGCATCGCGAGTCCAAGTAACACGGTCCGGAACTAGGACTGCGTTCGCGAAGGGAGTCCTCTAGGCTGCCCTCACGCGCTGACGCCAAGGGTAGAAGAGGTTCTTTCGCGTGACTGACACTGTGACAGAGACAGAGGCATACGTGCCCGAGGCTGTTCCTGCTGATCCTGCCGCGCACGCACTGGCAATGGTCGGGCACCACTACCGCGTCGACGACTTCTACGAGGTCGGACGCGAGAAGGTGCGAGAGTACGCGCGTGCCGTGCAGGACTGGCACCCCGCTCACCACGACGAGGAAGCCGCGAAGGGCCTCGGCTACGACGGTCTCCTCGCTCCTCTGACGTTCATCTCGCTCGTCGGCATCATCGCCCAGGGACGTCTCTTCAAGGAGATCGTCACGGGCTACGACCCGAGCCAGATTCTCCAGACCGATCAGCGGCTCGAGTTCCACAAGCCGATCAAGGTCGGCGACCGCCTGGTCTGTGACGTGTACCTGGAGTCGTTCCGTCAGATGGGCGGCAGCGACATCATCGTCACCAAGAACATCGTCACCGATCAGTACGACGAACTGGTCCAGACCACGTGGACGACGCTCGTCGCGCGCACCGGTGGCGAGGTCGACGAGAACATCGCTCACGCAGTCAAGGACGTGATCATGCATGGCGCTTCGTAAGTTCGAGGACGTCTCGGTGGGTGAAGAACTCCCCGAGCGCATCGTGAAGCTCACGCGTGGCGACCTGGTCAACTACGCGGGCGTGTCCGGCGATCCCAACCCGATCCACTGGAGCGACGAGGTCGTCAAGCTTGCCGGTCTGGACAACGTGATCGCGCACGGAATGCTCACCATGGGTCTCGGCGGCGGCTTCGTCACGTCGTGGCTCGGCGATCCGGGTGCCGTCAAGGAATACAACGTTCGTTTCACGAGCTCGGTCTACGTCCGCGAGGACGAGGCCGCGCAGGTCGAGTACACCGGTAAGGTGAAGTCGCTCGACGAAGAAAGCAAGACAGCAGTAGTCGCGATCGTGGCGCGTTCCGAGGGAAAGAAGATCTTCGGTCGCGCCACCGCAACGGTCCGTCTGGCCTGACAGCCGGGTGGATTGGGTTTGTTCCGGGGCTTTGAAGTACACTGAGATTTCTGGGATTACTCAGCGCTGCGCGCTGCCCTACGGTGCTGTACGGCCGGCAAGGGTGGCGCGCGTGTCATGTAATCACAGAGAGGTCGGTCAAGAATTGGTCCGAGGCTAGTTTCGGACCAGGTCTCCCGACCAAAGGGGCGTAGCTCAACTGGCAGAGCAGCGGTCTCCAAAACCGCAGGTTGCAGGTTCAAGTCCTGTCGCCCCTGCCCCCGGATGCCAGCGACTGAGAGGAACGACGTGAGCGAGGAGCGCGCCAAGCGCGACGGCGACACTTCAGGGTCGACGCGCCCGGACGGTGCCGACGACACCGCGGCCGACGCCACCACCACGCGTTCCGCCACTCCCTCGGGAAAGCCCAGCGGTAAGCGCCAGGGCCGTCGTTCGCAGGCAGGTACCGAAGTCGCCGCGAGTTCCGTGAAGTCACCGGAACTCTCGAAGTCGGACACGACCACCAAGGTCAGGCCGGCAAAGAAGGATCGCGCCGACAAGCCGCGCAAGGAAAACATCTTCAAGCGCCTGCGCCGGTTCCTCCGCGAGGTCATCGCCGAGCTGCGCAAGGTCATCTGGCCCAATCGCAAGCAGATGATCACCTACACCAGCGTCGTCCTGGTCTTCGTGGTGTTCATGGTGACGTTCATCGGCGTGCTGGATCTGGTGGTCATCAAAGGCGTCACCTGGTTGTTCGGTTGACGGAATCCGCCCCGGTGGATCCGAAGTATGTGAGTGACGAGAGGAAGCGAGTGCCCCAGTGAGCACCCCCGAGAACGACACGAATGAGGCTTTGGCCGAAGAGCGTGTTTCTGCCGAGGCGGCAGCCGAAGTGGATGTCGAGGCTGCCGACGAGGGCACCGAAGCCGCGGAAATCGTCGGTGACGACGGTGCAGAGGACGCCCCGGCCGACGAGATCGTCGAGGACGAGGCGACCGCCGAAGAGGCTGTGACCGCTGACGAGGCTGTGTCCGCCGACGAGGCAGTGACGGCCGAAGAGCCCGAGGACCCCGTTGCGGAACTCAAGGCCGCTCTGCGTCGCGCACCCGGTGACTGGTACGTCATCCACTCCTACGCGGGTTACGAGAACAAGGTCAAGGCCAACCTCGAGACCCGTGTCCAGAACCTCGACGTCGGCGATTACATCTTCCAGGTGGAAGTTCCCACCGAAGAGGTCACCGAGATCAAGAACGGACAGCGCAAGCAGGTCAACCGCAAGGTTCTGCCCGGCTACATCCTGGTCCGCATGGATCTCAACGACGAGTCCTGGGGAGCTGTGCGCAACACGCCCGGCGTCACCGGATTCGTCGGTGCGACGTCGCGCCCGTCCCCGCTTACCCTCAACGAGGTGATCAAGTTCCTGCTCCCGCAGCAGGAGCAGAAGAAGCAGGCCGCCGCGGCAACCGTCTCGGCAGGCGAGACCGGCGGAGAAAGCTTCGCGAAGCCGCTCATCGAGGTCGACTTCGAGGTCGGCGAGTCGGTCACCGTCATGGACGGCCCGTTCGCCACGCTGCCCGCCAGCATCAGCGAGGTCAACGCCGAGCAGCAGAAGCTCAAGGTCCTGGTCTCGATCTTCGGTCGCGAGACCCCGGTCGAGTTGTCCTTCACGCAGGTCGCGAAGATCTAGCGCCACATACTTGCACTGCAGTAGCAAGAAACACACCCAGCAAGAATTAGGAAATCGAGATGCCCCCCAAGAAGAAGAAGCTCGCAGGGCTCATCAAGCTTCAGATCCAGGCCGGTCAGGCTAACCCTGCACCGCCCGTGGGTCCCGCGCTTGGTCAGCACGGCGTGAACATCATGGAATTCTGCAAGGCCTACAACGCGGCGACTGAGTCCCAGCGCGGCAACGTGGTGCCGGTCGAGATCTCGGTCTACGAAGACCGGACCTTCGATTTCAAGCTGAAGACCCCTCCGGCTGCCAAGCTGCTGCTCAAGGCTGCAGGCGTGCAGAAGGGCTCCGGCGAGCCGCACAAGACCAAGGTCGCTTCCGTGACCATGGATCAGGTGCGCGAGATCGCGAAGACCAAGCAGGAAGACCTCAACGCGAACGACATCGAGCAGGCCGCGAAGATCATCGCCGGCACCGCACGCTCGATGGGTATCACGGTCGACGGCTGAGTCAGCCCTGATCGATCGGCGGCACCGCCGTCGGCGATCGACTGACGGCACCGCCGTCGAAGAAAGCGTGGGAGGGCCGGCCAGGCCCAGACCACTACTGAACCATTCACCATCGCAGACAAGACACACACTGCGGTGAGAAGTTAGGACAGAAGAAATGGCAAAGCGCAGCAAGGCGTATCTCGCCGCCGCTGAGAAGATCGACTTCGACAAGCTGTACAGCCCGCTGCAGGCTGCGAAGCTGGCGAAGGAGACGTCGTCGAGCAAGATGGACGCGACCGTCGAGGTTGCAGTCCGCCTGGGCGTCGACCCCCGCAAGGCGGACCAGATGGTCCGCGGCACGGTCAACCTGCCGCACGGCACCGGTAAGACCGCCCGCGTCATCGTGTTCGCAGTCGGAGAGAAGGCCGCCGAGGCCGAGGCAGCTGGAGCCGACGCCGTCGGTGCCGAGGACCTCATCGAGCGGATCCAGGGTGGATGGCTCGATTTCGACGCCGCCATCGCGACTCCCGATCAGATGGCCAAGGTCGGCCGCATCGCCCGCGTCCTCGGACCGCGTGGCCTGATGCCGAACCCGAAGACCGGCACCGTGACGGCTGACGTCACGAAGGCTGTCGCGGACATCAAGGGCGGAAAGATCAACTTCCGCGTCGACAAGCAGGCCAACCTGCACTTCGTGATCGGCAAGGCGTCGTTCGACGACGCCAAGCTGGTGGAGAACTACGGCGCCGCGCTGGACGAGATCCTGCGTGCGAAGCCGTCCTCCGCGAAGGGCCGCTACGTCAAGAAGGTCACCGTTTCGACCACCACCGGCCCGGGCATCCCGGTGGACCCGAACCGCACCCGCAACCTTCTCGAGGATGCCGACGCGTAAGTCACGCTTCACACAGTTCGGCCGGTACGGAAATCTCCCGTACCGGCCGAACTGCTTTTTCCGGGATCAGTCTTCGTCGCCCGTGCCCGATTCGGACTTCTTCCGCCACGCCAGCATCACGGAATCCGTGCGTGCCGGCGCCCAGGGCATGAAGATCGCGACGACGACCGCGCAGACCACCACCGCGCCCGCCGCGACGAGCGACGCAGTGTGCGACCCCTGCAACACCGTCGTCTTCATGGTGAGGATGAGATTTTCACGCTGCTGTTCGAGGAACGGCGGGATCTCCCGATTCCGGATCTCGAGCACACTCAGGACCGTCGCACGCGCGAAGCCCTTCTCGTCGTCGTTCATCAATGTGGCAGGAATCCTGTCGAGCACCGGACTTATCGTCGTCGCGTAGTACGACGCGACGATCGATCCGAGCACGGCGACACCCAGCGTTCCACCGATTTCCCTCGTCGTGTCGTTCACGGCGGAGCCTGCTCCTGCCTCGTCGAGAGGCAGCGATGCCATGATCGACTCGGTGGCGGGCCCCTGCACGATGGCCAAGCCGAGCGCCATCGACACCATCGACGGGAGGACGTCCGTCAGGTAGCTGCTGTCGACGGCCACCTGACCGCCGAGGTACAGCCCGACACCGGTGAGGAGGAGGCCGAACACGATGACCGGGGTCGTCCCGACTCGCTGCGCCAGAAGTGTGGCGACGGGGGCGCCGACCGCCACCGACACCGCGAACGGCAGCGACGCGACACCGAACTCGAACGGCGTGTACTCCCGGACGCCCTGGAAGTACTGCGTGATGAGGAACAGGAAGCCGAACATCGAGAAGTACCCGATGGCGATCGCGAGGGCGGGCAGGGAGAACCTGCGGTTGCGGAACAGCCGCAGGTCGAGGATCGGGTGCTCGGTGCGCAGTTCCCAGAGGACGAACCCGACCAGGACCGCGATCGACACGGCGATGGCGCCGACGGTGACGGACGACGTCCACCCGTGGTGAGGGGCCTCGATGATGGCCCACACGAGGACGGTGATTCCGGTGATCGAGGCGGCGATTCCGACGAGGTCCATGCGTCCGATGACGGAGGCGCGTGATTCCGGCACCAGGAGCAGCGTCGCTGCTGCCACGACCACCGCAATCGGAACATTGATCCAGAAGACGGAGTGCCAGCTGAAATGCTCGAGCAACCACCCGCCGGCCATCGGCCCGATGGCGATCGCGAATCCGGCCATCGCAGTCCAGGCGGCGATGGCCAGCGCCCGTTCGCGGACGTCGGTGAAGATGTTGATGACGAGGGCGAGGGTCGCGGGGAAGACTGCGGCCGCGAAGACACCCATCGCCGCGCGGGCCGCGATGACCTGCCCCAGACTCTCGGCGTTGGCGCCGGCGATCGACATGACGGCGACGCCGATCAGCCCGATGACCATGACGCGTCGACGACCGTAGCGGTCGCCGAGGTTGCCGAATGCCAGGAGCAGGCCCGCGAACGTCAGCGTGTAGGCGTCGACGACCCACTGCAGGCCGCTGACACTGGTGCGGAGTTCGACACCGATCGACGGGAGAGCGACGTTGACGATGGTGTTGTCGAGCACGACCAGCAGTTCGGCCAGGCAGATCACGGCGAGCGCGAGGAAGCGGCGTGTCCGGGATCCGGTCGCGACGGCCCGGGCTTCGAGGATTGTCATGAGGAAAAGCTAGCTCATATATGTTACGTCTCGTAACAGATAATGGGCGCAGAGGCAGTCTGATGAACCACACCCCCGCATGCCGAGTGACGCCGGTTACTATGACGGTCGGGGTCCGGCCGCGATTTGGCGGTTGTGCAGGCCATGCCGTAATCTGTCCTGCGGAGTTCAATGCAGTAGTTGAACTTCACCCCAAATCATGTTCTACCCAAGACCGTTGGTGATCACTCCCGCAAGGGTGTGATTGAAAGTCCGGGAATGTCCGGCGGCCCACGCAGGAGGACGAGGTAGGGGGATGCGTATCGGTTGAGGGCTCGCGCCCTGACCGTATCGTTTCCTTTCACGCCCCGTGTGCCCTGCACCGGGGCGTTTTGCATGTCGTGGATTGTGTGCTCCGGGATTCCGGCGGTGCGCAGCGGTTCCGAAGTGGGATAACGACTGTCATGAGAGGAGGCGAAGTATGGCAAAGCCTGAGAAGGTTTCCGCGGTTGCGGAGATCACCGAGCAGTTCAAGGGTTCGACCGCTGCTGTGATCACGGAATACCGTGGTCTGACGGTGGGCAACATCACGACACTGCGACGCGCTCTCGGAGAAGGTGCCACCTACTCCGTCGCCAAGAACACCCTGGTCAAGCGTGCCGCTGCTGAAGCGGGCGTCGAGGGCCTTGATGACCTTTTCGTCGGTCCGACCGCCATTGCATTCATCAAGGGCGAGCCCGTCGATGCTGCGAAGGCTCTGAAGAACTTCGCTAAGGACAACAAGGCGCTCATCATCAAGGGCGGCTACATGGACGGCGCTGCGCTGTCCGTGGACGAGGTCAACAAGATCGCGGACCTCGAGTCCCGCGAAATCCTGTTGGCCAAGCTTGCCGGCGCGATGAAGGGCAACTTGGCAAAGGCCGCAGGCCTGTTCAACGCTCCTGCTTCGCAGGTGGCCCGACTGGCTGCTGCACTGCAGGAAAAGAAGGCCGCAGAAGGCGGAGCTGCCGAAGCTCCCGCCGAGGCTGCAGCCGAAAGCTGATCCGCACCCGCGCATCACTGCTATAACCCCGCCCGGTCGCGGATCAGCGACATGGGACTTACAGGAAGGACCGCCACAATGGCGAAGCTCAGCACCGAAGAGTTGTTGGACCAGTTCAAGGAGCTCACCCTCCTCGAGCTCTCGGAGTTCGTGAAGGCATTCGAGGAGACCTTCGAGGTCACCGCCGCTGCCCCGGTCGCCGTTGCCGCTGCAGGCGGAGCACCGGCTGCCGCCGAGGCTGCTGAGGAGCAGGACGAGTTCGACGTCGTCCTCGAGTCGGCCGGCGACAAGAAGATCCAGGTCATCAAGGTCGTCCGTGAGGTCGTTTCCGGCCTCGGCCTGAAGGAAGCCAAGGACCTCGTCGAGGGTGCTCCGAAGGCGATCCTGGAGAAGGTTGCCAAGGACGCGGCCGACGCCGCCAAGGAGAAGCTCGAGGCTGCCGGCGCGAAGATCACCGTCAAGTAAGACGGTCTCTTCCGCGCTGCTCACCGAGCAGACGAAGAGGGCCACTCCCCATCCGTGGGGAGTGGCCCTCTTTTGCGTCCGCGGACGGCTTCGGAGTGTCGAGATTCCTGGCCGAAAGCTGGACGCGCGCCCAGAAATTTCGCTACCGTTATCCCAGTTCAGACGCGTTGTTTTGCATAGTGGGACCCGCTGTTGGCATGCTTCCTTACTCATGAGTAGCATCCCTTGTCACAGGTAACACGTCGATGCGATAGAGTGACCCAACCCACACGGGGTGAGTGCATCGAACGGTCGCGGAGGTAATGGTGGGAGTCGAGGTATCCGTCGAGGGACTGACCAAGTCGTTCGGCTCGCAGAGGATCTGGCAGGACGTCACGTTGACCCTTCCCGCCGGTGAGGTCAGTGCGTTGCTCGGGCCGTCGGGTACGGGTAAGTCGGTGTTTCTGAAGTCGCTGATCGGTCTGCTCCGCCCGGAGCAGGGCTCGATCGTGATCGACGGCACCAACATTCTCGAGTGCTCCAGCAAGGAGCTCTACGAGATCCGCAAGCTGTTCGGTGTGCTGTTCCAGGACGGCGCCCTGTTCGGCTCGATGAACCTGTTCGACAACGTGGCGTTCCCGCTGCGCGAGCACACCAAGAAGTCCGAGTCCGAGATCCGCAAGATCGTCATGGAGAAGATGGAGCTCGTCGGCCTGCTCGGGGCCGAGGACAAGCTGCCCGGTGAGATCTCCGGTGGTATGCGCAAGCGTGCCGGCCTGGCCCGCGCCCTGGTGCTGGACCCGCAGATCATCCTGGTCGACGAGCCGGACTCGGGTCTGGATCCGGTGCGTACCACCTACATCTCGCAGACGTTGATCGACATCAACGCCGAGATCGACGCGACGATCCTGATCGTCTCGCACAACATCAATCTCGCGCGCACGGTGCCGGACAACATCGGCATGCTGTTCCGTCGTCATTTGGTGATGTTCGGTCCGCGGGAGGTGCTGCTCACCAGTGAGGAGCCGGTGGTCAAGCAGTTCCTCAACGGCACCATGATCGGTCCGATCGGCATGTCCGAGGAGAAGGACGAGGCCACCATGGCGCAGGAGCAGGCGATGGTCGACGCCGGTCACCACGCCGGTGGTGTCGACGACGTCGAGGGCATCGTCCCGCAGATGAAGGCGACGCCGGGGATGCCGTTCCGGCAGGCGGTCGCCCGCCGGCAGGAACGCGTCCGGCACATCATGCACACCCTGCCGGAGAATGCCCAGATCGCCATCCAGGAAAGTCTCGACGAGACTTCCGGCGGAAACGGCGGCGGCGGCTACGACTACGCATACAGCCAGGAAGACACTCAGGTCATCCCCGCATACCGGGGCGAAGGATACGAAAACACCACTCACGGGCAAGGGTAGGCATATCGGATGGGGGTTACCCGCAGCTCGGTCTTGCGGCCGGTCAACGGTGCGCTGACACAGGCCGGAAACATCGTCGAGCTCTTCGTCGACGTTGCACGAAACACGTTCAAGCGGCCGTTCCAGTTCCGCGAGTTCATCGAACAGGCCTGGTTCATCGCCAGCGTCACGATCCTGCCGACGGCAATGGTCGCAATTCCGTTCGGCGCAGTGGTGTCACTGCAGACCGGATCGCTCATCAAGCAGCTCGGTGCAGAGTCGTTCACGGGAGCGGCCAGCGTGCTCGCCGTCATCCAGCAGGGTTCCCCGCTGGTCACGGCACTACTGGTGGCCGGGGCTGCGGGCTCGGCCGTCACGGCGGATCTCGGTGCGCGGACGATCCGCGAAGAGATCGACGCCATGGAAGTTCTCGGTATCAACCCGATCCAGCGACTCGTCGTGCCTCGGGTGCTTGCCATGGTTCTCGTCGCGATCCTGCTCAACGGCCTCGTGTCCGTGGTCGGTATCGCCGGCGGGTACTTCTTCAACGTCATCCTCCAAGGGGGTAATCCCGGTGCGTACCTGGCATCGTTCTCGGCCTTCGCGCAGCTTCCCGACATCTGGGTCGGTGAGCTCAAGGCGGCCGTCTTCGGTGTCATCGCCGGTGTCATCGCCGCGTACAAGGGGCTCCATCCGAAGGGTGGACCCAAGGGCGTCGGTGACGCGGTGAACCAGTCGGTGGTGATCACGTTCCTGCTGCTGTTCTTCGCGAACCTGATCCTGACCATGGTGTACCTCCAGATCGTTCCGGCGAAGGGATCGTGACCCCATGACAATCGCCAAGGGACGCGGTGACCGGACTCTGATGGCGGCACGCCGAGTCGGTCGTGCGCCGCTCAACGTGCTCGACCGGGCCGGCGAGCAGATGTCGTTCTACGCCAGGGCAATCGCCTGGTCGCCCCACACTCTCGTGCACTACCGCAAGGAAGTGCTCCGGCTGCTCGCCGAGGTCACGTTCGGCAGCGGCGCGCTCGCCGTCATCGGCGGCACCATCGGCGTCATCGCGATGATGTCCGGCTTCACCGGCGTCGTCGTCGGACTGCAGGGTTTCGCCGCGCTCGAACAGCTGGGCAGCTCGGTGCTCACCGGCTTCCTGTCGGCCTACGTCAACACCCGTGAGATCGCGCCGATCGTTGCGGCACTCGCGCTGTCGGCAACCGTCGGTTGTGGTTTCACCGCGCAGCTCGGCGCCATGCGGATCTCGGAAGAGATCGACGCGCTGGAGGTCATGGCGGTGCCGAGTGTGCCGTTCCTCGTCACCACCCGCATGATCGCGGGATTCGTCGCCGTCATCCCGCTGTACATCGTCGGTCTGCTCGCGGCCTACCTCGCGTCCCGCATCATCAGTACCGTGTTCAACGGCCAGTCGACCGGCTCGTACGACCACTACTTCAACTTGTTCCTGCCACCGCAGGACGTCCTCTATTCGTTCGCGAAAGTGCTGGTCTTCGCGTTCGTGCTGATCCTGATCCATTGCTACTACGGCTATCACGCCTCCGGCGGTCCCGCCGGTGTCGGTGTGGCCGTGGGTCGGGCGGTTCGCACCGCGATCGTCACCATCGCCGTTCTCGACTTCTTCCTGAGCCTCGCCATCTGGGGCACGACGACCACAGTGAGGGTGGCCGGATGAGCAACACGACATCTGTTGTGGGCCGACGGGTGCTGGGGCTGGTGTTCTTCCTCGTCCTCGCGTTGTTCCTGGCCTTCACCATCGGCATGTTCAACAAGACGTTCACCAAGGTCGTCAAGATCGACCTCCTCACCGATACCGCCGGAAATGCCCTGCCGCCCAACGCTGACGTGAAGGTCCGTGGCCTCATCGTCGGCGAGGTGCGCTCCGCGTCCTCCCAGGAGGGCGAGGTCACCCTGGCTCTCGCGATCCAGCCGGACAAGGCGCCGCTGATTCCGTCCAACGCGACGGCGCGGTTGCTGCCCAAGACGCTGTTCGGTGAGCGTTATGTGTCGCTGATCGTTCCCGAGGGCGACACCGCTCCGCCGATCCAGGCCGGCGACACGCTGCGTCAGGACAAGAGTGGCAACGCCGTCGAGGTCGGTCAGGTTCTGGACGGTCTGCTGCCGCTGCTGCAGGCGATTCCGCCGCAGGACCTGGCGAACACGCTCGGCGCGCTGTCCCAGGGACTGAGCGGCCGCGGCGCCGAACTCGGCCTGACACTCGACCGTCTCGAGGAGATCTTCGGCGGGCTGAACACCGAACTTCCTGCCATCCAGGAGGATCTGCGCGGTCTGGCGGACTTCTCGCAGACGTATTCCGAGGCGGCACCCGACCTGGTCAACGCCCTCGACAACCTGCGTACCACCGGAAACACCGTGGTGGAGAAGCAGGGCGAGATCTCGACGCTGCTGGCGTCGCTGACCGGAACCGCGTCGAGCACCGCGGACCTCCTGCAGACCAACGCCGAATCGATCGTCAGTATTGCCGCCGATTCGCGTGAGGCGCTGCAGATCCTGGGCCGTTACTCGCCGAGCTTCGGCTGCACGTTCGCGGGCTTCGCGAAATCCGCTCCCGTCGCCCGTGAACTGCTGGCACCGGACGATCCGTACCCGGGAGTGCGTGCCAGCGTGCAGTTCGTCAATCCGAAGGGTCGCTACGTGCCCAACCAGGACGAGCCGCGGCTGCTCGACAACCGCGGACCGGCTTGCTACGACAACGTCACCGCTCCGGGTGGAAAGTTTCCGCAGTACCCGGGCGGGTCGTCCTACAACGACGGCGCCTACCAGGTGCCCTCGCGGAATCCCGGCCCGTCGACCATCGACTTCCTCCCGGCGCCCGCCGGGGTCCCCGATCAGGTCCCGGGGTACGGAGCCGAGGTCACGCCCGCAAGTTACGCGGGTTCGAAGATGGAGCAGGACACGTTGGACGTCGTCTACGGCGAGGCCGGGGGCATGGCGCCGGAGGACGTGCCGAGTTGGACGACACTCGTCGGCGCGCCGACCATGAGGGGGACTGAGGTGAGCTTCAAGTGAGGGGCCTGACCGCACCATTGGTCAAGCTGATCGTGTTCGCCGTGGTCACCATCCTGGCGACCGCTCTGCTGGCCGCCACCATCGCCAACTTCGGTGGCGGCGGTGGCACCAAGTTCAACGCGATCTTCTCGGACGTCACCTCGCTCAACGAGGGCGATGAGGTCCGCATCGCCGGTGTGCGCGTGGGTCAGGTCGAGAAGATCGCGATCCATGACGACCGCGAAGCCGAGGTCCAGTTCACGGTGTCGGAACGGGACTGGCTGCCCGCCAGCACCACCGCGACCATCCGCTTCCGGAACCTCGTGGGGCAGCGCTACATCGCGCTCGAACAGGGGGAGGGCCAGCAAGGGATGAAGATGAGCGGCGGCGACACCATTCCGATGGAGCGGACCAAGCCTGCCGTCAACCTCACCACGCTGTTCGACGGGTTCCGTCCGCTGTTCCAGACCCTCAGCGCCGACGACGTGAACAAGTTGTCGTACCAGATCATCCAGGTGTTCCAGGGTGAGTCGGGAACCATCACGGAACTCGTCAAGAACACGGCAAGCCTCACCAACACGGTCGCCGACAAGGATCGGGTGATCGGTGCGGTGATCAACAACCTCAACGACGTGCTGGCCACGGTGAATCAGCGTGACGATCAACTCGATTCGCTGATCGTCAACACCCAGCAACTCGTCACGGGCCTGGCGAACGAGCGGGGCACCGTCGGCTCGGCGGTGACGTCCCTCGCGGGACTCACCGACGCGACCGCCGACCTGCTAGAACCCACCCGACCGTCCATCCAGGAATCCATCACGTCGCTGAACACGCTGGCGACGACGTTGAACCGTAACTCCGACACGGTCAACAGCGTTCTCCAGACGCTTCCGGTGAAGCTCGAGAAGCTCGGCCGGGCAGCCAGTTACGGATCCTGGTTCCAGTTCTACCTCTGTGGAGTCGACATCGTCGCAGGACCAGGTACCGCGCCCCAACTGAACCTGCCCACGGGCTTGCCCACCGTCAACCAGCCGCTCTATACGAACTCGGCGAAACGGTGCACGCAGGACGGCCTACAGGAGTTGCAGACACGATGAGCAGACGTCGCAGCCCGGCAGTGGCTGGTGCCCTCGGCATTCTCGTGGTGCTGTTGGCCACCCTGTCGGCTTTCTTCCTCGATTCGCTGCCGTTCATCGGCGCCGGATCCACCTATCACGCCGAATTCACCGAGGCGGCGGGGCTCAAGCCCTCCAACGAGGTCCGGATCGCCGGCGTGAAGGTCGGCAAGGTCACGTCCGTCGAACTCGACGGCGACCATGTGGACGTCGCCTTCAAGGTGTCGGATGCGTGGGTCGGCAACGAGACGTCGGCGTCCATCCAGATCAAGACGATCCTGGGCCAGAAGTACCTGGCCCTCGACCCCCGCGGCTCGGACACGTTGAATCCGAGCGACGTGATCCCGTTGGACCGCACCACGTCTCCGTACGACGTGATCGAGGCGTTCTCGGCCGCCGCACAGACGGTGGGTGACATCGACTCCGATCAGCTCGCGCAGAGCATGATCACGCTGTCGCAGGCGTTCGAGGGAACTCCCACGGAGATCCGTGCCTCCCTCGACGGTGTCAGCAGGCTGTCTCAGACCATCGCCAGCCGCGATCAGGAGTTGCAGAAGTTGTTCGACGCGACGGGCAAGACCACCAAGGTCCTCGCCGACCGCAACGCCGAATTCAACCGGTTGATCAGCGACGCCGGTCTGCTGCTCGGTGAGCTCAACAGCCGTCAGCAGTCGATTTCCCAGCTGCTCACCGGAACTCAGCGGCTGTCGCAGCAGTTGACCGGACTCGTGCGCGACAACGAGGCCGCCATCGGTCCCGCGCTCGAACAACTCGACGGTGTCGTCGAGATCCTCAAGGCCAATAACGAGAACCTGGACAAGGCGATGAAACTGTACGAACCTTTCGTCCGCCTGTACACGAACGTGGTCGGTAACGGTCGCTGGTTCGACCAGGTCGTGGTGAACCTCCTGCCGCCGGGTCTGCCCGACATTCCCGGTCCGCGCGATCCCGTCCGCACGTTGGGGGGTAACTGATGGCAGACGTCGATAATGGAGCCGAGCGCGGAGGACGCGGCACGATCGCCCTCATCGCGGGAATCGTCATCGTCGCGCTGGTGATCGCGGGCGCCCTGTGGTGGGTGTTCACCCGCGCAGGCACCACGAAAATCACCGCGTACTTCGACAAGTCGGTGGGCATCTACGAGGGTTCCGATGTGCGGATCCTCGGTGTGAAGGTCGGATCCGTCGACGGTGTCGAACCGCAGGGCGACCAGGTGAAGGTCGACCTGCGCGTCGATCGTGGCGTCGACATCCCCGCCGACGCGAAGGCCGCGCAGGTCACGCCGTCGGTGGTGTCCGACCGCTACATCCAGCTCGCGCCTGCCTACACGGGCGGCGACAAGATGCAGAGCGGCGCCGTGATCTCGCGTGACCGCACGGCCACCCCCGTCGAGGTGGATGAGCTGTACGCGAGCATCGAGAAGCTGTCCACCGCCCTCGGCCCGGACGGGGCGAACAAGGAAGGCGCGTTGTCACAGTTCGTCGAGACCGGCGCGGCCAACCTCGACGGTAACGGAGAGGCGCTGGGGCAGAGCATCAATCAGTTGTCCGACGCCGCACGCACGCTCAACGAGAGCCGCGGCGATCTGTTCGACACCGTCAAGAACCTCCAGGTGTTCGTGGGTGCATTGGCGGCCAACGATCAGCAGGTCCGCGACTTCAACTCCCAGCTGTCCGACCTGTCGGGATTCCTTGCGGGGGAGCGGGAGAACCTCGGTGCCGCCCTGAACCAGCTGGCGATCGCCCTGGGTGACGTCTCGAAGTTCGTGGCCGACAACCGGGAGATCCTCGCCGAGAACGTGGACGATCTGGTTCCGGTGACGCAGACCCTCGCGGACAACCGCGAGTCGCTGGTCAATTCGCTGACCCTGCTTCCGCTGGCGATCAGCAACCTGGCCAACTCCTACGACGCGGAGTCCGGCAACCTGGCCTCGCGCCTGGCGCTCCCGGATCTGCAGGACCCGGCCGGCGTCGCGTGCAAGTTGATCGACCTCGGCAAGCTGGTCCCCGGCGATCCGCGCTTCGAGCAACTCGGGCGTCAGATGCAGCCGCTGATCGACAACTGCGCCAACATCACGTCGCAGATCACGCAATCGGCGAAGACGCCGTCGCTCGTGCTTCCCTTCGGGATCATGAGTGCGGACAACATTCAGCGGACGGTCACGCCCGGCACGGTGCCGGGTGTCGTGTCGCCGCGATTCGAAGGCGCAACGGGTGGTGAGGGCGAATGAAGCGGTCGGTAATCCTCGGCGCCGGTGCGTGCGCCGTCGCCATCGCAGTGACGTCCTGCTCGTCGGAGGGAATCTACGGAGTTCCGCTGCCGGGCGGTCCGGATATCGGTGACCACCCGATGCACCTGACGATTCAGTTCGACGACGTCCTCGACCTCGTCCCGCAGTCCGCGGTCAAGGTCGACGGTGTTCCGGTGGGCCGGGTCGAAACGATCAAGGTGGCGCCGGACGGCTGGACGGCGGATGTGGAGGTCGTCCTCGACTCGTCCGTCGATCTCGCGGCCAACGCGGTCGCCGCCATCGAGCAGACCAACCTGCTCGGCGAGAAGTTCGTGCAGCTGTCCGAACCGCCGGAAGACAAGGATCCCGCGCGGCTCGAGGACGGCGACACGATCTCGCTCGATCGCACCCGGCACGCCACGGAGATCGAGCAGGTACTCGGCGCGCTGTCACTGCTGCTCAACGGCGGCGGCGTCGGCCAGTTGCAGCCGATCGTGCACGAACTGACCACCGCACTCGACGGGCGTGAGGATCGTGTCCGGGGACTTCTCGAGCAGGCGAACACGCTCATCGACGGTCTCAACCAGCAGCGCGACGACATCACCCGCGCCCTGGACGGCCTCGACGCCCTGACCACCCGGGTGAACGAACAGAACGAGAAGATCGGGCTCATCCTCGACCAGCTCCCGATCGCCGCCGAAGTGCTCAACGAGCAGCGTCCGCAGCTCACCCAGATGCTCACGCAACTGGACCGGCTCGGCACCGTCGGCACGGACGTGATCAACCGGTCGAAGAACGATCTGATCGCGGACCTCCTCGCGCTGCGGCCGACGCTGAAGGCGCTCGCCGAGTCCGGCGACGACCTGCCCAATTCGCTGGCGTTCATCCCGACCGTTCCGTTCCCGGACGGCGTCGAGAAGATCGCGCTCGGCGGATCGGTCAACCTGTTCCTCACGGTCGACCTGCAGATCGGCGATGCGCTCAGCGCCCTCGGCGTCGGTCAGGGCGATCCGGTGTACGTGCCGCCGAAGTTCGGTGAGCCCAAGCCGATCGTCGATCCCTCGAACCCGTACTACAACGGCAACGGACCCAAGCCGGGATGGCCGACGGTTTCGCTGCTGCCGATTCCGCCGATCATCCCCGCCCCGACGGGCCTGCGGATCCCGGGTCTCCCCGGCACCGCGCCTGCGGCAGGCAACGGTGGCGCAGGGAACGGCACGACGGACGGCGCAGCGCCGTCGCCGCAGAACCCGCTCGGGGGACTGCTGGAGCAGTTCGGAATAGGGGGTGGACAGTGAGGTCACGACTGGTCAGGATCCAGCTCGTCGCGTTCGCCATCGTGGCGATGCTCGGGCTGGTCTACGTCGGCGCCAAGTACGTCCGCCTCGACAACCTGCTCGGGTTCGGTGAGTACGACGTGAACGCGCAGTTCAAGGACTCCGGCGGGATCTTCACCAATGCCGAGGTCACGTACCGCGGAGTTCCCGTCGGCCGTGTCGGCGACCTGTCCCTGACCGCGGACGGAATCAATGTCGAGTTGAAGATCTCCTCGGGTGGGCCCGACATCCCGGCGTCTGCCAAGGCCGTCGTCGCCAACCGATCCGCGATAGGTGAGCAGTACGTGGACCTTCAGCCCGACAGTGACCAGGGGCCGTTCCTCGAACAGGGCTCGGTGATCACCGAGGCCGACACGTCGACACCGGTTCCGGTCGAGCAGGTGCTGATGGCTACCGACGGTCTGGTCCGGTCGGTTCCGGTCGATTCGCTGCGCACGGTCGTCACCCAGCTGGGGACGGCATTCAACGGCAAGGGCGAGGATCTGCAGACACTCGCGGATTCTCTGTCGACGCTGACGAAGGACGGACTCGACGTTCTCCCGCAAACGCTGGCCCTCATCCGGGACAGCCAGACGGTGCTGGCGACGCAGTCCGATCAGTCCTCCGCGATCGTCCAGTTCAGTTCGGACCTCGACGCGGTTGCGGCGCAGCTGCGGACCAGCGACCCCGATCTCCGCGCGATCATCGACAAGGGAATTCCGGCGAGCGACGAGATCGGTCTGCTGGTGAACCAGATCGGTCCGAGTCTCACCACCGACCTGACGAACCTCGCCGCGGTCGGCGACAAGCTGGCTCCGCAGGCGATCGCGCTGCGGCCGATCCTGATGTTCCTCCCTGCCATCGCGGCGTCCGCGTCGACCGTGGCCCCCGGCGACGGCACGGTGCATCAGGGCATCGTCCTGGAAACCAACAATCCGCCGCCGTGCACACTCGGTTACGAGGGGACACAGGAGATCCTGGCGGAGATGAAGCGGCAGGACCCGAACTTCGACGACACCCAGCAGGACTTCCCGTACAACACGAAGGCCAACTGCGACGCTCCCCAGGGAAGCGTGACGGGTGTGCGAAGTGCAGACCGCATCGTGTTCGCCGATCCGGACACGATCCAGCCGTGGGATTTCAAGCCGAAGGTCATGCCTGACACTCTCAACTTGAATCCCATCGCAACGCAGCTCGCGCCGCTCCTCGGGGTTACTCCCAAGTAGCATTCGGTCCCGACCGAGGGCGAGTAGAAGAAAACAATCAGTAGGGTATTGGTGTGACGCGAATTACCACGCCCCCGGAGTCGGGACAACCGACTCCGGGGAAGGACAGAACTCTGAAGGCCTCGTTTGCTGCGGTGACCGCACTGGTGGTGATCGCGGTTGTCGCAGCCGGATGGTTTGGCTTCGGGTGGGCGCGCGCTCTCTTCGTGGACAAGCCGATCGCCGACGCACGCGATTCCGCGTTGACAGGCGCACAGCAGGCCGCGGTCAACCTCAACTCGGTCGATTCGAAAGACCTCGACGGATCCTTCGAGAACATGAAGTCGTCGATCACGGGCGACAAGATGAACCAGGACCTCCAGGCGACGATGGACGGGTTCACCGACCAGATGCGTCAGTCGGGTGCGGCGAGCAAGGCCGAGCTGATCCAGGGCACACTCACGGAACTGAACACCGACGACGGCACCGCGAAGGCGCTGGTCGTCGTGGCAGTCACCACCACGTGGCCCGACCGCTTCGACAAGGCCAAGGTGACGATGCGGATGGACGTCCAGGACGTGGACGGGGTCTGGAAGGCCTCGTCGGTCGAACCGGTGGGCGGGCGTATTCCGCTCGAGAGCGGTCCCGTGCCCGCCGACGGCGCTGCCCCCGCCCCAGCCCCTGCCGAACCGGCTCCCGCCGAGCAGGCGCCGGCCGAACAGGCGCCCGAAGGCGACAGCGGCGGTCAGTAGTCCTGATGTGCCGCGGCGGCGTGTCGCTGCGGTGTCCACGTCGACGACAGCTCGTCGTGCAATGAGAAAGTGGTGAACTATGCCCCCCAAGCGCCGAAACAACGTGCCGGACAGCGCTGCAAAGGGCAGGCGTCCGCGCGTGGCGGGGACCCGTCAGGCAGCGTCCAAGCCGCCTCGATCGGAAACCCCGGTCACTGAGACGGAGCCGGTGACGACGACGGAACCGGCGAAGAAGACGGAACCGGTGGCGAAGGCCGAGGCCGCGACGACCGCAGCAGCAGCAGCCTCCTCGACCACGTCCGCCGAGACGGCGAAGACCCCCGACACGGACACGACTGTGTCGTTGGCCAAGCCGGTGTCGACGGCGAAGGCCGCGTCGGTGGGAAAGGCGAAGGTGCCCAACCTTCAACCGCGCATCAGCAAGCAGCAGGCCCCCGCCGCCGCCGAGACCGCGGCGGCCGACAGCGGGTCCAGTCGGATCACCTGGAAGCTCGTCGGGATCCTCGGAGCTGTGGCGGTGGTGCTCGGGGTGTTCGCGGTGGTCGCGGCTTTCAAGCCCGGCGCAGACATCACGAACACCGCCTGGGTCGACGAAGGTGCCACCGCCGAGGTGACCAAGGCGGGAACCGAGGCGATCGAGACGTTGTACACGTACAGCTACGAAACGATCGATCAGGACTTCGAGAAGGCGCGGGGCTACCTCGACGACGCCAAGCGTGACGAGTTCGATTCGACCGCCGACACCACCAAGCAGGCGGCCATCCAGACCAAGACGGCCACCCAGGCCTCCGTCACCGACATCGGGGTCACGATGCTCGACGGCGACCGCGCCGAGTTGCTCGCGCACATGAACGTCAGCGCCACCGGTGACGCCGTGGCTCAGGGCAGTGCTGCGACCCCGTTGTCGATCAAGATGGAGAAGATCGACGGCAAGTGGGTGCTGTCCGACATCTCCGACAGCGAGGGCTGATCTGCCACCCGGAAAGAATTGAGCCGGAACGGGATCCGTGTGCTCCGGAATGGGTGGGCGTTGAATTGCCCTCTCCGGCAGAGTGAACCGATTCCCATCCGATCGTCTTCACGATTGGATGGGAATCTGTTGTTGCGGTGACGGTTTCGGATACTCCGGTGAACCGGGGGTAGGTGTCTTCCGCGCCAGGAATCCCGGCGCCCACCAGTTTGCCTCACCCATCAGCTTCACCAGGGCGGGCACCAGCATCATGCGGATGACGGTGGCGTCGATGACCAGCGCGACGATCATGCCGAGCCCGATGAATCGCATCATCGTCAGTTCCGAGAGCGTGAACGCGCCGGTGACGACGATCAGCAGCGCGGCGGCCGCCGTCACGATGCGTCCCGTATGTGCGGTGCCGATCCGCACGGCCTCCTCGGTCGACGCACCGTTGTCGTGGGCCTCGACCATCCGTGACATCAGGAAGATCTCGTAGTCGGTGGAGAGCCCGAACACCACTGCGATGATGAGGACGACCATCGTCGCGGGCAGCGGCCCCGGCGTCACACCGAGAAATTCCGCACCGTGACCGTCCTCGAAGATCCACGTGAGCACGCCGAACGAGGCGGCGAGGCTCAGGGTGGCCATCGCGATCGCCTTCAGGGGCAGCACCACGGACCGGAACGCCAGCAGCATCAACACGAAGGTGACGGCCACCATGATCCCGATCATCCACGGCAGTCCCGCGGCCATCGCGTCCAGTCCGTCGGCGGTCAGGGCGTTCAACCCGCCCAGCATCTTCTCGGTGCCCTCCGGGGGCGGGAGGTCGCGCAGTGCGGCGGCGGTCGCCATGGCCCCCGTGGTGCGGTCGGCGTCGTCGAAGATGGCCCGGATGGCGACGAACGTGTCGGTCGCGCCGACCGGGACCACCCGCTGGACGCCGTCGACCGCGGCCGTCGCCCGGAAGAACTCCGCCGTGGCGGCCGGCGGCGGTGCCTTGCCGTCGCTGCCCTGCAGGACGAGCGTCGCCCCGTTGTTGGCGAGTGGGAAGTCGGTGGCGAGATCCTGGACGGCGAGCCGGAGCGGGTGAGCCACGGGCAATCCGGTGTGGTCGAGATCACCCAGCGACGCGCCTGTGAGCGGCGCGGCGAGCACGAGCAACCCCGCGACGATGGCCGTCGCGATCGGGACAGGTCGCCGCATGACGCGGGCGGCGACGCCGCCCCAGAACCGGTGCGCCCGGTCTTCGCCGCGTTCGACCACACCCGGTCGCCACGTCAGCGAGTTGATGCGCGGCCCGAGCAGCGCGAGTGCCGCGGGCAGCGCCGACAGCGACAGCACGGCGGCGATCCCGATGGCTGCCATCCCGCCGTAGGCGAACGACCGGACGATGGCCTGGGGGAACACGAGCATGCCCACGAAACCGCACACGAGGAGGAGCGCGGAGAATCCCACGGTCCGGCCGGCCGTGGCGAGGGTCCGGCGGACGGCGTCGTCGGTGCGGGCCCCGGACCGCAGCTCCTCGCGGAACCGGGTCACCACGAACAATCCGTAGTCGATGGACATGCCGAGCCCGACGAGGCTCGCGATGTTCACCGAGAATGCGCTGACCTCGGTGAAGTACGAGATCACGCGCAGGGCGCCGAGGGCGCCGAGGATCGCGAGGCCGCCGACGCACAGCGGGACGGCCGCGCCGACGAGGCCGCCGAAGATGACGAGCAGAAGAAGCAGCAGAAGCGGGAACGAGACCGCCTCGGCTCGCAGCAGATCACTCTCGGACACCTCGTTGAAGGCGTTGGCGGCCGCGCTGAAGCCGCTGAACTCCGCATCCGTGCCGTCGATGACCAGCAGGGGTCCGAGATCGTGGTACGCCGCGATGCGAGTGTTCTCGTCGCCGCTCAGCGACAGCACCACCAGTCCCTCGGTGCCGTCGGTGGACCTCAGGAACTCCTTCGCCTGCGGCGGCGCCGACCAGTACGACAGGGGAGTGCTGGCGAGCATGCCGGGGTCGATCTGCGCGAGGTGGGCGGCCACCTCGGGCCCGAGGTCGTCGATCGTCGAACCCGGACGTGCGTGGTAGGCGACCGCCAGATCGGGGGTCTGCCGTCCGAACGTCCCCTCGATCAGGCGCTCGACGCCCGCGGACTCGCTGCCCGGATCGGTGTACCCGCCGAGGCTCAGCCGGTCGAACACGCCCGATCCCCACGCCCCACCGAGCAGCACCAGCAGCACCGTGGCGGCGAGTACCAGCTTCGGACGGGCGACGACGAACGAACTCCAGCGCGTCACGGCTCTGCTTCCCTCGCGAAATCGACGGCGATCGCGTGCGCATATTGTTCACCGCCCGTCAGCGGCTGGGAAGGGGCGGCGGGAACAGTCCCCGGGCCTCGCGAAACGACGCGACACGCCCCCTAACTCTTGACGCCGCGATGATCACGCGTCACTCTGATGCGTGAACATGCGCAGTGACGCGTGGCCAAGCGCCCGGCTGGGTGCTGTTTCGGGTGCCCGACTCGACATCTACTGAGTTTGGGTGTACTTTTGGACGTTGCGCTGGCTGCCTCCTGTCCACCCCTCGTCCGCACCGCTGCGAAGTGATTCACTCTTCAGCAACTGTGACGAGTTTCGTTCGGGTTGTGACCAGCGAAATTCGAAGCAGATACAGCGGCGGTCGCAACAGCAAGAGCGGCCCGCGTGAGGTGCTGGAAGGACGCATCTTGGCAGTCTCTAGCCAGACCAAGGCAGTTTCCGGAATCCCCGGAGCCCCGAAGAGGGTTTCGTTCGCAAAGATTCGCGAACCCCTCGAAGTTCCCGGGCTTCTTGATGTACAAACCGATTCGTTCGAGTGGTTGATCGGTGCGCAGAGCTGGCGCGAACGCGCCGCCGCTCGTGGCGACAGCGCAATCTCCGGCGGTCTCGAGGACATTCTCGCGGAGCTTTCCCCGATCGAGGATTTCTCGGGCTCGATGTCTCTGTCCTTCTCGGACCCGCGCTTCGACGAGGTGAAGGCCTCGACGGACGAGTGCAAAGACAAAGACATGACCTACGCGGCGCCGTTGTTCGTCACCGCGGAGTTCATCAACAACAACACCGGTGAGATCAAGAGCCAGACGGTCTTCATGGGCGACTTCCCGATGATGACCGACAAGGGCACGTTCATCATCAACGGCACCGAGCGTGTCGTGGTCTCGCAGCTGGTGCGTTCCCCCGGCGTCTACTTCGACCACTCCGTCGACAAGGGCACCGAGAAGGACCTGCACAGCGTCAAGGTCATCCCGGGCCGTGGTGCATGGCTCGAGTTCGACGTGGACAAGCGCGACACGGTCGGCGTCCGCATCGACCGCAAGCGCCGCCAGCCCGTCACCGTGCTGCTGAAGGCCCTCGGCTGGACCACCGAGCAGATCACCGAGCGCTTCGGCTTCTCGGAGATCCTCATGGCGACGCTCGAGAAGGACAACACCGCCGGCACCGACGAGGCGCTGCTCGACATCTACCGCAAGCTGCGTCCGGGCGAGCCGCCGACCAAGGAGAGTGCGCAGACGCTCCTGGAGAACCTGTTCTTCAAGGACAAGCGCTACGACCTGGCTCGCGTGGGTCGCTACAAGATCAACAAGAAGCTGGGCCTGAACCTGGGACAGCCGATCGTCGCGTCGACCCTCACCGAGGAAGACATCGTCGCCACCATCGAGTACCTGGTGCGCCTGCACGCCGGTGACACCGAGATGACCGCCCCCGGCGGCAGTGCGGTGCCCGTCGAGGTCGACGACATCGACCACTTCGGTAACCGTCGTCTGCGCACGGTCGGCGAGCTCATCCAGAACCAGATCCGCGTGGGCCTGTCCCGCATGGAGCGCGTGGTTCGTGAGCGCATGACCACCCAGGACGTCGAGGCGATCACGCCGCAGACGCTGATCAACATCCGGCCCGTCGTGGCTGCGATCAAGGAGTTCTTCGGAACCTCCCAGCTGTCGCAGTTCATGGACCAGAACAACCCGCTGTCGGGGCTGACGCACAAGCGTCGTCTGTCCGCCCTCGGCCCGGGTGGTCTGTCCCGTGAGCGCGCCGGCCTGGAGGTGCGAGACGTTCACCCGTCGCACTACGGCCGCATGTGCCCGATCGAGACCCCTGAGGGTCCGAACATCGGTCTGATCGGTTCGCTGTCGGTGTACGCACGGGTCAACCCGTTCGGCTTCATCGAGACGCCGTACCGCAAGGTCGAGAACGGCCAGGTCACCGACCAGGTCGACTACCTGACCGCGGACGAAGAGGACCGCCACGTCGTCGCCCAGGCCAACTCGGCCCTCGACGCCAACGGTCACTTCACGGACGATCGCATTCTGGTCCGTCGTAAGGGTGGCGAGGTCGAGTTCGTCTCGTCCGCCGAGATCGACTACATGGACGTCTCGCCGCGACAGATGGTGTCCGTCGCGACCGCGATGATTCCGTTCCTCGAGCACGATGACGCCAACCGTGCCCTGATGGGTGCGAACATGCAGCGTCAGGCGGTGCCGCTCGTCCGTAGCGAAGCTCCGCTGGTCGGTACCGGCATGGAACTGCGTGCCGCCGTCGACGCGGGCGACGTCATCGTCACCGAGAAGACCGGTGTCGTGGAAGAGGTCTCCGCCGACTACGTCACGGTCATGGCCGACGACGGAAGCCGCAAGACCTACCGGATGCGCAAGTTCGCGCGTTCGAACCAGGGCACCTGCGCCAACCAGCGTCCGATCGTGGACGAGGGACAGCGTGTCGAGTTCGGACAGGTCCTCGCCGACGGCCCCTGCACCGAAAACGGTGAGATGGCGCTCGGCAAGAACCTGCTCGTCGCGATCATGCCGTGGGAAGGCCACAACTACGAGGACGCGATCATTCTGTCGCAGCGCCTCGTGGAAGAGGACGTCCTGACCTCGATCCACATCGAGGAGCACGAGATCGATGCCCGCGACACCAAGCTCGGTGCCGAGGAGATCACTCGCGACATCCCGAATGTCTCCGACGAGGTCCTCGCCGACCTCGACGAGCGCGGCATCATCCGTATCGGTGCCGAGGTTCGTGACGGCGACGTACTGGTCGGAAAGGTCACGCCGAAGGGCGAGACCGAGCTGACCCCCGAGGAGCGCCTGCTGCGCGCCATCTTCGGTGAGAAGGCTCGCGAGGTTCGCGACACGTCGCTGAAGGTTCCCCACGGTGAGACCGGCAAGGTCATCGGCATCCGCGTGTTCTCGCGCGACGACGACGACGATCTGCCCCCCGGTGTCAACGAGCTGGTCCGCGTCTACGTGGCACAGAAGCGCAAGATCCAGGACGGCGACAAGCTCGCCGGCCGCCACGGCAACAAGGGCGTCATCGGCAAGATCCTCCCGCAGGAGGACATGCCGTTCCTGCCCGACGGCACTCCGGTCGACATCATTCTGAACACCCACGGTGTTCCGCGTCGTATGAACATCGGTCAGATCTTGGAGACCCACCTCGGGTGGATCGGCAAGACCGGCTGGAACGTTCAGATCGCCGGCGACGGCTCCCGTCCCGATTGGGCGGAGCAGCTGCCGGAGGAGATGCTGTCTGCACCTGCCGACTCCAACATCGCCACCCCGGTGTTCGACGGCGCCAAGGAAGACGAGCTCACCGGTCTCCTCGGTTCGACGCTGCCGAACCGCGACGGCGAGGTCATGGTCGCGTCCGACGGAAAGGCCACGTTGTTCGACGGTCGTTCCGGCGAGCCGTTCCCGTACCCGGTCTCGGTCGGCTACATGTACATCATCAAGCTGCACCACCTGGTCGACGACAAGATCCACGCTCGTTCGACCGGTCCGTACTCGATGATCACCCAGCAGCCGCTCGGCGGTAAGGCCCAGTTCGGTGGCCAGCGCTTCGGTGAGATGGAGTGCTGGGCGATGCAGGCCTACGGCGCGGCATACACGCTGCAGGAGCTGCTCACCATCAAGTCGGACGACGTGGTGGGTCGAGTCAAGGTGTACGAGGCCATCGTCAAGGGCGAGAACATCCCCGAGCCGGGCATCCCCGAGTCGTTCAAGGTGCTCCTGAAGGAGCTTCAGTCGCTCTGCCTCAACGTGGAGGTGCTGTCCTCGGACGGCGCGGCCATCGCGATGGCGGACGGCGACGACGAGGACCTGGAGCGGGCCGCAGCGAACCTGGGCATCAACTTGTCCCGGAACGAAGCGGCGACGGTCGACGACCTCGCGAACTAGGTTTCGGTCCCCGGGTCCTGAGAAATCAGGGTCCGGGGGCGTAGTTCACATTTGAATTGGCAGTCAGGAATCGGCGGGCGACCGTTGATCCACAATCCCTCTGGGGAAAGGAAGTTACGTGCTCGACGTCAACTTCTTCGATGAACTCCGCATTGGCCTCGCCAGTGCAGAGGACATCCGCAATTGGTCCTACGGTGAGGTCAAGAAGCCGGAGACCATCAACTACCGCACCCTCAAGCCCGAGAAGGACGGCCTCTTCTGCGAGAAGATCTTCGGCCCCACCCGGGACTGGGAGTGCTACTGCGGTAAGTACAAGCGTGTCCGCTTCAAGGGCATCATCTGTGAGCGCTGCGGCGTCGAGGTGACCCGCGCCAAGGTTCGGCGTGAGCGCATGGGCCACATCGAACTGGCCGCCCCGGTCACGCACATCTGGTACTTCAAGGGCGTGCCCAGCCGTCTCGGCTACCTGCTCGACCTGGCGCCGAAGGATCTCGAAAAGATCATCTACTTCGCCGCGTACGTCATCGTCGGTGTCGACGAGGAACTGCGTCACAACGAGCTGTCCACTCTCGAAGCCGAGATGCAGGTCGAGAAGAAGTCCGTCGCGGATCAGCGTGACGCCGACCTCGAGGCCCGCGCGCAGAAGCTCGAAGCCGACATCGCCGAGTTGGAGGCGGAGGGCGCCAAGTCCGACGTCCGCCGCAAGGTCAAGGACGGCGGCGAGCGCGAGATGCGTCAGCTCCGTGACCGCGCGCAGCGTGAGCTGGACCGTCTCGACGAGATCTGGACCACGTTCACCAAGCTCAGTGTCAAGCAGCTCATCGTCGACGAACTGCTGTACCGCGAGCTCGTCGACCGCTACGGCGAGTACTTCACGGGCGCCATGGGTGCCGAGTCGATCCAGAAGCTCATGGAGAACTTCGACATCGACGCCGAGGCCGAGAACCTCCGCGAGACCATCCGCAGCGGCAAGGGGCAGAAGAAGCTCCGTGCGCTGAAGCGTCTCAAGGTCGTCGCAGCCTTCCAGACCAACCAGAACTCGCCCATGGGCATGGTTCTGAACGCCGTCCCGGTGATCCCGCCGGAGCTGCGTCCGATGGTTCAGCTCGACGGTGGCCGTTTCGCCACCTCCGACCTGAACGACCTGTACCGCCGCGTGATCAACCGCAACAACCGCCTCAAGCGACTGATCGACCTCGGTGCCCCCGAGATCATCGTCAACAACGAGAAGCGGATGCTGCAGGAGTCCGTGGACGCGCTGTTCGACAACGGCCGTCGTGGCCGCCCCGTCACGGGTCCCGGTAACCGTCCGCTGAAGTCCCTGAGCGACCTGCTCAAGGGCAAGCAGGGTCGTTTCCGTCAGAACCTGCTCGGCAAGCGCGTCGACTACTCGGGTCGTTCCGTCATCGTCGTCGGTCCGCAGCTCAAGCTGCACCAGTGCGGTCTGCCGAAGCTGATGGCTCTCGAGCTGTTCAAGCCGTTCGTGATGAAGCGTCTGGTCGACCTGAACCACGCGCAGAACATCAAGTCCGCCAAGCGCATGGTGGAACGTCAGCGCGCACAGGTGTGGGACGTCCTCGAAGAGGTCATCGCCGAGCACCCCGTGCTGCTGAACCGTGCACCGACGCTGCACCGCCTGGGCATCCAGGCCTTCGAGCCGCAGCTGGTCGAGGGTAAGGCCATTCAGCTCCACCCGCTGGTGTGTGAGGCCTTCAACGCCGACTTCGACGGTGACCAGATGGCCGTGCACCTTCCGCTGTCCGCGGAGGCGCAGGCCGAGGCTCGCATCCTGATGCTGTCGTCGAACAACATCCTGTCGCCCGCGTCGGGTCGACCGCTCGCCATGCCCCGTCTGGACATGGTCACCGGTCTGTACCACCTGACCCGGTTGGACGAGGGTGCGATCGGCGAGCTCGCAGCGTCGACCAGCGACGAGGCGGAGCAGGGCGTGTACTCCTCGCCTGCCGAGGCTCAGATGGCCGTCGATCGTGGCGCGCTCGTCGTGCAGGCGAAGATCAAGGTGCGGCTCACGCAGCAGCGCCCGCCCCGCGACATCGAGTCGGAGCTGTTCCCCGAAGGCTGGAACTACGGTGACGGCTGGACCGCGGAGACGACGCTGGGTCGCGTGCTCTTCAACGAGCTGCTGCCCGCGGACTACCCGTTCGTCAACGAGCAGATGCCGAAGAAGCGTCAGGCGACGATCATCAACGATCTCGCCGAGCGCTACCCCATGATCGTGGTCGCGCAGACCGTCGACAAGCTGAAGGACGCCGGTTTCTACTGGGCCACGCGTTCCGGTGTCACGGTCTCGATCTCCGACGTCCTCGTGCCGCCGGAGAAGGCTCAGATCATGGAGTCCTTCGAGGCTCAGGCCGACCAGATCGAGAAGAAGTACCAGCGTGGTGCTCTGAATAAGACCGAGCGCAACAGCGCCCTGGTCAAGATCTGGTCCGAGGCCACCGACGAGGTCGGTAAGGCCATGGAGGCCCACTTCCCCGACGACAACCCGATCCCGATGATCGTGAAGTCCGGCGCCGCCGGCAACATGACTCAGGTTCGTTCGCTCGCCGGCATGAAGGGTCTGGTGACCAACCCGAAGGGTGAGTTCATCCCGCGTCCGATCAAGTCTTCCTTCAAGGAAGGCCTGACCGTTCTCGAGTACTTCATCAACACGCACGGTGCCCGTAAGGGTCTGGCCGACACCGCGCTCCGCACCGCCGACTCGGGTTACCTGACCCGTCGTCTGGTGGACGTCTCGCAGGACGTCATCGTCCGCGAGGTCGACTGTGGAACCGAGCGCGGCATCGTCACCACGATCGCCGAGAAGCAGGCCGACGGCACGCTTATCCGCGATGCACACGTGGAGACGAGCACGTACGCCCGCACCCTGGCCGCCGACGCGGTCGACGAGAACGGCAACGTCATCGTCGAGCGTGGACACGACCTGGGCGACCCGGCTATCGACGCGCTGCTCGAGGCAGGCATCACGCAGGTCAAGGTCCGCTCGGTGCTCACCTGCACCACCGGCACCGGCGTCTGCGCCACCTGCTACGGCCGCTCCATGGCCACCGGCAAGCTCGTCGACATCGGTGAGGCCGTCGGTATCGTCGCCGCACAGTCCATCGGTGAGCCCGGTACCCAGCTGACCATGCGTACGTTCCACCAGGGTGGTGTCGCCGGAGACGACATCACCGGTGGTCTGCCGCGTGTTCAGGAGCTGTTCGAGGCCCGCGTCCCCAAGGGCAAGGCCCCGATCGCCGACGTCAGTGGCCGCGTGCAGCTCGAGGACGGCGACCGCTTCTACAAGATCACCATCGTCCCGGACGACGGTGGCGAAGAGGTTGTCTACGACAAGCTCTCGAAGCGTCAGCGTCTGCGTGTCTTCAAGCACGACGACGGCACCGAACGCCTTCTGGCCGACGGTGACCACGTCGAGGTCGGTCAGCAGCTAATGGAAGGTGCTGCCGATCCGCACGAGGTGCTGCGTGTCATGGGCCCCCGTCAGGTGCAGATCCACCTCGTCAACGAGGTCCAGGAGGTGTACCGGAGCCAGGGTGTGTCGATCCACGACAAGCACATCGAGGTCATCGTGCGCCAGATGCTGCGTCGCGTGACGATCATCGACTCGGGCGCCACGGAGTTCCTGCCCGGTTCGCTGACGGAGCGTGCGGACTTCGAAGCGGCCAACCGCCGTGTCGTCGCCGAGGGTGGTGAGCCGGCCGCCGGACGTCCGGTGCTGATGGGTATCACCAAGGCATCGCTGGCGACCGATTCGTGGCTGTCCGCGGCGTCGTTCCAGGAGACCACTCGCGTCTTGACCGATGCGGCGATCAACTGCCGCTCGGACAAGCTGATCGGTCTGAAGGAAAACGTGATCATCGGAAAGCTGATCCCTGCCGGTACCGGTATCAACCGTTACCGCAACATCCAGGTTCAGCCGACCGAAGAGGCCCGCGCTGCTGCGTACGCGGTTCCGTCCTACGACGACCAGTACTACAGCCCGGACGGCTTCGGCCAGAACACCGGTGCCGCGGTGCCGCTGGACGATTACGGTTTCAGCAACGATTACCGGTAGGCGCTCCGCGCCCGTGAGCGGTTGACGAGTCCCAGGACTCGCCGAGCACTCACCAACGACGAAGGCCCCACCCCACTCTCTTCGGGGGTGGGGCCTTCATCTGTTTCCATGCCTTGTCGCCGGGTGTTCGCCGTTGCTAGCGTCGGATGATGGCCCGGCCGAGGTTCGCCATCGCGCTCCTACTCGCCGTCGTCGTGGCAGCCGCGACCTCCTGCACGGGCTCGGACACCCAGGAGAGCGAGGCGACGTCATCGGCGACGCCGGCCGCGTCCGCCGGTCCCGCTGTGCTCACTCCGGTGGTCGCGGATGTGGTGGCCGCACCGATCCCGGTGACGGGCAGCGACGGTCGCGTGCACCTCGCCTACGAACTGCGGCTGACGAACACCGGTTCGCAGCCGGCGACGATCACGTCGCTGCAGGTGAAGGGCGACGACCGCACGCTGGTGGACCTGACCGGCGACGCGCTGACGCCGTGGTTCCAGGCACTCGGCGGAGGCCCGAAGACCGGCACCGTCCTCGCCCCCGGACAGCAGGGGCTGGTGTGGATCGACGCGACACTGAACAGTCCCGACGATGTGCCCGACAGTCTCGGCCACGTCGTGAACGTCAACTTTCCGCAGGCGACGTCACTCGTGCCGTCGCAGCTCGCCGAGAACGTGGCCGACACCGAAGTCGACACCCGCGACGCCGTCCGGATCCGCGCTCCCCTCGACGGTCCGCGGTGGCTCGACGGCACCGGCTGCTGCACGGTCACGTCCCACCGCGCGGCCGTGCTGCCGATGAACGGCCGGATGCTCGCGGCCGAGCGCTTCGCGATCGATTTCGTCCAGCTCGACGAGCAGGGACGCATCTACGTCGGCGACAAGACTCAGCTGTCGAGCTACGAGTACTACGGCGCACCGGTGCGCGCGGTGTCGGACGGCAAGGTGATCGCCGTCGTGGGCGATCTGTCCGAACAGGTTCCGGGTGCCAGTCCGCAGGGACTGCCCCTCGACCAGTACGGCGGAAACCACGTCGTCCAGGACATCGGCAACGGGCGGTACGCGTTCTACGCACACCTGCAGCCCGGCAGTGTGGACGACATCAGCGTCGGCCAGGACCTGCGGGCGGGCGACCAGCTCGGGTTGCTGGGCAACAGCGGAAACACCGACGCGCCGCACCTGCACTTCCATCTGATGGACGGGCCGGACTATCTGGCGTCGAACGGCATTCCGTTCGAGTTCGAGAACTTCGACCTCGACGGGCGGGTGACGGGGGAGAGCCTCGAAGCTGCTGCGACCGCAGGCGCCCCGGTGGTCGACGAGGCGGGAACGCAGACCGGATCGCGCACCGACGAGATGCCGCTGTACCTCGACGTCGTGACGTTCCCGGGCAGTTAGCCGAGGAGCCCGCGCTCGACGAACCGGGTGAGTGCGGCGATGCCCGCATCGTCGTCGCCGTCCCACAGGTCGACGAAGGCGGTGGCCACCGCGGCGAGCAGCTGTGCACTGACGTCGGGGCTCGCGGGGAGGCGTGCGCCGTCTGCGGAGAGTGTGGTGAGGAGTTCGGCCCACGGCTTCATCTGCTAAATCCCGAAGTCGTGCATCCGCTGCGCGAACTCGGGATCGACGAGGGCTGCGTCGCGGAGCGCGGCCATCACGGGGCGATGCCGCGACTGCAGTTGCCAGAACACGGCGAGATGCGGACCGAGGTTCCGCAGATCGTCGGGAGAGGTGGTGATGAGTGCATCCGCGTCGTCGCCGATGTCGTCCGCGAGCGCGAGGAGCAGCGCTTCCTTGCCGTCGAAATGGTTGTAGAACGAACCCGCCGCCTTGCCGGCCTCGGTCGTGATGTCGGTGATGGTGGCGTTCAGGTAACCGTTGCGTTCGAAGACCACTCTGGCTGCGTCGAGCAAGTCCCGGCGCGTCTGTGCGGCCTTCTCCTGTCGGGTGGTCACTGCGCTTTCCCCATCTCCCTCGCCGCTGGTCTGCCCTCGCTCGACCGGGTTTTCGTCCCGTGAAGACTATCCTCGACCACACCTGTCCGATATGCGTGGTTCGCTGAACGGAGACGAGATGTCCGAGAAGAAGATCGATCGCGTCAAGACGGAGTCGGCACTCGAAGTGCTGCGGGAAAGCCCCACGATCGCACTCATCACCGTGGCACCGGCACTGGTCGTCTTCGGGGTGGTCTGGTGGCTGTTCGGATTCTGGTCGGCCCTCGTGCTGGTCCTGATTCTGGGTGTTGTCGCCGTGGTCGGCCGGAAGCTGTTCTGAGGCCGCTACCGCGGAACGTGGAACGCGGCGAGTGACGCCGCGCTCGACGTGAGTTCGTCCCACTCGCACGGCACCGTGAGAACGGCGAGCGCGGACGTCGGGAACTTCTCCCGCATCAGGTCGGCATCCCCGGTGTCGGGGTTGCCTGCCAGATCCAGTGCCGTCGACGGCATGCCGGGAACATGCCCGACCACGAGCAGCGTGCGCACCGATGACTCGACCCGCACGATCTCCATGAGCACCTCGGACGGGTACGCGCCGTACAACTCCTCGGCGAACCGGGCGGGAGCGCCGACCCGGGTCGCCTCCAGCGTTTCCCGGGTGCGGCGAGCGGTCGAACACAGCACGGCGTCGATCGGCGGCTGAGTCGACCGCAGCCACTCACCGGCCATTCCCGCCTGCTTCCGCCCGCGGGGCGCCAACGGCCGCTCGTGATCCGCGACCCCCTCCGGGTACGCCGACTTGCCGTGGCGCATCAGGATCAGGGTGCGATTCCGCGACGAGCTGTGCGAGGCCATGGCTAGACGCTAGCGCCCCACGCCGGCGCGTTCACTGTCGAGTTGGGCCATCTGCGCGGGTGCGTAGCGGTCCCCGGCGACCGCGGTGTCGGGAACCGCTGCGGCGATGGCGGCGAGGTCACCGGCGCCGAGGTGGACGTCGAGTGCGCCGAGCGTCTCCTCGAGCCGGGCGACGGTGCGCGCTCCGACGACGGGCACGATGTCGTCGCCCTGGGCGAGAACCCACGCGATCGCCAGCTGCGCGACGCTCACACCGTGCTGCGCGGCCACGTCGGCGAGCGAGTCGACGAGGGTGAGGTTCTGCCGGAGGTTGTCGCCCTGGAACCGGGGGCTGTGTGCGCGGAAGTCGTCGGCCGCGAGGGTCTGATCGGTGCGCAGCGAGTCGCTGAGCAGGCCCCGGGAAAGTACGCCGTAGGCCGTCACGCCGATCCCGAGTTCCCGGCAGAGCGGGAGGATCTCGGCCTCGATACCCCGCGAGACGAGCGAGTACTCGATCTGCAGGTCCACGATCGGGTGCACCGCCGCCGCGCGGCGCAGGGTCTCGGGGCCCACCTCGGACAGCCCGATGTGGCGCACGTAGCCGGCCTCGACGAGTTCGCCGATCGTTCCGACGGTGTCCTCGATCGGCACGTCGGGGTCGAGGCGGGCGGGGCGGTAGATGTCGATGTAGTCGACACCGAGACGCTGCAGCGAGTAGGCGAGGAAGTTGCGGATCGACTCGGGTCGCGTGTCGACTCCGGCCCACGTGCCGCCGGGGCCGCGCAGCCCGCCGAACTTGACGCTGAGGGTCACGTCCTCCCGTCGACGGCCCGCAAGGGCCTTGCCGATCAGGGACTCGTTGTGGCCCGATCCGTAGAAGTCCCCGGTATCGACGAGGTCGATCCCGGCGTCGAGCGCCGCGTGGATGGTGGCGGTGGACTCCGCGTCGTCCGTCCTGCCGTACATCCCGGACATGCCCATGGCGCCGAGGCCGAGCCGGCTGACTGTGGGACCGGTGGTTCCGAGTGCGGTGGTGCTGATCATGTTCTGCTCCGATGGTCGGTGTCTGTTCCGGACTGACACCAGCGTCGCCGTCGCCGCGAGCGGCAACCAGAGACCGTTCATCGGGGGACCGGCGATCCCTGGCAGCGTCCCGGTGGGTCCGGCACAGTTGATGCATGAACCGCTCCGAGTTGGCCGACTTCCTCCGCCGTCGCAGGGAACAGCTGGTTCCGGCCGACGTCGGACTGCCACCGGGTGTACGCCGGCGGACGCCGGGGCTCCGGCGCGACGAGGTGGCGATGCTCGCGGGAATGTCGACGGACTACTACACGCGACTCGAGCAGGCCCGCGGTCCGCATCCGTCGACGCAGGTCCTGGCGTCGATCGCGCGGGCGTTGCGGCTGACCGACGATCAGCGAGACCATCTCTACCTGTTGTCGGGTCAGGTGCCGCCGATGCGGGCCGCGGGCAACAAGCACGTCGGGCCGGGACTGCTGCACCTGCTCGACAAGCTCGACGACACCCCGGGCTGCGTCATCTCGGACCTCGGGGAAGTGCTGGTCCAGAACCGCATGCACGTGATCCTGTTCGGCGACGCGTCCCGGTATTCGGGTCTCGATCGGTACGTGCCGTGGCGGTGGTTCGCGCACCCCGGCGAGCGCGGGATCTTCCCCGAGGACGATCACGAGCGGCTCGCCGGACATCACGTCGCGGACCTGCGGGCGACGGCCGCCCGGCGGGCCGGTGACGCCGACGTGACGGAACTGGTGGACCGCCTCTACGAGAGCAGCACCGAATTCGCCGCGCTCTGGGACAGGCACGATGTGGCCGTCCGCCGGTCCGACACCAAGACCGTCCTCCACGCCGAGGTCGGACGCATCGACCTCGTCTGCGAGACGCTGCTGACCCCGAGCGCCTACCAGCACCTGCTCGTGTACATGCCGCAGCCGGGCTCCGACGCGCGGGCCCGGCTCGACCTGTTGCGGGTGATCGGCACCCAGCAGATGGTCTGATCAGGCGGCGAGTGGCCCGACGCTGGCCACGGCACGCAGGGCGTCGTCGACCAGGAACCACACGGTCAGCGACGTGTCGTCCCGCCTCGAGCGCAGGACAATTCGGTCGGTCGACACGATGGGCGAGAGGTACTCGAGCACGGCGCGATGGGGATTGTCGACGAGGCGGCCGCCGCCCGGATGCTCGTGGTCGGCGAGCAGTTCTTCGACGGCCTGCCAGTAGACGGCGTTGTTGACGTGGTCGAACGGGTCGATGTCGGTGCGGCGTAGGACGAACTCGGTATCCACGATGCCGTCCTCGTCTGCGGACGGCGCATTCTCGACGAGCCACCGCTTCCACTTGAGCCGGTGTTCCTCCGCCGACTCGCCGAGGCGTTCGATGAACCCGTCGTCGATGCGGGTGGGCATTCCCGTTTCGCCGCTGATGTGGATCCAGAAGCCTTCGGTCTCGATGAGGGCGCCCGCCTCACCCTCGATCTGGACCCGCATGTTCGTCCAGCGGGTCGAGAGCGCGGAGCACCAGCGCCGGAGGTGCACCCGCTCGGGCCATACCGCCGGTCGTACGACGTCGATGACGGTGCGCCGGACGATCCACAGCGGGTGGCTGTCGGCGGCGTCGACCGCGTCGAGGTTGTCCAGTCCGGCGTCCTGCAGATACCGCGCGATCCCGTCGAGGCGCAGGCGCTTGGCCGCATCGATGTCGCCGGTGCGGACCGGCCAGGACGTCTCGAAGAAGCGGCCGCGTGCGGGGGCAGCGGCGAGGGGTCGGTCGAGTGCCAAGATGCGGTTCCTTCGCTCGTGGACGGAGCCCCGATTCTTCCATCCCGGCGCCGGTGCTTGTTTGCGGACGCGATTCTCAGTACAGTTCATATAACTGTTACTACGTGTAACATAAACGAGTTCGATGGTCCGGACAGGTGTGAGGAAACCGCAATGGCATATGTCATCACCCAGGCGTGCTGCAACGACGCGAGCTGCGTCTCCGCATGCCCCGTGAACTGCATCCATCCGACACCGGAGGAGCGGGAATTCGCGCAGACCGAGATGCTGCACATCGACCCGGAAACCTGCATCGACTGCGGGGCCTGCGTCGATGCCTGTCCGGTCGACGCGATCTTCCCGGAAGACAAGCTCATCGGCTCACTCACCCGCTACAAGGACATCAACGCCGAGTACTACACGACCAACCCCATGCCGACGGGGTGGATCCCCCTCACGCCCGCGACGCCGCCGCGCCGCGACCTCGGCAAGCTCCGGGTCGCCGTCGTCGGCGCGGGCCCGGCGGCCTGCTACGCCGCCGGTGAACTGCTCGAACGCTCCGACGTCGAGGTCGAGATGTTCGAGAAGCTCCCGACCCCGTGGGGACTCGTCCGCGCCGGTGTCGCACCCGACCATCCCGGCACCAAGGAGGTGACCCGGATGTTCGAGTGGAGCCTCGACCGGCCGAACTTCGAGTTCCACCTCAACGTCGAGGTCGGCACGCACGTCACCCACGACGAGCTGCTGGAGAATCACCACGCCGTCATCTACGCCGTCGGGGCGTCGAGCGACCGGCGTCTGGGACTCCCGGGCGAGGACCTTCCCGGCGTGCACGCCGCCACCGAATTCGTGGCCTGGTACAACGGCCACCCGGACTACGCGGAGCGCACGTTCGACCTGTCCGCGAAGCGCGCGGTAATCGTCGGTAACGGCAACGTCGCGCTCGACGTGGCCCGCATCCTCACGATGAACGTCGAGGAGCTGGAACGGACGGACATCGCCGATCACGCCCTCGCCGCCCTGCGCCGCAGCAACATCGAGGAGGTCGTGCTCCTCGGCCGCCGCGGGCCCGCGCAGGCCGCCTACAGCAACCCCGAGTTCCTGGCGCTCGGCGACCTCGAGAACGTGGACGTCGTCATCGACGACGCCGATCTCGACCTCGACCCGGCCAGTGAGGCACTGCTCGACGATCCGGCCACCGCGATGAAAGTCCGGCTCGCGCGGGAGTTCGCGCAGCGTGCCCCGCGGCCCGGTCACAAGCGCATCGTGTTCCGTTACCTGACGTCGCCGCTCGAGGTCACCGGATCCGGCAAGGCAGAGGCCCTGCGCTATGGACGCAACGAACTGGTGGTCGACGACTCCGGCGCGTTGTCCGCCCGGGCTCGCGGCGAGGAGGGCTCGCTGGACACCTCGCTCGTGCTGCGCTCCATCGGCTACCGCGGCAACCGCGTCAGCGGTGTCGCGTTCGACGAGAAGCGCGGCGTGATCCCCAACGAGCACGGCCGGGTCACCGACCGGGTGTACGTGACCGGATGGATCAAGCGCGGTCCCAGCGGCGTCATCGGCACCAACAAGGCGTGCGCGAAGGAGACGGTGTCGTCGCTGCTCGCGGATTTCGAGGCCGGAAAACTCCTCGGCACGGTCGGCACCCGCAAGGACGTGAAGAAGCTGATCGAGCGGCGCCAGCCCGAACAGATCGGGTTCCCCGGCTGGCGGGCGATCGACAAGGCGGAGACCGGTCGCGCGGCGGGGTCCGGCCGGCCCCGCGTGAAGATGACCGACAAGGTCGAGCTGGTGTCCGTCGCCCGCAAGCGGAAGCGGCTGTTCGCTCGTTGACGCCTCTCGCCACCCCCGCGCGTCTACTGTTTCGAGCATGCGCGCAGTGGTGGTGACGGAGCTGTCGGGGCCGGGCGGCATGACGCTGCAGGACGTACCCGAACCGGCGGCCGAGGGGCTCGTCCTGATCGACGTCAAGGCCAGCGGCGTGTGCTTCCCCGACCTGCTGATCAGCTACGGCAAGTATCAGCTCGGCCCCGAGTTGCCGTTCGTTCCCGGCGCCGAAGTCGCGGGTGTCGTGGTGTCGGCACCGGCGGACAGTGGATTCGAGCCCGGTCAGCGGGTGCTCGCGGCGTCGCAGGTCGGCGGTTACGCCGAACGGGTCGCGGTGCCGCCGGCGCAGGTGCTGCCCATTCCGTCGATCCTGGATTTCGACGAGGCGGCGTCGCTGATCGTCAACTACCAGACGATGGAGTTCGCGCTGGAGCGCCGGGCCCGGCTGCGGGCAGGCGAAACCGTCGTCGTCCTCGGCGCGGCGGGTGGGGTGGGGACGTCCACCATCCAGCTGGCCAAGGCGCACTGCGCCCGCGTGATCGCGGTGGTGCGCCGGGACGGGGCCGAAGACTTCCTGCGCGAACTAGGGGCCGACGAGGTCGTCCGCCTCGACGACGGCTGGGGCGCCCGGGTCCGCGCGCTGACCGGCGGCCGGGGCGCGCAGATCGTGGTCGACCCGGTCGGCGGCGACGCGTTCGACGAGGCCGTCCGGGTGCTGGCCCCGGAAGGCCGGCTGGTCGTGATCGGTTTCGCGGGAGGGGCGATCCCCGAGGTGAAGGTGAACCGGGTGCTGTTCCGCAACATCAGCATCGTGGGTGCGGCGTGGGGTGAGTTCATCCGGACCGAACCGAATGCGCTGGAAGAGGTGCATGCCGCGCTGATCCGGCACGTCGAACGAGGATTGCGTCCCGTGGTCACTTCCCGGTATCCACTCGAGCGGGCCGCGGACGCATTGCGAGATCTCGAGGCGGGCCTCGTGCTGGGTAAAGCGGTGCTCGTCCAGGACTGAACCCGCAGGGCGAGGGTGTCGCCGGGGGATGTGATACCTGACACCATTTATTCGGTTGCGCCATAGTTGCTCTTGGGCAATAGTTGCATGAGCGCTAGCATTCGAGGGTGCCCGACAAATCTCCTGATCTTCTCTTCGAACTACTCAACGACTTCTTCACCCAACTGTTGAGTGCGGGGGAGTCGGAGTCGATGGACAACCTCATCGAGCTGGACCTCACGTTTTCGCAGGTGCGCATGCTCTTCGCGCTGGTTCAGCACGGTGAGCCACTTCCGATCAACGAGGTGGCCGAGCGGTTGCGGCTCTCGGTGGCCGCAGCGGGTCGGAACGTCGATCAACTCGTGAAACTGGGTCTGGTCGTTCGCCGGGAGGACGAACGCGACCGGCGGGTCAAGCGGGTCTCCTTGTCGGAGGCCGGACATAAGGTCGCTACCCAGCACATCGAATGCAAGCGTGATCAATTGCGACGGTTCGCATGGCGGGTTCCGGAGATCGAGCGGACTCGGCTGATCGAGGCACTACAACCGATCCTCGCGGGGGAGTCCCTGCGAGAACTCAACCAGGAGATACTCGGATGACATCGCCGACCGCCGCGAACGCGGCGCCCGACAAGCTCGACGGCACGGTCCTCAAGATCGCGTCCGTGGTGGTGCTCGGTGCCATCATGTCGATCCTCGACGTGACCGTCGTCAGCGTCGCGTTGCCGACGTTCGCCACGGAGTTCGACACCACGTACGCCACTGTCGCGTGGACGATGACCGCGTACACGCTCGCCCTGGCCACCGTCATCCCCGTCACAGGGTGGGCGGCCGACCGATTCGGCACCAAGCGCCTCTACATGACGGCGCTCGTGCTGTTCGTCCTCGGCTCGGTGCTGTGTAGCTTCGCGTGGGACATCACGTCACTCATCGGCTTCCGCGTCCTGCAGGGCCTCGGCGGCGGCATGTTGATGCCGCTCGGCATGACGATCATGACGAAGGCGGCCGGCCCCGACCGTGTCGGCCGGGTCATGGCGGTTCTCGGAATCCCCATGCTGCTCGGCCCCATCGGTGGTCCGATCCTCGGCGGCTGGCTGATCGAGGCGGCGAGCTGGCACTGGATCTTCCTGATCAACCTGCCCATCGGCATCATCGCCCTGGCTGCCGCGTTCATCATCCTGCCCTCCGACAACGCGTCGCCCTCGGAGTCCTTCGACTTCCTCGGCATGCTGCTGCTCTCGCCGGGTCTGGCTCTGTTCCTGTTCGGTGTGTCGTCCATCCCGGAGGTGGGCACGGTCGCTTCGGCTCGCGTGCTCGTGCCCGGTGCGATCGGCCTGGCGCTGATCGTCGCGTTCGTCGTCCACGCACTCCGCAAGGATCACCCGCTGATCGACCTGCACCTGTTCAAGAACCGGCAGCTGTCGGTCGCGGTCATCACGACCTCGCTGTTCATCGTCGCATTCATGGGTGCCGGTCTGCTGTTCCCCAGCTACTTCATCCAGGTCGGTGGTCACACCACGCTCGCCGCCGGTCTGCTGATGGCTCCGCAGGGTATCGGCGCGATGCTGACCATGCCGGTGGCCGGACGTCTCGTCGACAAGATCGGCCCCGGCAAGATCGTGCTGACGGGTCTGCCGTTGATCCTGATCGGTCTGGGTGTCTTCACGCAGGTGGCGTCGGACTCGCCGACCTGGCTGCTGATGGGTGCGCTGTTCGTGATGGGCATGGGCATGGGCTGCACCATGATGCCGCTGATGACGGCAGCGATCGTCACGCTGTCCAACGAGCAGGTCGCGCGCGGTTCCACGCTGATGAACATCGTCCAGCAGACCGCCGGTTCGATCGGTACCGCCGTCATGTCGGTGGTCCTCACCAACCAGCTGCTCGATCGCGGTCTCGACAGTCAGACGGTCGCGATGCAGCACGTGCCCGAGGTCGCCGCACAGGAGCCTCCCGGAATGGTGGATCAGGTCCTGAGCCAGGCCGCCGATGCGTTCGGCAACACGTTCCTGGTCGCCACCGTGCTGATCGCCTTGACGCTCATCCCGGCGTTCCTGCTGCCGCGGAAGAAGTCGGTCAACCCGAAGCTCGAGGCCGAAGGTGCCCCGACGGTCATGATGCACTGATCAGGTTCGTTCGATCCGAACGTCGCCGAGGGCGAACGAGCTGCGCTTGCCGCCCTTCGTCGTTCCCGGAATAGGACGAGGTGGTTGAATGTTGCAATAGTTTCATGCAAACGCATGGAGTTCTGGCGCGAGAGGAACAGCTATGCAGTTCGGAATCTTCACCGTCGGCGACGTGACCCCCGATCCCACCACCGGCCGTACCCCCACCGAGCACGAGCGCATCAAGGCGATGACGACCATCGCCAAGCATGCGGAGGACGTCGGGCTCGACGTGTTCGCCACCGGCGAGCACCACAACCCGCCGTTCGTGCCGTCGTCCCCGACCACCATGCTCGGCTACCTCGCAGCGCAGACCGAGAAGATCATCCTGTCGACGTCCACGACGCTGATCACCACCAACGACCCGGTGAAGATCGCCGAGGACTACGCGATGCTGCAGCACCTCGCGGACGGCCGGGTGGACCTCATGATGGGTCGCGGAAACACGGCCCCCGTCTACCCCTGGTTCGGGCAGGACATCCGCCAGGGGATTCCGCTGGCGCTCGAGCACTACCGGCTGCTGCGCCGGCTGTGGGACGAGGACGTCGTCGATTGGCAGGGACAGTTCCGCACCCCGCTGCAGGGGTTCACGTCCACGCCGCGTCCGCTCGACGGCATCGCGCCTTTCGTGTGGCACGGCTCGATCCGCAGTCCGGAGATCGCCGAGATCGCGGCGTTCCACGGTGACGGTTTCTTCGCCAACAACATCTTCTGGCCGAAGGAGCATTACATCGCCCTGATCAACCTCTACCGCGAGCGGTACGAGCACTACGGTCACGGCCGCGCGGACCAGGCGATCGTCGGACTGGGCGGGCAGGTGTTCATGCGCCGGAACGCCAAGGACGCCGTCGACGAGTTCCGGCCCTACTTCGACAACGCCCCCGTCTACGGCCACGGGCCGAGTCTCGAGGACTTCACCGAGCAGACTCCGCTGACCGTCGGCACACCGGAGCAGGTGATCGAGAAGACCCTGACGTTTGCCGACTTCTTCGGCGACTACCAGCGGCAGTTGTTCCTCGTCGACCATGCGGGACTACCCCTGAAGACGGTGCTCGAGCAACTGGATCTGCTCGGCGGCGAGGTCGTGCCCGTGCTGCGCAAGGAGTTCGCTGCCCGCCGACCTGCCGGCGTGCCGGACAACCCGCCGACGCACGCGTCGATGAAGGCCGATCGCGAGCCCGTCGATGCCGCCCGTCAGTAGGACCGAACGCGCGGCCGAGGCGTGGGAGGCGATCTTCCGCGCCCAGGTCGCGGTGATGCGCAACCTCGCCGCCGACGACGTGTGGGACGAGCTGAGCATGCGCGAATACGACGTGCTGTTCACGCTCGGCCGGGCCCCCGGGCGCAGACTGCGTCTGCACGATCTCAACCGGGAGATCCTGCTCAGCCAGCCGTCGCTGAGCAGGCTCGTCGAGCGGCTGGCCGGGTCCGGATTCGTCACGCGGGAATGCGATCCGGGCGACCGCCGGGGGACCGTCGTCGCTTTGACGGACGAGGGTGCTCGTGTGCAGAAGTCCGTCGGACGTCGGCACGCGGCGAGCATCCGGAGACACGTCGGCCCGGCACTGTCCGACGACGAACTCGACACGCTCACCGAGCTCTGCGCGAAACTGCGCGGCGCACAGGACTGACGGAAGGCACGATGGAACAGTGAGCAATCTGGAGACGAATTCGGTGGAAGAGCGGTGCGAGTCGCACCCCGACGGCGGGGGCATCCAGGTGCTCGGTGCGCGCGAGGTCCCGCTCGGCGGTCCCCGCGCGATGCCGGTCCGGCGCACCCTCCCGCAGCGGGAGCGGTCGCTGATCGGAGCGTGGTGCTTCGCCGACCACTACGGTCCGGACGACGTCGGGACGACGGGCGGGATGAACGTTCCGCCGCACCCACACACGGGACTGCAGACGGTGAGCTGGTTGTTCACCGGCGAGATCGAACACCGCGACAGCATCGGCTCGCATGCGATGGTGCGTCCCGGTGAGCTCAACCTGATGACCGCGGGGCGGGGGATCGCGCACTCCGAGGTCTCGACCCCGCAGACACGCATCCTGCACGGCGCGCAGCTGTGGGTGGCGTTGCCGGCGTCGGCGCAGGACGCGGATCCGGCGTTCGAGACGTACGCACCCGACCCGGTCGAACTGGACGGCGCGACCGTGCGGGTGTTCCTCGGGAGCACGGTGGGCTCCACGTCGCCGGTGCGCACATTCACGCCGCTGCTCGGCGCGGAGATCCTCCTGGCGCCGGGTGCGGACGTCACCCTCGACATCGAACGTGGCTTCGAGGTCGGGGTGCTCGTCGACGAGGGCGAGGTGCAGCTGCGCGGGACCACGCTGCGGTGGGCGGAACTCGGCTATCAGCCGCCCGGGGAGGCGCTGGTGGCGCTGCGCAACGCGGGCGGAACGCGGGCCCGGCTGCTGCTGCTCGGAGGTGAGCCGCTGGGCGAACAGGTGATCATGTGGTGGAACTTCCTCGGCCGCACCCACGAGGACATCGTCGGCTCCCGCCGTGAGTGGCAGTCCGAGCTCCGGGGCGCGGCGCCCGCGGACCCCCGGTTCGGCACGGTCGAGGGCTATGACGGCGATCCGCTGCCCGCACCCGAACTGCCGAACAGCCGGCTGAAACCGCGCGGCTGAGAAGACGGCGGATCAGTAGCTGGTCATCGACGTGTTGGCCCCGCAGAGCACCACGCAGAGCGGCTTGTCGTCGGCGGGGGCGAGTTGTCCGGTGACGATCGCGGCGAGCGCCGCGGCGGTGCCGTGCTCGACGACGATCCGGAACTCCTCCCACAGCAGTGTTCGCGCGTCGATCAGGGCGTCGTCGTCGACGATCAAGCTGGACACGGGCCGCGACAGGACGGTGTCCCAGGCGATGGAACCGATCTTGGTGGCGCCGAGGGAATCGCCGGCGATGCTGTCGATGTCGATGTCCACGGGTTGCCGGGCGGCGACCGCGGAGTGCAGCGTCGCCGCTCCGCTCGGTTCCACGCCGTAGATGCTGTCGTCCTCGCCGCTGCCTGCGACGACACCGGAGAGCAGTCCGCCGCCGCCGACGGCGATCACGTAGGACAGCGGCTCGGCGACGTCGTCCTGGATCTCTAGGGCGATGGTGCCCGCCCCGGCGACGATGTCGGGGAGATCGTAGGCGTGCAGGGCGAGAGCGTTCGACGACGTCGCGAGTTCGTCCGCATACTCGGCCGCCTCGGCGTATCGAGCACCGACCTTGCGTACGTCCGCGCCGAGCGCGATCAGCTTGTCGATCTTGACGTCGGGTGCGGTGACGGGGACGACGACCGTGCACTTCACACCCCTGAGACGCGACGCCCAGGCCGCGCCGATGGCGGCGTTCCCGCCGGACGCGATGACGACACCCGCGTCGTCGAGCCGCCCGTCCTCCTCGGCGTGGAGCAGCGCGTTGAGGCTGCCCCGCACTTTGAACGAGCCCCCGTACTGCAGGAACTCGAGTTTGAAGATCACCGGTACGGCGCCGTGCACGGTGGGGACGGTGGCGCGGAACGTGGGTGTCCTGCGGATCAGGCCGGTGATGCGCTCACGCGCCCTGTCCACGGATGCGCGGTCGACGGATTCAGCCATGGTCCCATCGTTCCATCCCGTGCGGCCGCGACTACCGCGGCTGCTTGACCGTCGCCGTGCCCTGGGCGGCGGCGCACAGTACCTCCGAGCCGTCGTCCTGCACCGCGTAGATGTCGCACCGGCACAACGCCTGTCGCCGGGTCGACGCGTCGGCTCGGGCGTCCGCCCGCAGCAGCACGCCCTGGGCGGGGCGGAGGTAGGTGATCGTGAAGCCGGCGGTCATGATGTTCGCGCCGAGCACGGTGCCCGCGGCGAACGTCAGAGCGTTGTCGGCGGCGTATGACAGGACACCGCCGTGCACGAAGCCGTTCTGTTGCCGCAGTTCGTCCCGGACCGGGATCTCGAGGGTGGTGCCGCCCTCCCCGAACTGGGTCATGCGGGCGCCGACCAGCACGCTGAACGGCTGGGCCGCCAGCACGGCCTGCGCGGTGTCGGCGGTGAGCGCGACGTCGACTGTCATCCTCTACTCCTGGTTCCGTAGCGAGTTCCATGCGGCGGTCGCCAGTTCGGGCGCCACGGCGGTGGGGTCGGTGGTCATGGCGCCCGCGAGCCACTGGCGGGAGTACTCCTGGGCCGGGCCCAGCCACAGCGCGTAGAGCACGTCGAACTCGAACCGGCGGACCGTTCCGTAGTGTTCGTGGACCCGCCACCAGTGGGTGACGTCGCGGAAGAACGCCGCGTTGGTGGAATCGGCCCGCTCGTCGATGCCCGGGGGCCGGGGCGCGGCGAGGATGGTGGCCCGCTGCGGGTTGCCGGACACCCACTGCAGGTGGCGGACGACAGCGCCTTCCACCCCGGACCGCGCATCCGCGCATTTCGTGAGCGCGGTCCGGAATCCGTCCTGATAGTCGGCGAGAGCGCGTAACCAGACCTGGAGGTACAGCTCTTCCTTGTTCGGGAAGTGGTGGTAGACGGCTCCCACGCTGACACCGGCCTCGTGCCGGATGTCGGCGAGCCGCGTCGCGAGGACGCCGCGGCGGGCGAAGTGGCCCTCCGCCGCGTCCAGCAACAGACTTTGAATCGGCACCTACCGAATATAGTTCGGTCGGGGTCGCGGGGGAAGCGAGTTCGCAGGATTACGGCGAAGGGCGGCGTCGTTCCTGGGACGATGAGGGCGTGCGCAACCCGCGACAGCCCCGACGGATCACGCCCCGAACGGGACGTCTGGTGTCCCCGCCGCCTCGCCCGCTTCGACGCCCGGGTCCGCCGCCCACGCAAGTCCACGAGTTCGAGGCCGCCGGCCTCCTCGACGGACTCAGCGGATCGGATCGCTCTGCGCGGATGGGCGTCCTGAACACCCTGATCGAGGACGGGGTGTCGATCGACGAACTCCGCGCCGCCTCGCGGAACAATCGGCTCGCGCACCTGCTGCTCGAGCACGCGCTGGCGCCGAAGGGCCGGTACGGCATCGACGAGATCTCCGAGAAGACCGGCGTCACCGTGGAGGACGCCCGGCGGTGGTTCCGGGCGATCGGCCGGGGTGCGTCGGAGGACGGGACGTTCTACGACGACGGCGACCTCGACCTCGCGCGCGGACTCAAGCAGTACCGGGATCTGGGGCTCGACGAGAGCGGAATCTTCGCGGCCGCCCGGGTCCTCGGCCGCAACCTCTGGACGGTCGCCGACGCCGCGGACGCGCTCCTACAGGAGCGACTCGAGGCGACGCGGGATCACCCCGAGGTGGCCCTGCGGTACGCGGTCGAGGTGCGGCGCATCGCGGATTTCGAGGCGCAGATCCTGGCACACCTCATCGCCACGACTCTGCGCCACCAACTGCGCTCCGATGCGGTGGGTATCGCCAGGGACTCGAACCTGCAGGTTCGAGGGGCGCAGGAGATCGGCGTCTGCTTCGCCGACCTCGTCGGATTCACGCTGCTCGGTGAGCAGGTGGCGCCCGCCGATCTGGGACGGGTGGCCGAGCGGCTGGACGGGCTGGCCACCGATCTGGTGCTTCCGCCGGTGCGTCTGGTGAAGACGATCGGCGACGCCGTCATGTTGGTCTCGCCCGATCCCAACGCGCTGGCATACACCGCGCTCGACCTCGTGCAGGCCGCCCGCGCCGAGGGGCTTCCGCCGTTGCGGGCCGGGATCGCCTGGGGCACAGCCGTGCCGAGCGCGGGCGACTGGTTCGGCAGGCCCGTGAACATGGCGAGCCGCGTCGTCGCGGTCGCGCCGTCTCACGAGGTGGTCGTGACCGGCGAGTTCTACGACGAACTCGACACCGACGAGTTCTGGGGTGAACCGGCGGGCAGTCACCGCCTCAAGGGGATCGACGTCCCCCAGGAGCTCTTCGGGATCGGCCGCCGGTCCGTCGCCTGAGCGACGCGGCTCCGAAAACGTGTCGTACCCCCGCGATATCGTCATGGCACAGCTCACAGAAGCACATCGAGTGAGGCGCATCATGACTGGCGATTCGGGCGCAGACTGGCATTTCTACGCGGTGGTCGAAACCGCGGTGGACGGCGGTCACACGCTCGCCGCGTTCGGGCCGCGACCCACGGCGCTCGACGCGCTCCGGCTGGCCGTGCATTCGGTCAACCACACCGCGTATTCGGTTCTCGAACAGGGCATCGCGGGCGATGCGCGTGCCGAGGCGAGCGTCGTCGAGCGGTTGCCGATCACATCGTTCACGATCAGGCGGCACCACCGCAGCACGAGCGAGCTCGACGCCCGCTGGATGCTGAACGGCGGCAGGCATCACCGGCAGGGCTACCGCGGTTCGGTCGTGAGGTAGTACTCGAGCACCGGCCCGACCCAGCGCATCAGCTGCTCGTGCGTCATGTCCGCCACGGGCGGCACCCGGAGTACGTAGCGCGAGAAGGCGAGTCCGAGGACCTGCGACCCGACGAGGGCCGCGCGTTCGTCCGGGCGGTCCGCCGTGACCACGGCCAGCGCGGGCGCCACCTGGCGGGCGAAGACCTGCAACATCGCCTCGGCGGCCCGCGGGCTGCTCGCCGCCGCGCGGAGCAGGGGGAGGAACGCGCCGTCGTTCTCCCACACCGCGAAGAAGCGCGGCATGAGCACGGTCGCGAGGTCCTTCGCGGGAACGTCGTGGAGGTCGGGCAGGTGCAGATCGAATTCGGCGGCCTCGGCGAACAGTGATTCCTTGTTGCCGAAGTACCGGACCACCAGTGCGGGGTCGACGCCCACATCCGACGCGACGGCGCGCATCGTCGTGCGTTCGTAGCCGTCGGTGCCGAATCGGGCGCGGGCGGCGTCGAGTATCGCGGCGCGGGTGGCGACGGCGGAGCGGGCGCGGCGGTCGGGCATTCTCAGAGTGTAAGTCAACAGCTGTTGACCTGGCGCCGGGATGCGCCTACCGTTGAAGTCAACAGTTGTTGACTTAGCTGGGGCACTTTCGATCGGAGGCAACGTCATGAAGCACATCGACGTGGTGGTGATCGGCGCGGGACCCACCGGATGCATGCTCGCGGGAGAGTTGGCGGCGGCCGGCCGATCGGTGACGGTGCTGGACAAGCGCGCCGCGCCGTCCACCCTCAGCCGCGCATTCGGCGTCCACGCCCGCACCCTCGAACTGCTCGACGCCCGCGGACTCGCCGACCGACTCGTCGCCACCGGCGCCGCCTCACCCGGTCTGAAGCTGTGGCGCGGTGCAGCGCTTTACCTCGGGCGCCTGCGGTCCCGGTTCCCGTTCGTCCTCGTCACCCCGCAGCGGAACGTCGACGCACTCCTGGAGGAACACGCCCGGGACAGGGGCGCCGACATCATCCGCGGGTTCACCGTGACCGGGGTGGAGCAGGACGGGAACGGCGTGCGCGTTCACGGCCACGACAATTCTGGACGCGACAGCACGTTCCTCGCGACGTATGCGGTCGGTGCGGACGGCGCGCACAGCGCGGTGCGGACGATGATCGGGCAACCGTTCCCCGGCAAGGCCGTGCTGCGGTCGATCATGCTCGCCGACGTCGAACTCGAAAACCCACCGGACAATCTCGTGACCGTCAACGCCGTCCGCGACGGATTCGCGTTCATCGCACCGTACGGCGACAACCTGTTTCGCGTGATCGCCTGGAACCGGCGGCATCAGGTGGACGACACCGCGCCCGTGGACCGGGAGGAACTGCGCAGCACCATCGAAGTCGCCATGGGCACGGACTACGGCCTCGGCGACGTGCGGTGGCAGTCGCGTTTCCACTGCGACGAACGGCAGGTCCTGCAGTATCGGACGGGCCGGGTGTTTCTCGCCGGTGACGCCGCCCACGTGCATTCCCCTGCTGGCGGACAGGGAATGAATACCGGCATTCAGGACGCCGTCAATCTCGGATGGAAGCTCGCGGCCGTCCTGGACGGCGCGGACGACGCGGTGCTCGACACGTACCACTCCGAGCGGCACCCGGTGGGCCGGCTGGTTCTGCGGTCGAGCGGTGCCACGATGCGGATGATGATTGTCAGGCCGTGGATCCTCCGGAAGATCCGGAACGGGTTAGTGGCGGCGCTTCTCGGCTTCCCGGCGATCGGCGACGCGATCGCCCGGATGTTCTCGGGGATCGGAATCGGGTACGGCCACGTCGCCGGCGAGAGCACCCTCGTCGGCCGACGCGCCGACGACCTGCCCACCGACGGCGGACGGCTGTACGAGGTGATGCGCTCGGGCGGTTTCGTCCTGGTCACCGAGGACGGGGTTCCTGTCCCGGGCGATGTCCGCGCGGTGACCCGGACCGACGAGGGCCCCGCACTGCTCGTGCGTCCCGACGGCTACATCGCCTGGGCGGGCGACAGTGCGTCCGGGCTGTGGCGGGGCGTCCTGGAACGGTGGACGGCCCGCACGTCGAACGGTGCCCGGCCGGTCAGCCGGTGACGTCCGAATGGCTGTTGAACGCCTGCGCTCGCAGGTCCCGGGAGAGATGATCCCGTTGCTCGAGCACCAGCCGTCGTAGCGCGGCGGGCGCATCGGCGTGGGTGGCGAGCCAACCGTCCGCCGCGTCGAGTGTGGGCTCGGACGGGAACAGCCCGACCACGATCCGCCGCGCGATTTCGATACTGCGCTCCTCCCACACCGAGCGGATCGAGGCGAAGTAGTCGGCAGCGTATCCCTCGACGAGGTCGTTCCGGGCACCTGCGCGGAACCCGGCGATGATCGCGCCGAGATGTTCGTTGGACAGTGTGCGGTCGTGGAAGATCGATTCCCAGGCCTTCGCCTTCACGTCCGGGTCCGGTCGCGAGAAACTCGCCCGCAGGTACGCGGTGCGGCCGGAGCCGGTGTCGTCGCGGCGCAGCTCACCGTCGAGGTCCGCGTCGTCGGCGTGCCCGGTGGCGGCGAGCGCGCCCCAGAATCCCCAGCGCAGATCCGGGTCGAGCGACAGGCCGGTCGGTGCCGGCCCGCCGGCCTCGAGAATCGACCGGATGCCGGCCGCGCGACTGCCGTCCATCGCCGCTGCAGACGCCACCGCCCGTGCCCAGGCGAGTTGGCTTCCCGAACCCGGCGTGGCGTTCCACAACGCGCGCCAGGTGTGCTCGAGCCAGTCGAGGCGGGCGGTGTCGCGCGAGGTCTCGGGGAAGAAGTGCTCGATCGCATAGGGGGCGTTGGCCTGCACCGACGTGAGGAGGGTCAGGTGCGACTCCGCCGGCGAGAACCGCTGGGCCATCGACAGATACCGCGTGGCACCCAGTTCGCTGTCGCGGGTCGCGTTCCACAGCGACGACCAGATCAGGCCACGCGCCAGCGGGTCGCGGACCCGGTCGAGGGAGGTCTCGACGGTGGTCAGCGATCGGTCGTCCAGCCGCACCTTCGCGTACGTCAGGTCGGCGTCGTTGAGCAACACGAGCGGCGCGTCGGCGAGATCGATCGGGGTGTGGGCGTCGGCGAGGTCGACCTCGACCCGCTCCACGCACAGGAGGTCGCCGGTCCCGTCGAAGTCGTAGCGCCCGACGCCGAGGCGGTGTGGACGCGGATCGGTCTGCACGATCGAGGCGCGCCCGTCGGCGCCGCGCTGCAGGCTCAGTGCGGACACGCCGGTGGTCTGCAACCAGGCGCGCGCCCAGCTCGTCAGGTCCCGGCCCGACGTGGCCGACAGTTCCGTCAGCAGATCCGTGAGGGTGGTGTTCCCGAAGGCGTGGGCGCGGAAGTAGCGGCGTGCCCCCTCGAAGAACGCATCACGCCCGGCGTACGCGACGAGTTGCTTGAGGACGCTGGCGCCCTTCGCGTACGTGATGCCGTCGAAGTTCAGTTTCGCGGCCTCGAGATCGACGATGTCCGCGACGATCGGATGCGTCGTCGGCAACTGGTCCTGCAGGTACGCCCACGCCTTGCGACGGTTGGCGAAGGCCACCCACGCGTCGGTCCACCGGGTGGCCTCCGCGTTGGCCAGTGCGCCCATGTAGTCGGCGAACGATTCCTTGAGCCACAGGTCGTCCCACCACACCATCGTGACGAGGTCGCCGAACCACATGTGGGCCATCTCGTGCAGGATCGTGTTGGCCCGGCCCTCGTACTGGGAGTCGGTGGCGGCGCCGCGGAACACGTACGCCTCGGTGAACGTCACACAGCCGGGGTTCTCCATGGCGCCGAGGTTGTACTCGGGGACGAACACCTGGTCGTACTTGCCGAACGGGTAGGGGTAGTCGAAATTCTCCGTGAAGAACCCCAGCCCCTGCCGGGTGATCTCGAAGATCGTGTCCGCGTCGAGGTACCGCGCGAGCGAGGCGCGGCACAGGACGCCCAGCGGGATCGTGACGTCGCCGCCACTCCATTCCGAGTCGACCCGGTGGTAGGGCCCGGCCGCGACGGCGGTGATGTAGGTGGAGATCGGCAGGGTCGGCGCGAACGTGACCACCTGCCCACCGGTGGTGTCTTCCCGCTCGGCGACCTGCTGGTTGGAGACCACCTCCCACTCCTCCGGCGCGGTGACGACGAACGTGAACGGCGCCTTCAGGTCCGGCTGTTCGAAGCACGTGAACACCCGCCGCGCGTCCGCCGGTTCGTACTGCGTGTACAGGTACGTCTGCCCGTCCGCCGGGTCGAGGAACCGGTGCAGACCCTCACCGGAACGGCTGTACTCGCCCCGAGCGGCGACGGTCACGACGTTGGATTCACGCAGTCCGGTCAACGCGATACGGGCGCCGTCGTAGTCGACGGGGACGTCGGCGCCGTTGACCGTCACCGACTCCACACCGGCGCCGAGGAAGTCGAGCCAGGTCGTGGACGTGCGGGCGGTGAACTCGACGGTCGTGGTGGTCGCGAACGTCCCGACCTCCCGGTCGACGGCGCCGAGTACGTCCAGTTCCACCCGATAGCCGAGAACGTCGATCGCGCGGGAACGTTCGGCGGTTTCGGCTCGGGTCAGGTTCGCTGTGCTCACGCGTCGATCCTGCCAGCCCCGCCCGCAGGCCGTGCCGCTACCGGTTGCTCAGGACGGAGCCGACGCCGGCCGCGACGACGAGCGCGATCGCGGCCAGCGACTGCAGTCCGAGGACCTGCCCGAGCACGATCACCCCGGCGAGGGTCGCGGCCGCAGGCTCGAGCGCGATGAGCACGGCGAACACTTTTTTGTTCATCACCTGCAGCGCCCGTAGCTCGAGCGAGTACGGGATCACCGACGACAGCAGGGCCACCGCCGCGCCCACGGCCAGGATCCGGGGGTCGAACAGTGCGGTGCCGCCGGACATGGCGCCGAGCGGAAGCGTCAGGGCCGCCGCGACGATGCTCGCGCCGGCGAGGCCGTCCGCGCTGGGAACCGTTGCCGCGAGGTTCGAGCCGGCGACGATGTAACCGGCCCACGCCGCCCCGGCGGTGAGCGCGAATGCCACCCCCACGAGGTCGAGGGCCTCGGCGCCCGAGTTCTCGCGCACGCCGAGCATGACCACGCCGGTCAGCGCCGCCAGCACCCACACACCGTCCCGCAGTCTTCGCGACAGCACGGCGGCGAGGGTGAGCGGACCCAGGAACTCGATGGTGACGGCGGTGCCGAGCGGGAGCCGCGCGAGGGCCTCGTAGAACGCCGAATTCATCACGGCCAGCGCCACTCCGAGTGCGAGGATGCCCTCGCGCTGCGTTCGCGTCCACCGTCGCCACCGCGGCCGCACGATCACCCCGAGGATGATCGCCGCGATCGTCAGCCGCAGCGACACCGCGCCACTGGCGCCCACCGCCTCGAACAGGGTGCTCGCGAAGGCGGCGCCGAACTGGACGGACAGCACCGATCCGAGGACCGAGACGACGGGAAGAAGCTGACTGCGCGGCTCGGCTGTCACCGGTGTGCGATGCCCGGGTTCACTCGCCGGTGAAGTTCGGGCTGCGGCGATCGAGCATCGCGCCGACCGCCTCGTGATGGTCCGCGGTGTGATGGGCGAGCGACTGCATGGCCGCCGACAGTTCGAGGAGGCTCTCGAGGCTCTGGTGACGGCCTTCGCGTAGCAGCTTCTTGGTCATCCGCAGCACCTGCGGCGGGTTGACCGCCACCCGCTCGGCGAGTGCTCGTGCCGCGCCGAGGAGTTCCTCGGGCTCGGTGACCTGCGAGACGAGTCCCCACTCGAGGGCTTTCGCGGCGTCGATCGCGTCGCCGGTGAACGCCATCTCGCTGGCCCGCGCCATCCCGACGGCCTGCGGCAGGAACCAGGCGCCGCCGTCGCCGGGGACGAGTCCGACCTTGACGAAGCTCTCCGCGAATACGGCGGCCGTGGAGGCGATCCGCATGTCGCACATCAGGGACAGGTCGCATCCGGCACCGATCGCGGGTCCGTTGACGGCGGCGATGGTCGGCACCTCACAGTGGTAGAGGGCCAGCGGGATGCGCTGGATACCGTGCCGGTAGCCCTGCCGCAGGTCGGCGGGGGAGCCGCCGAACATTCCGGCGCGGTCGCGCATGTGCTTGACGTTGCCGCCGGAGGAGAACGCCGAACCCGCACCCGTGACGATCGCGACGCGCACGCTGGGATCACCGTTGACGTCGGCCACCGCATTCTCGAGCGCCTCGATCACGTCCGGCTCGGAGATCGGGTTGCGCGCCTCCGGACGGTTGAGCGTCCAGGTGACGATGTCGCCTTCGCGGGTGGTGAGCACGGCGTCGGTCATGGACGACTCCCTCGGGTGTGAGCGCGGATTCGAGACCGTCCCAGTCTGTCATTGCGCTCAGATGCCGGTGCGCCGTACCAGTGCGTCGGTGGCGGACGGCGCGAACGTGCCGAGCAGCCGGAACAGTTCGGCGTAACTGGGGAGCAGTTCGATCGGCCGGGTGCGCACGGCGGTGACGAACCATTCCGCCGCCTGCCCTGGAGTCAGGGCGGCCATCGCGTCGTAGTCCGTGGTGGGCGCGATCATCGGCGTCCGGACCAAGGGAAAGTCCAGGGTGGTCACGGAGATTCCGCGGTCGCGCACTTCGGCGCCGAGGCTCCGGCCGAACGCGCCGACGGCAGCCTTGGACGCGTGGTAGGCGGAGAACTTGGGCATGACACCGGCAGGCACGCCCCACGTCGCGACATTGATGATGTGGCCCTTGCGGCGCTCGATCATCGACGGGAGCAACGCGAGGGTCAGCCGCGTCGAGCCGAAGTAGTTGACGGCCATGGTGCGTTCGAAATCGTGGAATCGGTCCAGTGAGTCCTCGACCGTCCGCCGGATCGACCGCCCGGCGTTGTTGACGAGTACGTCGACGGGGCCGATCTCCCCGAGCACCTGAGCGACGAGGGCGTCGACGGACTCCGGGTCCGTGAGGTCGCAGGGAACGGCGTGCGCGTCGCAACCGGACCGCAGGATGTCGTCGCGCACCGACTCGAGGGCGTCGGAGCCGCGGGCCACGAGGACGACCTCCGCGCCGAGCGCGGCGAGCCGGCGTGCGGCCGCTTCCCCGACTCCCGAGGAACCACCGGTGACGAGGATCCGTTTCCCGGTGATGCGGTGGCCGGTTCCCGGTACGACTCGGGCGGCCAGTGCGCGCGGGGAGGGGAGTGGGTTGAGCGCGGCATGGGTGAGCAACTGTCGTATCACGTGACCAGCGTGGCACCTCGCCGGGCGATCCGCAGCCAAATAACAATCAATCGTGCTTGCTTTTTTCTGGGGCCGGTGTGATGCTGGTCGCATGGCTGAACTGCAGAGGTTCATCGACGACTTGTGCGCCGAGAGCGATTCACTGGACGCCCTGGTCGCCGACCTCCCCGACTCCCGCTGGGCCGATCCGACGCCGGCCGAGGGCTGGACCATCGCACACCAGATCGGACATCTGCTGTGGACCGACGAGGCCGCCCTCCTGGCGATCACCGACCCCGACGGCTTCACCGAGCAACTCACGGTGGCCGCCTCGAACCCGGCCGGCTTCGTCGATGCCGGTGCCGAGGAGCACGCCCGGCGGCAACCCGCGGAACTGCTCGCGGCCTGGCGCTCGGCCCGCGCCCGACTCGCGGAGGCCCTCCTGTCGGTGCCGCCCGGGCAGAAGATCCTCTGGTACGGCCCGCCGATGAAGGCGGCCTCGATGGCCACCGCCCGGTTGATGGAGACGTGGGCACACGGCCAGGACGTCGCCGACGCGCTCTCGGTGCCGCGCACACCCACCGAGCGGTTGAAGAGCATCGCCCACCTCGGTGTCCGCACCCGCGACTTCGCCTACGCCGTCAACGAACTCGCCCCACCCGCGGAGGAGTTCCGCGTCGAACTCACCGCCCCCGACGGGGTGTCCGTCTGGACGTGGGGACCCGAGGATGCCGCGCAGAAGGTCACCGGGCCCGCCGAGGACTTCTGCCTTCTCGTCACCCAGCGCGCGAACCGGGCGGATCTCGCCCTCGAGGCCACCGGCGCCGATGCGGACACGTGGCTGAACATCGCTCAGGCCTTCGCGGGCCCCGCGGGCGGCGGGCGTGAGGCGGGAACCCGATGACCGTGCGGATCGGCAACTGCTCCGGCTTCTACGGCGACCGGTTGTCGGCGATGCGCGAGATGCTCGAAGGCGGCGAGCTCGACTACCTGACCGGCGACTACCTCGCCGAACTCACCATGCTGATCCTCGGCCGCGACCGCATGAAGGACCCGAACCGCGGGTACGCCAAGACATTCCTCCGTCAGGCGGAGGACTGCCTCGGGTTGGCCCTCGACAAGGGAGTCCGCGTCGTCGCCAACGCCGGCGGCCTCAACCCGGCCGGTCTCGCGGACGCGTTGCGGGAGGTGAGCGACAAGCTGGGGCTGCAGGCGAAGATCGCCCACGTCGAAGGCGACGACCTCATCGGCCGGGCCGCCGAACTGGGGCTGGGCAGCCCGCTGACCGCCAACGCCTACCTCGGCGCGTGGGGCATCGTCGAATGCCTGAATGCCGGCGCCGACGTCGTCGTCACCGGGCGTGTCACCGACGCGTCCGTGATCGTGGGCCCGGCGGCCGCGCACTTCGGCTGGCAGCGAGACGCTTTCGACCAGCTCGCCGGCGCCGTGGTGGCGGGGCACGTCATCGAATGCGGCACCCAGGCCACGGGCGGCAACTACGCGTTCTTCACCGAGATCGACGACCTCGACCGTCCCGGATTCCCGATCGCCGAGATCGACTCGGACGGTTCGTCCGTCATCACCAAGCACCCCGGGACCGGCGGCGCCGTGAACGTCGGTACCGTCACCGCGCAATTGCTGTACGAGATCACCGGTGGCCGCTACGCCGGTCCCGACGTGACCGCGCGGATCGACTCCGCCGCACTGTCGCAGGACGGACCCGACCGCGTGCGCATCAGCGGTGTCACCGGGGAGGCGCCGCCGCCGCAGCTCAAGGTGTCGCTGAACACGCTCGCGGGATTCCGCAACGAGGCCGTGTTCGTCCTCACCGGCCTCGACATCGAGGCCAAGGCGGCCCTGGTGAAGCGGCAGCTCGAGGGGTGGCTTCCCGCCCGGCCTGCCGAACTCGACTGGTCGCTCGCCCGCACCGATCACCCGGACGCCGACACCGAGGAGGCCGCGAGCGCGCTGCTGCGCTGCGTGGTCCGGGATTCCGACGCCAACGCGGTCGGACGCGGATTCTCCTCCGTCGCAGTCGAAATGGCACTTGCGAGCTACCCCGGATTCACGCTGACGGCGCCGCCCGGGCAGGGGCAGCCGTACGGCGTGTTCACCCCGGGATACGTGTACGCCAAGGAGGTGCCGCACGTCGCGGTGCTGCCGGACGGAACGCGCGTCGACATCGAACCCGCCACCGACGTCCGGGAACTCGAGGACGTCGCCGAACCCGCGCTCCCGGAGCCGCGGGGCGCCGAACCCACGGTCCGGGTGGCGCTCGGCACCATCGCCGGGGCGCGCAGCGGGGACAAGGGCGGCAACGCGAATGTCGGTGTGTGGGTGCGTACCGACGAACAGTGGCGGTGGCTGGCCCACGCCCTGACCGTCGACGAAGTCAAGCGCCTCCTCCCGGAGGCCGCCGACCTCACCGTCACGAGATATGTGCTGCCGAAACTGCGCGCCGTCAACTTCGTGATCGAGGGAATCCTCGGGCAGGGCGTCGCGTCCCAGGCCCGGTTCGACCCGCAGGCCAAAGGTCTCGGCGAATGGCTGAGATCCCGGCACCTCGACATACCGGAAGCACTCCTTCCCGAAGGGACGACGTTGTGAGCGTGTGGGACACACCCGAACGGCAGGAACTGCGCAAGACGGTGCGCAGCTTCGTCGAACGGCAGATACTGCCGCACCTGGACGACTGGGAACGCGACGGCGAACTGCCCCGCGCGCTGCACCGGGAGGCCGCCGAGCTGGGACTCCTCGGCGCCGGCTTCCCCGAATCCGTCGGAGGCGAGGGCGGAGACCTCGTCGACGCCGTACTGATCTGCGAGGAATTCCATCAGGCGGGGGCCTCGGGCGGGGCGTTCGCTTCCCTGTTCACGTCGGGAATCGCCCTGCCGCACCTCGCCGCGGCCGGTGACCCGGAGCAGATCGAGAAGTGGGTCCGCCCCACCCTGCGCGGCGAGCTCATCGGCTCGCTCGCCATCACCGAACCCGGCGGCGGTTCCGACGTCGGCCATCTGCGGACCACCGCGATCCGCGACGGCGACCACTACGTCGTCAACGGGTCGAAGACGTTCATCACCTCCGCCGTGCGGGCCGACTTCGTCGTCACCGCCGTCCGCACCGGCGGTCCCGGCGCATCCGGGGTCTCCCTGCTCGTGATCGAGAAGGGCACACCGGGATTCGAGGTGGCACGCAAACTCGACAAGATGGGCTGGCGCGCGTCGGACACGGCCGAGTTGTCGTTCGTCGACGCGCGGGTGCCCGCCGCAAACCTGGTCGGCGAGGAGAACAGCGGGTTCGCGCAGATCGCGCAGGCGTTCCTCACCGAGCGCATCGCCCTCGCCGCGCAGGCCTATTCGAGCGCACAACGGTGCCTCGACCTCACGCTGCAGTGGGTGCGCGACCGCGAGACGTTCGGCCGTCCGCTGATCAGCAGGCAGTCCGTGCAGAACACGGTCACGGAGATGGCGCGCAAGACCGACGTGGCCCGCGTCTACACCCGAGCGCTGGTAGAGCGTTCGCTCGTGTCGAACGAGGACTTCATCGCGGAGGTCTGCTTCGCGAAGAACACCGCCGTCGAGGCGGGCGAGTGGGTGGCCAACCAGGCCGTCCAGCTGTTCGGCGGCCTCGGCTACATGCGGGAGAGCGAAGTGGAACGGCAGTACCGCGACATGCGCATCCTCGGGATCGGTGGCGGTACCACCGAGATCCTGACGGGGCTCGCGGCCAAGCGATTGGGGTATCAGTCATGACCACGTTGAAGTCCACGCTGGACACGGGTTCCGAAGAGTACGCCGCGGCGGCGAAGGCCATGACGGACAAGCTCGCCGAGATCGACACCGAGCACGCCAAGGCGCTCGCGGGCGGCGGCGAGAAGTACACCGAACGGCACAAGAAGCGCGGCAAGCTGCTCGCCCGCGAACGCATCGAACTGCTCCTCGACCCCGACTCGCCGTTCCTCGAACTGTGCCCGCTCGCGGCGTGGGGCAGCGACTTCCCGGTCGGCGCCAGCACTGTCGTCGGTATCGGCGTGGTGGAGGGCGTCGAGTGCCTGATCGTCGCCAACGACCCGACGGTCCGCGGCGGCACCAGCAATCCGTGGACGTTGCGGAAGGGATTCCGCGCCAACGACATCGCCCGGCAGAATAGGCTCCCCGTCATCTCCCTCGTGGAATCCGGCGGCGCCGACCTTCCCACCCAGAAGGAAGTGTTCATCCCCGGTGGTCGCATGTTCCGCGACCTCACCCAGCTGTCCGCCGCGGGTATCCCGACCATCGCCCTCGTCTTCGGCAACTCGACGGCAGGCGGCGCGTACATCCCCGGCATGTCCGATCACGTCGTCATGATCAAGGAACGGTCCAAGGTGTTCCTCGCCGGACCGCCGCTCGTGAAGATGGCCACCGGTGAGGAATCCGACGACGAAACCCTCGGCGGCGCCGAGATGCATGCGCGCAAGTCCGGCCTCGCCGACTACTTCGCGGTCGACGAGCAGGACGCCATCCGGATCGGCCGCAGCATCGTCAAGCGCCTCAACTGGAAGAAGCAGGGTCCCGCGCCGCGGGCCGAGGTCATCGAACCCCTCGAGGACCCCGAGGAACTGCTCGGCATCGTCCCCGCCGACCTCAAGATCCCGTTCGATCCCCGCGAGGTGGTCGCCCGCATCGTCGACGGCTCCGATTTCGACGAGTTCAAGCCGATGTACGGATCGTCGCTCGTCACGGGCTGGGCCGAACTGCACGGATATCCGGTGGGCATCCTCGCCAACGCGCGCGGCGTGCTGTTCAGCGAGGAATCGCAGAAGGCCACCCAGTTCATCCAGCTCGCCAACCGCTCGAACACGCCACTGTTGTTCCTGCACAACACGACCGGCTACATGGTGGGCAAGGAGTACGAGGAGGGCGGGATGATCAAGCACGGGTCGATGATGATCAACGCCGTCTCCAACTCCACCGTCCCGCACATCTCGATCCTGCTCGGTGCGTCCTACGGCGCCGGCCACTACGGGATGTGCGGACGCGCATTCGACCCCCGCTTCCTGTTCGCCTGGCCCAGCTCCAAATCCGCAGTCATGGGCGGGGCGCAGCTGGCCGGGGTCATCTCCATCGTCAGCCGCGCCTCCGCCGAATCCCGCGGGCAGGCGTTCGACGAAGAGGCAGACGCCGGCATGCGCGCCATGATCGAGAACCAGATCGAGGCGGAATCCGTGCCGATGTTCCTGTCCGGTCGCCTCTACGACGACGGCGTGATCGACCCGCGCGACACCCGAACCGTGGTGGGAATGTGCCTGTCGGCCATTGCCAACGCCCCGATCGAAGGCGCCGAGAACTTCGGCGTCTTCCGGATGTGAGGCCCGACATGATCCAGTCCGTACTGGTTGCCAATCGTGGTGAGATCGCCCGCCGCGTCTTCGCCACCTGCCGCCGCGCAGGCATCGGGACCGTCGCCGTGTTCTCGGACGCCGACGCCCTCAGCCCGCACGTCGCCGAGGCCGACACCGCGGTCCGGTTGCCGGGCAACAGTCCCGCCGACACCTACCTGCGCGGTGACCTCGTCATCGAGGCGGCACTGCTCGCCGGCGCCGATGCCATCCACCCCGGCTACGGGTTCCTCTCCGAGAACGCGGACTTCGCGCGCGCCGTCCACGAGGCGGGCCTGACGTGGATCGGCCCGCCAGCGCCCGCCATCGAAATGATGGGTTCGAAGGTGGAGTCCAAGAAGATGATGGCCGCCGCCGGAGTCCCGGTGCTGACCGAACTCGACCCGGACGCCGTCACCGAAGCGGACCTGCCGGTGCTCGTCAAGGCGTCCGCAGGCGGTGGCGGACGCGGCATGCGTGTCGTGCGTGAACTCGCGGACCTCCCGGAACAGCTGGAAGGGGCCCGCCGCGAAGCGCAATCGGCCTTCGGTGACCCGACCGTGTTCTGCGAGCGCTACCTGGAAACGGGCAGGCACATCGAGGTCCAGGTGATGGCCGACCGGCACGGAACCGTCTGGGCGGTGGGGGAGCGTGAATGCTCCATCCAGCGTCGGCACCAGAAGGTGGTGGAAGAGGCGCCGTCACCGTTGGTCGACGCCGTCCCCGGGATGCGCGAGCGACTGTTCGAGGCCGCCCGGCTCGCGGCGAAGGCCATCGACTACGAGGGTGCGGGGACGGTCGAGTTCCTGGCTTCCGGTCGAGCGGAGCGAGGGGGAGATGACCCGGACCAGGGGAACTTCTTCTTCCTCGAGATGAATACCCGGCTGCAGGTGGAACACCCGGTCACCGAGTGCACCACCGGCCTCGACCTCGTGGACCTGCAGTTGCAGGTCGCTGCGGGCGGCAGGCTCGACCCCGAACCGCCCGCCGTGTCCGGCCATTCCATCGAGGTCCGGCTGTACGCCGAGGATCCGGCGCAGAACTGGCAGCCGCAGAGCGGACCGGTCCACCGTCTGGACCTGCCCGAGAACGCGGTCGAATTCGACGTCCTGCGCTCCCCGGGGATCCGCCTCGACTCCGGCGTGGTCGACGGCTCCACCGTCGGCGTGCACTACGACCCGATGCTCGCGAAGGTCATCTCGTTCGCGCCTACCCGCACGCAGGCGGCCACCCGGCTGGCTGCGGCCCTGGGCCGCGCGCAGATTCACGGACTGCGCACCAACCGCGACCTCCTCGTCAACGTGCTCCGCCACCCGGCATTCCTCGCCGGCGACACGGACACCGCGTTCTTCGACACCCACGGGCTGGACGTGCTGGCCCGTCCGCTGGCCTCGGCCGACACCGAGCGACTGTCGGCGCTGGCCGCCGCACTCGCGGACGCCGCGCACAACCGCGACGTCGCGACGGTGAACACCTCGCTGCCCAGCGGATGGCGGAACCTGGCGTCCGCGCCGCAGAGCAAGACGTTCACGGGCGGAGGCGGTGACATCGAGATCCGGTACCTGCTCACCCGGTACGGGCTGAAGGCCGAGGGTTTCGACGACGTCGCGCTCGTGTCGGCCACGGCCCGTCACGTCGCACTGGACGTCGCGGGGCTGCGCCGCTCGTTCGAGGTGTCCCGGTACGGCGACGACGTGTTCGTCGACTCCGCCCTGGGCCCGGTGAGCCTGCACGCCGCACCGCGATTCACCGATCCGAGCGCCGTCGTCGCCGAGGGGTCGCTGCTCGCGCCGATGCCGGGTTCCGTCATCCGCGTCGGCGCCGCGGCAGGCGACTCCGTGACCGCCGGTCAGCCGATCGTGTGGCTCGAGGCGATGAAGATGGAACACACGATCAAGGCACCGGCCTCCGGCGTCCTCACCGAACTTTCCGTGACCGCCGGTCAGCAGGTCGACGTGGGAACGGTCCTTGCAGTAGTCGAAGCAGCGCAGCCTGAAGGAGAACTATGAGCTTCATCGAGACCGAAGAACAGAAGGAACTCCGCGCCTCCGTGTCGAGGCTCGGGGAGCGGTTCAACTACGTCGACTACGTGTTGCCCCGGGCGCGGCGCAGCGAACCGCTGACCGAATTGTGGAACGAGGCCGGCAAACTCGGCTTCCTCGGCGTCAATCTCCCCGAAGAATACGGGGGCGGCGGCGCAGGCATCTACGAACTCGCCCTCGTCCAGGAAGAACTCGCGGCCCACGGCGCCGGCCTCCTGCTGGTGGTCGTGTCGCCGGCCATCTGCGGCACGATCATCGGCAAGTACGGCACCGAGGAGCAGAAGCAGACCTGGCTCCCCGGCCTCGCCGACGGCTCGAAGATCATGGCGTTCGGCATCACCGAGGCCGACGCGGGTTCGAACTCGCACCAGATCACGACCACTGCGCGGCGGGTCCGGTCGAGCGAAGCGAGGGGTGATGGTCAAGCCGAAGACTGGCTGCTGTCGGGGAACAAGATCTACATCTCCGGGGTCGACCAGGCCGACGCCGTGCTGATCGTCGCGCGGACCGAGGACTCGAAGACCGGCAAGCTGAAGCCTGCACTGTTCATCGTCCCCGCCGACGCCGAGAACTTCGTGAAGACGCCGATGGAGATGGACATCGTCGAGCCCGACCACCAGTTCATGCTGTTCCTCGACGACGTCCGGCTGCCCGCCGACGCGCTCGTCGGCGAGGCCGACGCGGCGTTGATGCAGCTGTTCGCGGGTCTCAACCCCGAACGCATCCTCGGCGCCGCCATGGCGATCGGCATGGGCCGCTACGCGCTGGACGCCGCGGTGCGGTTCGCGAAGGACCGCACGGTGTGGAAGGAGCCGATCGGCGCGCACCAGGGCATCTCGCATCCGCTGGCGCAGATCAAGATCGAACTCGAACTCGCCAAGCTGATGATGCAGAAGGCGGCCGTCCTCTACGACAGCGGCGACGACTTCGGCGCCGCCGAGGCCGCCAACATGGCCAAGTACGCCGCCGCCGAGGCCAGCATCAAGGCACTCGACCAGGCCGTCCAGACGCACGGTGGCGCGGGTCTCACCAAGGAATACGGTCTCGCGGCGATGCTCGGTGCGGCACGCATCGCCCGTGTGGCCCCGGTGAGCCGGGAAATGATCCTCAACTTCGTCTCCCAGCACTCGCTCGGGCTGCCGAAGTCGTACTGATGTCGAACGGACAGCACATGACCGACGTGGAATCCGACCGGTACGTCCGGTACGAGGTGAACCGGGGGTTCGCCACCCTCACCCTCGATTCGCCCCACAACAGGAACGCCATCTCCGGCAGGCTCGTGGACGAACTGCTGCAGGGATTGCGGGACGCCGCCGCGGACAACGACGTCCGCGGCGTCGTCCTCACCCACACCGGCAGCACGTTCTGCGCCGGGGCGGATCTGAGTGAGACGTCCGGCGACGTCGGCTCACGCACCCGGCAGATGGCCGCACTGCTACGGGCGATCGTCGAGTTGCCGAAGCCGGTGATCGCCCGGATCGACGGTCACGTCAGGGCCGGGGGCATGGGATTGGTCGGGGCCTGCGACATCGCCGTCGCCGGCCCGCGCAGCACGTTCGCGCTCACCGAGGTCCGGCTCGGACTCGCCGCGTCGATCATCTCGTTGACCGTGCTGCCCCGCATCGATTCGCGCGCCGCGAGCCGCTACCTCCTCACGGGCGAGAAGTTCGGTGCCCACGAGGCGGAGGCCATCGGGCTGATCAGCGAGTCCGACGAGGATCCCGAGGACACCGTCCAGGAATTGCTCGACCAGTTGCGGCAGGCCTCGCCGCAGGGGTTGGCCGAGTCGAAGACCCTCACGACCCGGAGCGTGCTCGCCGATTTCGACCGCTACACCGACGAGCTGACCGCCCAGTCGGCGAGGCTGTTCGAATCCGAGGAGGCGCGGGAGGGCATGATGGCGTTTCTGCAGAAGCGGCCGCCGAGATGGGCCTCCGGCCCCGTGCGTGGTTGACGAGTCTCAGGACTCGTCACCCGCTCACGGGCGCGCAGCGCGACGAGAGGAAGTGACACATGACCCGCGAACCGAAGCAGGACCGTAGCCGGGTCACGCGCGGACATCTCCTCGAGGTCACCATCGACTGCCTCGCCGAGTCGGGCTGGGGTGCCACCACGGTGAGCCTCGTGGCCCAGCGCGCCGGCGTGTCCCGCGGCGCGACCCAGCACCATTTCCCCACCCGCGAGGACCTCATCACCGCGGCCCTCGAGGTCATGTTCGACGCCCGGATGGAGCAGGCCCGCCGCGAGGCCACCGACCTGCCGACCGGGGAGGGACGCACCGAGGCCGTGGTGTCGCGGCTCGTCGACTACTACACGGGCACCCTGTTCAAGGCGGCGCTGCAGGTCTGGACGGCCGCCGCCGCCGACCCCGAACTCCGGGCCCGGATCGTGCCGCTCGAGGAACGGTTCGGGCGGGTCGCGCACCGCACCGCCGTCGAGCACTTCGGGTTCGACGACGCCGATCCGGTGGCGCACCGGCTTGTCCAGGCCACCCTCGATCTCGCCCGCGGACTCGGTCTGGCCGACGTGCTCACGGACGACTCCAAACGACGGGCGGAGATCGTGCGCCAGTGGGCGGCGCAGCTGGACGCGGCACTACCGCGGAGCGGTGAGTTGGCAGAGCCGCGGAGCGGTGAGTTGGTAGAGCCGCGGAGCGGTGAGTTGGTAGAGCCGCGGAGCGGTGAATCGGTAGAGCCGCGGAGCGGTGAATCGGTAGAGCCGCGGAGTCTCGACGTGGCCGTTCTCGACTGATCGGGCAAAGAGCGCGGGGATCGGTAGAGTCACCGACCATGGGCCGGAAATGGGGAGCGCTCGTCCTGATCGCCGTCGCGGCCGGTCTGGCCGGCTGTGGGGGAGACGGAGACGATTCCGGTACCGAACCCGCCGCGCAGCAACTCCCGCAGGTGACCGACCCGGGCCCGTTCTTCGGTCAGTGCGGTTCGGTCACCGACGACGAGGTGGCGAAGGCGTTCGGGATGCCGCCCTTCACCGGCGTGACGCGTAATTCCGTCGGCTGCGAGTGGGAAACCGCGGGAATAGGCGGTCCGAGCGTCACGTTCTCCTGGTACCGCGGCAGTCCCATCGGCCGCGAGCGGGCGGGTTCCGAGCTGATCGGCAGGCCGGCCACCGACATCGACATCCAGGGGCATCCCGGATTCATTGCGTCGTCCGAAGGAATTCTGTGCGAACTCGGTGTGGAGTTCGGGGGCGACTTCGTGCACTGGTCGGTGATGTACGCGGACGCGCAACCCGCGGCGGACCCGTGCACGGTGGCGCGCGATCTCGCCGAACTCAGCGTGTCGAGGGCCAAGTGAGCGGGGGAGTGATGAGCAGCGGGACGTGGCGTGCGGTGCGGGTACTGGCCGCGGCCACCGCGGTCGGGCTGATCGCGGGGTGCGGGTCGACGATCGAGGGCTCGCCCAGGGCGGAGGGGGCGTCCTCGTCCGGGGACACCGAACAATTCACGGCCCTGCTGGAGGAATGCAACGCTGTCGCGGACGAACAGATCGCCCAGACCGTCGGTGCAGACGCCATCGAACGGGGCTTCTTCGGCGCGATCTGCCGCTGGGACGCGGTCGGCGCCAACGGTCCCGTGAAGGTGACGTTCAACTGGTTCGAGACGGGTTCCCTCGACACGGAGAAGTCGACCGGCGAGAAGCTCGGGTACACCGTGGAGTCCTCCACCATCCAGGGCCGCAAGGCCGTCGTGATGCGTCCCCCCGGCGATCCGGGGGCGTGCGGAGTGACGGTCGGATCTCCCTCCGCGGGCGTCGTCGGCTGGTGGGTACAGTTCCAGACGGGGGCGGCAGACCCGTGTGAAGCGGCATCGACGCTTGCGGATCTGACGCTCAATCTGAGTAGTTGATGTGCCCGTGTCCGTACCGACAGCTCCGAGCAGTACCCCACATCGCAGGTCAGCCCTTACCACTGCCAGCCCACTTTGACCTTCCGGCGCGCCGCCGGGTATCGTTGTGGGTCGTGTCCGGCATGCCCGGGCCGATCTGTGTGCCTAGCGAGGTATTGCCGTGCGCGCGTTCGTGCAGATATCTGCATGGAACGAGCATCCGGCTGCCTGTGTGGGGGTATGCGACACACCCGACCTCGGGTGCAGCTCGAGGTGCGGGTGAGGGGCAGCAGCTCTCTTGCCCCAACTGCTAGATCCCTAATTTCAGAACAGCCAAGGTTGCTTGTCCAGAGCAGTCTGTTCAACACGAAGAAAGCCGGTAAATGCCAACCATCAACCAGCTGGTCCGCAAGGGCCGCCGCGACAAGACCGCGAAGGTCAAGACGGCAGCCCTCAAGGGCAGCCCGCAGCGTCGTGGCGTGTGCACCCGCGTGTACACCACCACCCCGAAGAAGCCGAACTCGGCGCTCCGTAAGGTCGCGCGTGTGCGCTTGACCAGCTCCGTCGAGGTCACCGCTTACATCCCGGGCGAGGGTCACAACCTGCAGGAGCACTCGATGGTGCTCGTCCGCGGTGGTCGTGTGAAGGACCTCCCCGGTGTGCGCTACAAGATCATCCGTGGCTCGCTCGACACCCAGGGTGTCAAGGGCCGCAAGCAGGCCCGCAGCCGCTACGGCGCCAAGAAGGAGAAGAGCTAATGCCACGTAAGGGCCCCGCTCCGAAGCGTCCGCTCATCAACGACCCGGTCTACGGTTCGCCCCTGGTGACGCAGCTCGTCAACAAGATTCTCCTGGACGGCAAGAAGTCCACCGCCGAGCGCATCGTCTACGAAGCACTCGAGCAGGCGCGCGAGAAGACCGGCACCGACCCGGTCGTCACCCTCAAGCGCGCACTGGACAACGTCAAGCCTGCCCTCGAGGTCCGCAGCCGCCGTGTCGGTGGCGCCACCTACCAGGTGCCGGTCGAGGTCCGTCCGGGCCGCTCCACCACCCTCGCGCTCCGCTGGCTCGTGACCTTCTCCCGGCAGCGCCGCGAGAAGACCATGGTCGAGCGTCTCGCCAACGAGCTCCTCGATGCCAGCAACGGCTTGGGTGCCGCTGTTAAGCGCCGTGAGGACACTCACAAGATGGCCGAAGCCAACAAGGCATTCGCCCACTACCGCTGGTGACGTCACGTCGGAGCAGTCACCTACCGTGACTGCTCCGGCGTCGTCGCACGTCGGGCCCCTACCGGGGACCGGCTGATCTACAACTCGAGACAACGGCCCCGCTGGTGGAACACCGGGGAGGCCGACACCCGATACACGAGCTACGAGCGGGGAAGAATCCTGTGGCACAGGAAGTGCTGACCGACCTGAACAAGGTCCGCAACATCGGCATCATGGCGCACATCGATGCCGGCAAGACCACGACCACCGAGCGCATCCTGTTCTACACCGGTGTCAACTACAAGATCGGTGAGACGCACGACGGTGCCTCGACCACGGACTGGATGGAACAGGAGAAGGAACGCGGCATCACGATCACCTCTGCCGCGGTGACCTGCTTCTGGAACAACAACCAGATCAACATCATCGACACGCCGGGCCACGTCGACTTCACCGTCGAGGTGGAGCGTTCGCTCCGCGTGCTCGACGGCGCCGTCGCAGTGTTCGACGGCAAAGAGGGCGTCGAGCCCCAGTCGGAGCAGGTGTGGCGTCAGGCCGCCAAGTACGACGTTCCGCGCATCTGTTTCGTCAACAAGATGGACAAGATGGGCGCGGACTTCTACTTCACGGTTCAGACCATCATCGACCGCCTCGGCGCGAAGCCGCTCGTCCTGCAGCTGCCGATCGGCGCCGAGGACGATTTCGACGGCGTCGTCGACCTGGTCGAGATGAAGGCTGTCACCTGGCGTGGCACGGTCGCCATCGGCGCCGAGCCCACCATCGAGGAGATCCCGGCCGATCTCGCCGACAAGGCTGCCGAGTACCGCGAGAAGCTGCTCGAGACGGTTGCCGAGTCCGACGAGAAGCTCATGGAGAAGTACTTCGCCGGCGAGGAGCTCTCCGTCGAGGAGATCAAGGGCGCCATCCGCAAGATGACGGTCAACTCCGAGCTGTACCCGGTGCTGTGTGGTTCCGCGTTCAAGAACAAGGGCGTTCAGCCCATGCTCGACGCGGTCATCGACTACCTGCCGAACCCGCTGGACATCGGCGAGGTCCAGGGTCACGCCCTGGGCAACGAAGAAGAGATCCTCACGCGTAAGCCGAGCAAGGACGAGCCGTTCTCGGCTCTGGCCTTCAAGATCGCTTCGCACCCGTTCTTCGGCAAGCTGACGTTCGTCCGCGTGTACTCCGGCCGGATCGATCCGGGCGCCCAGGTCATGAACGCGACCAAGGGCAAGAAGGAGCGCATCGGAAAGCTCTTCCAGATGCACGCCAACAAGGAGAACCCGGTCGACGAGGCCGTGGCCGGCCACATCTATGCGATGATCGGTCTGAAGGACACCACGACCGGTGACACCCTGTGCGCACAGGACGCGCCGATCGTGCTCGAGTCCATGAGCTTCCCGGACCCGGTCATCCAGGTCTCGATCGAGCCCAAGACCAAGTCCGACCAGGAGAAGCTGGGCACCGCGATCCAGAAGCTCGCCGAAGAGGACCCGACGTTCTCCGTCGAGCTCGACGAGGAGACCGGCCAGACCGTCATCGGCGGCATGGGCGAGCTCCACCTCGACATCCTCGTCGACCGTATGCGTCGCGAGTTCAAGGTCGAGGCCAACGTCGGCAAGCCGCAGGTTGCCTACCGCGAGACCATCACCAAGAAGGTCGAGAAGCACGACTACACCCACAAGAAGCAGACGGGTGGATCGGGCCAGTTCGCCAAGGTGATCATCGCGCTGGAGCCGTTCGTCGGCGAAGACGGTGCCACCTACGAGTTCGAGAACAAGGTCTCCGGCGGTCGTATCCCGCGCGAGTACATCCCGTCCGTGGATGCAGGCGCGCAGGACGCGATGCAGTACGGCGTTCTCGCCGGCTACCCGCTGGTGAACCTGAAGCTGTCGCTGCTCGACGGTGCTTACCACGACGTCGACTCGTCGGAAATGGCCTTCAAGGTCGCCGGTTCGCAGGCGCTGAAGGAAGCCGCCCGCAAGGCCGGCCCGGTCATTCTCGAGCCGCTCATGGCTGTCGAGGTCACGACACCCGAGGAGTACATGGGTGACGTGATCGGCGACCTGAACTCCCGCCGTGGCCAGATCCAGGCCATGGAGGAACGCAGTGGTGCCCGTGTCGTGAAGGCGCTGGTTCCGCTCTCGGAGATGTTTGGTTACATCGGTGATCTGCGGTCGAAGACCCAGGGCCGGGCGAACTTCTCCATGGTGTTCGATTCCTACGCAGAGGTTCCCGCGAACGTCTCGAAGGAAATCATCGCCAAGGCGACCGGCGAGTAACCTCGGTTCCAGCCGGCCGAAGCACGACCCAGTAATAACAACCGCACTGCTGCATACCGCAAGCATCAATCAGTCCAGGAGGACACACAGTGGCGAAGGCGAAGTTCGAGCGGACGAAGCCGCACGTGAACATCGGCACCATCGGTCACGTCGACCACGGCAAGACCACGCTGACCGCGGCCATCACCAAGGTTCTGCACGACGCGTACCCGGATCTCAACGAGGCCTCGGCCTTCGACGAGATCGACAAGGCTCCTGAGGAGAAGGCTCGCGGTATCACGATCAACATCTCGCATGTTGAGTACCAGACCGAGAAGCGCCACTACGCGCACGTCGATGCTCCCGGTCACGCCGACTACATCAAGAACATGATCACCGGTGCGGCGCAGATGGACGGCGCCATCCTCGTGGTCGCGGCCACCGACGGCCCGATGCCCCAGACGCGTGAGCACGTGCTGCTCGCCCGCCAGGTCGGCGTGCCGTACATCCTCGTCGCCCTGAACAAGGCCGACATGGTGGACGACGACGAGATCATCGAGCTCGTCGAGATGGAGGTCCGTGAGCTCCTCGCTGCGCAGGAGTTCGACGAGGACGCTCCGGTTGTCAAGGTCTCCGCACTCAAGGCGCTCGAGGGCGACCCGGAGTGGACCAAGAACATCCTCGAGCTCATGGCTGCGGTCGACGAGTCCATCCCGGACCCGGTCCGCGAGACCGAGAAGCCCTTCCTCATGCCCGTCGAGGACGTCTTCACGATCACCGGTCGTGGCACCGTCGTCACCGGTCGTATCGAGCGTGGCGTGATCAACGTCAATGAGGATGTCGAGATCGTCGGCATCAAGGAAACCAAGACCAAGACCACGGTCACGGGTATCGAGATGTTCCGCAAGCTCCTCGACTCGGGCCAGGCCGGTGACAACGTCGGTCTGCTGGTTCGTGGTATCAAGCGCGAAGATGTCGAGCGTGGACAGGTTGTCGTCAAGCCCGGCACCACCACCCCGCACACCGAGTTCGAGGGCCAGGCGTACATCCTGTCCAAGGACGAGGGCGGCCGCCACACGCCGTTCTTCAACAACTACCGTCCGCAGTTCTACTTCCGTACCACGGACGTGACGGGCGTTGTGACGCTGCCCGAGGGCACCGAGATGGTCATGCCCGGTGACAACACCGAGATGTCCGTCAAGCTGATCCAGCCCGTCGCCATGGACGAGGGCCTGCGCTTCGCGATCCGCGAAGGCGGCCGTACCGTCGGCGCCGGCAAGGTCACGAAGATCAACAAGTGATCTAGCTCCACCAACGCCAATGGCGCTCACCCTCCGGGGTGGGCGCCATTGGCGTTTTCGGGGTGTGACACTCAGCGGTAGTTCAACGCATCCCATTCTCGGATGTCGCTGGGATGCGCGATGCCCTCGAGGACGAACGGGTCGCGGGCGATGAATTGTTCTGCGCGCTCGCGGCTGCTGAAGACCGCCATGGACCCGTTGCTCGCCGGGTCGTCGAACGGTCCGATACCGAGCAGCCCACCTTCCGCGGCGAACGCGTCGAGGTACTCCCGGTGTCGTGGATAGATCTCCGGAATCCGGGCGGCGGTGGTCGGATCGGTCGCGTAGAACACCACGTATTCCATGGCACCGAACCTACCGAGACCGCAACGCCCCGTGTCAGCTTTCGACGTGCACCGGGTGGTCGGCGCGGTCGAGGTGGAGCAGGACCTGGGTGGCGACTTCTTCACCGCCGAGGGTCGATGCGACCCAGGATGCGACGTCCTCGGATTTGCGGGTGAAGTCGTACAAGTCGAGGGTGGGGTCGGCGGTCACGACGATAGACAGGGTGGGGAGTCCGCGTTCGATGACGGCGCGAGCGCGTGTCTGCCGGACGCCGGGGTACTGCGCGAGTTCGCTGGCGACCCCGTTGGCGAGGGAGCCGAGGTCGACGGTGACGTAGGTGCCCGATTCGCGATCCGGAACGGCGACGGGGGACGTGCGTCGCCGGGTGAGGTCCAGGGCGAGGAGCACGATCCCGAAGACCAGCCCCACGACGACCGTCGCGGCGAGCGCCCAGCCCCACCAGTCCTGGTCGGGGAGTGCGGTGACGCGCGCGCGGTCGTACCGCGACACCCATTCGCGGACGATCGGAACGTGCAGGTCCCAGGCGAGGGCGTACGCGCCGAATCCGAGGAGTGCGAGCCCGACGAGCAGGACGATGACCCGGTTGACGGCTGCGGTCCGATGTCTCACGGTTTCACCTGCACTCGAAGTTCGGGGGACGTGCCGAGCAGCGACAGCGTCGGTTCCACGGCCTCGCGGACGGAGATGGCCACGTCGCCGGCGGGTGTCGACTCGGTGCGCACCACGCGGACGGTGACGTGCTTGCGGTCGACCGTCGTGTGCGCCGACAGCACCCCGGGAACGGTCTTGGCGTGGCTACTGGAGTTGCGAGCGAGGTCGGTGGGGCGGAGCCAGACGATCGGGGTGTCACCGACTGCGAGCGGCAGGTGGGTGCGCGGCCGCGGTTTGAGGGCCGCGACGATGAACACGACCCCCAGCACGATCGCGCCTGCGGCGACGGGGACGATCCACTCGGACCAGTGCAGCCGGCCCAGCCATTGCACGGTGTTGCGGATCCAGGGCGCGTTGGCGAAGGTGCCGCGCATGATGAGCAGCTCACGCGCTGCGACGACCGCGAGACCGAGGGCTCCTACGGCGACGATGATCGCGGCGGGCACAGCGGCCGGGGTGGCGCGCGGCGTGCGTGGCCGGAGGGGCGCCACCGGAGCGGGTGGCACGGCCGGATCGCCTTGCTCGGAGTAGCGGCCTTCGGTCGAACTGTCCTCGGGGGCGGCGGATTCCGTTCCGACGACCACTATGTTGAGTTCGATGACCGGCATGCCCGTCATCTGCTCGACCTGACGGTGCACCTGCGCGCGGAGCCGGCGGTTGACGAGGTCGAGGTGGCACGGCCACTGCACGGCGATGTACAGGTTGATCGCGACGGCGCCCGCTCCCGTCGAGACGTCGGCGCGGGGGAGTTCCCGCCCCGTCAGGCGGGAGAGCCCACCGGACTGCTTGACGACGCCGGGTACCTGGAGCGCTGCGGCGACGGCGATCTTCACGACGGCGCGCTCCTTGATGACCAATTCGCCGCGCAGGGCGGTGTCGTCGAGCGCCGCGTCGTCGTGGGGACCGGCGGGGGGTGCGGTGAAGGGTTCAGCCACGGCCGCGGCTTCGGAGGATGGCGCCGAGGTCGAGGTGGCCGTCGCGGTGCGCGCCGACGGCCATGCCCAGCGCTCCGAGGAGGACGGCGAAGACGAATCCGCTGAAACCACCGAGGATGCCGGCGATGGCGAGAAGTAACCCGACGATCAGGCCTGTGATTGTGCTGTTCATTGAGATTGTCCTGTCTCTGTCAGGAGATCTTCGATGGTCACGTCGACGGGGACGTCCACCAGCGATTCCACTGCGGCCCGCACTCTTTCGGCGGTGTCGACGACGTTGGCGGGGTAGCGAGCCGCGAGGTGGACCGCACAGGACGTGGGGCCGACGGTCACCCCGGTCACCCGGCGTCCGGGCAGGTAGGTCGCGACTTCACCGAACGCGCCGCCGTGCATCGCTGCCACTCCGGGGGTTGCGAGGACGGCGGCGACGATGCGTTCGGAGATGTCCTCGGCGTGGGTGTCCGGTGGAAGTGGTCCGGTCACTGCACCCTCGGTTTGCCGTCGAGCTCGGATGCGGCCTCGGATTCGTCGAACAGCATGACGTCGAAGACGGTGATGTTCACTTCGGTCACTTCGAGCCCGGTCATGCGCTCGACGGCCGCGATGACGTTGCGGCGGATGCCGACCGCGAGTTCGTGCAGTGCGACGCCGTATTCCGCGACGATGCCGATGTCGATGGCGGCCTGTTTCTCGCCGACTTCGACGGCGACGCCCTGGGCGTGGTTGACGCGGGCGCCGGGGATCCGATCGCGGAGGGCGCCGACAGCGCGTGCGGTGCCGCCGCCCACGTCGTAGACGCCGTTGATCTCACGGGTGGCGATCCCGGCGATCTTGGCGACCACGGCGTCCGCGATGATGGTCCGTCCCTCGGAACTGACGAGTTCCGGCGTCGCCCCGGCACCGAACTGCACGCGGCTGCGTGCGCCTGAATCGCTGGTCATCGTGGATCCCCTTCGAGTCGCCTGGCTTCTCCTCAACAGTAATGATCACCGACCGTACGCGGGGTCTCCCACGCGCCTTTCCGTCCGCGGATCCCGTGACGGGAGGCACCCAAAAATATTTGATATGACTACCCGGTAGCATCTGACGTGATGCAGGTAACAAAGGCACGGCACGACGGAAGGAACCCCATGGCGGAAGAGCCCACCGGTGAGGACGCCGCTCCCCAGGCCAGGACTTCCGCCGTCACCGCGGGTGTGGCGGTTCTCGCCGTCCTCGCACTCGCATTCGTCGCGGTCAGCGGCTACTTCGGCTACACACACCGGCAGGCGGAGCAGGAGGCTCAGCAGAGATCCGAGATCCTCGAAGCAGCGCGGCAGGGCGTCGTGAATCTGACGACGATGGACTACGAGCGGGCCGACGAAGACGTGCAGAAGGTGCTCGACGGCTCGACCGGAGAATTCCGCGACGAATTCGAAGCCCGATCCAAGGACCTCATCGCGGTCATGCAGGAGGCCAAGGTCAAGTCCCAGGGGGAGGTGCGCCAGGCTGCGATCGAGACGCAGAACGGCGACGCCGCGGACGTGCTCGTCGCGGTCGCGCAGAAGGTGTCCAATGCGGGCGGCGCGGCCGAGGAGCCGCGCGGTCAGCGGATGCGGGTGACGATGCAACTCGAGGACGGCACGTACAAGATCGTGAAGGCAGGGTTCGTGCAGTGAGTACCGACGCATCGCCGAAGTCGCGCAGACTCCTCCTGATCCTGGGCGCGCTCACCGTCGTCGCGGCCGTGCTGGCGGGGGTTCTTTACTTCACGCTCTACCGACCCGACCGGCGCGTCGACGACGCCGTCCGGGCCACCGTCACCGACACCGCGTCGCAGGGCGCGATCGCCCTGCTGACCTACAAGCCGGACACGGTGGAGAACGACGTCGGCACCGCGAAGGAACGCCTGACGGGGGAGTTCCTCGACTACTACACACAGTTCACGACGGACGTCGTCGTCCCGGCGGCCAAGGAGAGCCAGGTCGCGACCCAGGCGACGGTGGCCGCCTCCGGTCCCGTCGAGGTCGCGGCCGACACGGCGACGGTGCTGCTGTTCGTCAACCAGACCACCACCAGCGCCGCGAAACCGGAAGCGGCGGTGACGGCGACGAGCATCACCGTCGAGCTCACCAAGTCCGGCGACAACTGGCTGATTTCCGGCTTCGATCCGGTTCAGTCGTCCGGGTAGCGTTGGCGCCCATGAGTACTCTTCGAGAGGTCGGCGACCGCGAGTCGTGGCGTTGCTGGCTGTGTGACGAACCGGTGGACCCCGACATGTCGGTCAACGATCCGCGTGGCCCCAGCATCGACAGCGTCGTCACCGCGAAGAAGGCCAAGGCGAAGGGCGGCGTCGAACGCCTCGCGCACCGGGCGTGCAACACCAAGAAGGGTGCCGTCAAACCGGTCGTGCCGTGGCCCGACCGGTTGTTCGTCGTCGATCCCGCCCCGATCATCGGTGTCGTCGAACAACTCGGCCGCAAGGGCGGACGGGTCGCGGTGGCGCGGTGCCCGGGCAAATCGGACGCCGAGGACGCGGCGGAGTGGTTGCTCGACAGGTTGTCCCGCCTCGCACCGGAACTGAACGTCGAGACGCAGATCGACGCCGCCGGTGGTGCGTACCTGCTCGTCCTTCGCACCGCCTGACCCGTGAGCCGCACGAGGGAGTAACGTCGGGACCAGAACATGAATCCGACCTCGAGTGCGAAGGAATTCCGATGAATCTGGCCTTGACCGACGAGGAGCTGGCGTTCCGCGACGAGATGCGAACGTTCTTCACCACGCAGATTCCGGCGGAGATCCGCGAGCGGTATGCGCGTGGTGAAGAAGTGGGGAAGGAAGGGTTCATCGAGTCCCAGCGGATTCTGAACGCCAACGGGCTCGCGACGCCGCACTGGCCGGTCGAGTGGGGCGGCCGCGACTGGACTCCGGTGCAGAAGCACATCTGGCTCGACGAACTGCAGCTCGCCTCGGTGCCCGAACCGCTCGCGTTCAACACCAGCATGGTCGGCCCCGTCATCGCGGCGTTCGGATCGCAGGAGCAGAAGGAGAAATTCCTTCCCCCGACCGCCAACCTCGACATCTGGTGGTGCCAAGGATTCTCCGAACCCGAGGCCGGCTCCGACCTCGCGTCGCTGAAGACCCGTGCCGTCCGCGACGGCGACGACTACGTGATCAACGGCCAGAAGACGTGGACCACCCTCGCGCAGCACGCCGACTGGATCTTCGTCCTCGCCCGCACCAACCCGGACGCCCCCAAGAAGCAGGCCGGCATCTCGTTCATCCTCGTCGACATGAAGACGCCCGGCGTCACGGTGCGCCCGATCAAGCTGATCGACGGCGGCTACGAGGTCAACGAGATTTTCTTCGAGGACGTGCGCGTGCCGGCCGAGAACCTCGTGGGCGAGGAGAACCAGGGCTGGAGCTACGCCAAGTTCCTCCTCGGCAACGAGCGCACCGGGGTGACCCGGCTGGGATTTTCCAAAGTCCGTCTCGCGCAGGCGAAGGAACGCGCCGCCGAGATCTCGGTCGGCGAGGGGACACTACTCGACGACCCGCTGTTCGCCGCCCGCATCGCCGAACTCGAGAACGAGATCATCGCGCTCGAACTCACCCAGCTGCGGGTGGTCGCCAGTTCCGCCGACGGCAAGCCGAACCCGGCGTCGTCGCTGCTGAAGCTGCGTGGGTCCGAACTGCAGCAGGCCACACTCGAACTGCTCACCGACGTCGCGGGACCCGACTCCCTGCCCTTCGCCGCAGGTGACGGCATCTCTTCGCCTCTCTGGGCGCAGCGGACGGCTCCGACCTACCTGAACTACCGCAAGGTTTCCATCTACAGCGGATCGAGCGAAGTGCAGCGCAGCATCATCGCCTCCTCGATCCTCGGATTGTGAGGGCGTGACATGGACTTCGAACTGACCGACGAACAGAAACTGCTGCGCGACACCACCCGCGAACTGCTCGGGCGCAGCTACGACGCGGAGAAGCGCAACGCCGTCACCGACACCGAGCAGGGGTGGAGCCCTCAGGTGTGGAAGCAACTCGCCGAGGTCGGACTGCTGGGTCTGAGCTTCGACGAGGAAGACGGCGGTATGGGCGCCGGACCTGTCGAGGTCGCGTCGGTGATGACCGAGATCGGCCGCCGCCTCGCGCCCGAACCCGTCCTCGACGCCGTGCTCGTGCCCGGCGGCCTGATCGCTGCGGCCGGCAGCACGGAGCAGCGTCGCCGGATTCTGCCGGACGTGTCGGAGGGCAACCTCCTGCTGGCCTTCGCCGATCGGGAACCGGGTGTGCGCTGGCCGTCCACCCAGGTGTCCACGATCGCGAAGAAGGACGGCGACGCGTGGACCCTCACGGGCACCAAGAACCCCGTTCCGCACGGCGGCAGCGCGAACACTCTGGTCGTCACGGCGGCACTCCCGGACGGTGGGGTCGGACTGTTCCTCGTCGACGCCGATGCCAGCGGCCTGACCCGCACCGCCTACGCGACCCACGACGGACTGCGGGCCGCGCAGGTGGAACTGTCGGACACCCCGGCTGAGCCTCTCGGTACGGGCGGCGACGCGTCGTCGGCGATCGAGAGCGCGCAGATCCGGGCGCAGGCGGCACTGTGTGCGGAGGCCGTCGGCGCGATGGAGGAAGCGCTGCGACTGACCACCGAGTACCTGAAGACCCGCAAGCAGTTCGGTGTCCCGATCGCGAAGTTCCAGACGCTCACGCATCGTGCGGCCGACATGTACGTGCTGCTGGAACTGGCTCGTAGCATGAGTCTCTACGCGACGATGTCGCTGGCCGACGGAACCGTCGATCCGGTGGTCGCCTCCCGCGCCAAGCTGCAGATCGGCCGCTCCGCCCGCACGATCGGGCAGGAAGCGATCCAGATGCACGGCGGCATCGGCATGACGGCCGAGTATCCGGTCGGGCATTACGTGAGCCGGTTGACGGCCATCGAGCACACCCTCGGCGGGTCCGACGACCACCTGCGGGTGCTCGCGTCGGCGACCACCCAGGGGACCGTCAGCATCATCTAGCCGCGCCCGTGAGTACTTATTAACCGCGGGCGGTTAATAAGTACTCACGGGTCCAGGTCTCGGATTGGTATCGGAAAGAGCGTTTTCGACGTGTCGCACGGGGACCCCAGTGTGACGCAGCTAACGTTCTGCGCGCACACCAGAACTCACGGGGGATGTACGTAATCTCGGTGAAGGAGCATTGCCATGGGGTCCGGTCCAGTCAAAGCGATCATGTGGAGCCTGCTTTTCGTGGGACTCGTCGGTGCGGGAGTCGGGATCTCCGAACTGCACGTTCCCTGGACGGTCGCGTCGCTGATCGTCGCCTCGGTCTCCGGACTGGTCCTGCTCAGGATCCGCGCCGACGCGCACCCCGAACTGCACAGCGACCGCCGGATGGCCGCCGGCTGACCCCCGGTCACTCCGTCTGAAGACTGTCCGCCCACCTGCCGATGTCGCCGCGTTCGAGTGCGAGCGCCAGCAGTTCCGGGAACCTGTCCGGGGTGCAGGCGAATGCGGGGATGCCGAGCGCACCGAGGGCCGCCGCGTTGTCGTGATCGAACGACGGGGCGCCGTCGTCGGACAGCGCCAGCAGAACAACCACCTGGACGCCTACGTTTTTCATCGCCGACATCCGCCGCAGCATCTCCGCGCGGATCCCGCCCTCGTACAGGTCCGAGATCAGCACGAACAGCGATTCGGTCGGTCTGTCGATCAGCGACTGGCTGTAGGCGATGGCCCGGTTGATGTCGGTGCCGCCGCCGAGTTGCGTGCCGAACAGCACGTCGACGGGATCGGACAGCTTGTCGGTGAGGTCGACGACCGCCGTGTCGAACACGATCAGCGACGTCTTCAGCGCGCGCATCGAGGCGAGGACCGCGCCGAACACGGACGCGTACACGACGCTCGACGCCATCGACCCGGATTGGTCGATGGCGAGGACGACGTCGCGGTGCACGGCCTGCGATCGGCGGCCGTATCCGAGCAGTCGTTCCGGCACCACCGTCTTGTACTCGGGGAGGTAGTGCGCGAGGTTGGCGCGGATGGTGCGATTCCAGTCGATGTCGCGGTACTTGGGGTTGGTGATGCGGGCAGACCGGTTCAGGGCACCGGTGACGGCTGTCCTGGTCTTCTGCGCGATCCGTTCCTCCACCTCCCGGACCACCTTCTCGACGACCATCCGGGCGGTGGCCTTGCTGGTCTCGGGCATCACCCGGTTCAGGCTCAGCAGCGTGCCGACGAGGTGGACGTCCGGTTCGACGGCGTCGAGCAGTTCGGGTTCGAGGAGCAGCTGGGTGAGGCCGAGCCGGTCGATGGCGTCCTTCTGCATCACCTGCACGACGCTGCTCGGGAAGTAGGTGCGGATGTCGCCGAGCCAGCGCGCGACCTTCGGCGCCGATCCGCCGAGACCCGCGCCGCGACGGCGGCTCTTCGACCCTTCGCTGCTGGTGTCGTAGAGGGCGGCCAGAGCGCCGTCCATCGCCGCGTCCGCCTTGGACGCGAGACCTCCGGTGGATTCCTCGGCGGCGTTGCCCCAGCAGCCGCCACCGACGTAACCGCTCCGCGTCCTCGGTCACGACGTCACCCCCAGAATGTCCGCGACGGTCCGGATCGCGATCGTGCCCCGCCTAGCGTCGACCTCGGCGCGGGCATCTTCCGTGGACCCGCCCTCCACGGACTGCCCGATGGCCCGGCGTTCCCCGGTTTCGAACCCGCCGAACGTGCGCCGCAGCAGTGGCAGAACGTCGACGAAGTCCTGCTCGCGCAGTCCCGACACCCATCCGTCGAGCAGATGCAGCAATTGCCGGTCGTGGACCAGCAGCAGCCCTGCGCCGCCGAGGAAGCCGTCGACCCACCCCGCCTTGGCGGAGGGATCCGCGCCGACGGACAGTGCCCGCGACAGTCGGGTGGCGGACTCGGTTTCGCTGACGGTGCCTGCGTCGCGGAGCAATCGGACCATGCGTCCGATCACGAGGCCGTTCACGTCGCTGCGGTCGACGAGGCCGGCGAGTGTGCCGAGCCACCGCGCCGACGCACGATCGTCGTCGCGCAGCATCACCGCCGCGTGGACGTCGTCGACGGCGCGGCGCAGGTCGAGTGCGCTGTCGTCGTCGAGACCCGATATCGCGGTGGGCAGTCCGGCGCAGATGCGGACGAGCAGGCTGTCGGTGACGCGGGTGAGGGACGAGACGTCGGTGCCGCGGACGTCTCCGTATCGCAGCGTGCGGGTGAGCGCGGGCAGGGCATCCATCAGGTGCATCACGTCGTGGTCGAGCGTGGCAGCCGTCTCCAGTGCGCGCAGCAGCTCGGCCAGCGCATCGCCGAGATCCGACAGCAGGGCCTGTTCGAGCAGCCCGGTGAGCTGGGCGAGGGAGACATCAGCGGACGACGCCCCCTCGCGCACCGTCGCTGTAGCCGCGGCCTCGACGGTGGTTCCCCACAGCGACGCCTCGATGATCGACACCGCCAGTTCGGGTTTCCAGGTGAGGGACCACGTTTCACGGAACGTGCCGGTGCCGCGGACGTCGCTGTCGGCCGGCGTGCCCCAGTCGACACCGAGGATCTGCAGGCGGTGCAGGAGCCGGGACCGCGCGACGTCGTTGTCTCTGCGCAGGTCGAGGTCGATGGTCTTCTCGGTGGCCTGCTGCTTGAGCCGCAGGGTTTTCGCCCGCGCCCGCAGGTCGGCGTCGAGGGGAACTGTCGGGGTGTTCTCCGGGACGGCGCCGAGTGCCTCGCCGACGACGAGACGACGCGTGATGAGGTCGAGCAGGACATCGTCGCCGTCGCACATCACGGCGCGGGTGGCCTCGGTGACCTCGGAGAGACCGGCGAGCGGCCGCGCACGCATTGCTGCCAACGTGTCCGCGAGACGGACGGATTCGATGACGTGCGCGCTCGACACCGGAAGGTCCTCGTCCCGCAGTACCCGCGCGACCTTCGTGAGCCATCGGGTGATCGTCCGGTCCGGTGCGGTGAACAGGTGGTGATACCAGCCGGGGGAGGTGATCCCGGCGCCGTACCCGGACGCGGCGGACAGCCGCGAGTGCGTCCACGGCACCCACGTGAGCGAGGTCTTGATCTTGGGGAGTCCCTTGAGGATTCGCGCGTCCGCGGTGGCCGGTCCGAGAGGTCCGGCTAGTGCGGGGGCGTGCCAGGCACCGCACACCACCGCGATCCGCTGCGCGCCGCCCTTGATCACCTTCCGCAGCGTCTGCCGCATGTACGCCTCGCGCCTGCTGGTGGGTTCGTCGAGTTCGACGGTGTCCCGCAGGGCGGTCATGGCCTCGGTGATCGCGTCGAACGAGTCGGGACCCGAACCCGATTCGATGACGGCGTCCCACCAGCGTTCGGTGTCGTCGTAGCCCGCCGCGGCGGCCAACTGGGTCAGCGGATCCTCGGCACGGGGCTCGGAGTCGTCGGCGGCGAGGGTGTTGGCGGCGGGCAGGTCGCAGAAGCGGACTTCGACGCCGCGCCCAGCCGCCCACGACAGCGCCTGCCACTCCGGGGAGAACACGGCGAACGGCCAGAACGCCGCCGTCCGGGGCTCCCCGGTGGCATACGCGAGCAGGGCCACCGGAGGTTCCATGGTGTCGGAGGCGGTCAACGCGACCAGCGGATCGGCGTCCGCGGGCCCTTCGATCAGGACGGCGTCGGGGACGAATTCGTCGAGCGCGCGCCGCACCGATCGTGCCGAACCGGGCCCGTGGTGGCGGATGCCGAAGACACGGACGTCGGAGTTCACCCGGTGACCTCGCGGCACGCCCGGTAGAAGTCGGCCCAGTCCTCCCGTTCGCGGACCACGGCCTCGAGGTACTCCGTCCACACCACCTTGTCGGCGACCGGGTCCTTCAGCACGGACCCGAGGATGCCGGCGGCGACGTCGGACGGGCGGAGCACCCCGTCGCCGAAGTGCGCGGCGAGGGCGAGTCCGTTGGTGACGACGGAGATCGCCTCCGCCGTGGACAGCGTTCCGGACGGCGACTTCAGCTTGGTGCGGCCGTCGCCGGTGACGCCCGACCGGAGTTCGCGGAACACGGTGACCACGCGCCGGATCTCGTCGACGGTCGCCGGGATCTTCGGTAGTTCCAGCGAGGACCCGAGCTGCTCGACGCGCCGCGCGACGATGGCGACCTCATCCTCCTCGTCGGCGGGCAGCGGCAGGACCACCGTGTTGAACCGCCTGCGCAGCGCGGACGACAGTTCGTTGACCCCGCGGTCGCGGTCGTTCGCGGTGGCGATCAGATTGAAACCCTTGGCGGCCTGCACCTCGGTGCCCAGTTCGGGGATGGGCAGCGTCTTCTCCGACAGCACGGTGATGAGCGCGTCCTGCACATCGGCGGGAATGCGGGTGAGTTCCTCGACCCGTGCGATCCGCCCGCCCTGCATGGCCGTCATGACGGGGGACGGAACGAGTGCACCCGCTGTCGGGCCCTCGGCGAGCAACCGCGCGTAGTTCCAGCCGTACCGGATGGCCTCCTCCGGCGTCCCCGACGTTCCCTGGACGAGCAGCGTCGACTCGCCGGAGACCGCCGCCGACAGGTGTTCGGAAACCCACGTCTTGGCGGTTCCGGGGACGCCGAGCAGAAGCAGCGCGCGGTCGGTCGCGAGCGTCGCGACGGCCACCTCGATGAGCCGACGGGGACCGACGTACTTGGGGGTGATGACGGTGCCGTCGTCGAGTTCGCCGCCGAGCAGGTACGTGACGACCGCCCACGGAGACAATTTCCACGACGGTGGCCGGGGCCGGGTGTCGTGCGCGGCGAGGGCGGCGAGTTCGTCGGCGTAGGCCTGCTCCGCGTGGGGTCGTAGCAGGTCGGCCTGGGCGGCCGCGATCTCGGTCACTCGAGCTCCTTCAGGACTGTTCTGCGATGGTCGATGTTGGTGGCGACGGTGGCGAATGCCTGGTGCCAGCCGGGATCACGGGTGCGTTCGGCGGCCGCGCGGAGGAGCGGCGCCGCAGCGAACGGGAAATGCGTCTCGGCGCTGCGGAGGGTCGAGTAGTGGCTGTGCCGGGAGAACTGCCCAAGATCCTTGCCGGTCTCGGCGTGCCGCCCGGCGACGTCCTCGAGGCGGGCGATCACCCGCTCGGCCAGGTCGAGCGGCCAGGGGTGGGGCAGACCGTCCAACAGGGCGGCGCCGTCGACGCCCAGCAGGTAGGAGTCGGCGCGACCCGACAGGATGTATGCCAGGCGTTCGCGGGCGGGGACGATCGGTACGACGCGACGTTCGGTTGTCCGCCCCTCCCGGTGCAGCAGAGCAGACGCCCAGCGCGGATTGCGCTGCAGCACGGTCGCGGTGGTCCACGCCTCCGTCATCACCTCCCGCCACTGGTCTTCGATCCGGATCTCCCACGCGGTGGAGGCGGAGCCGATCATGCCTTCCCACACCGACAAGGGGGCGGCGGTGACCACCATCCGCAACCACCAGCTGCGGATTCCCTTGTTCTTGAAGTGGACGTCCTCGATGCCGTCGCGACGGGCCGAATCGTCCAGGGAGCCGGGCATGTTCACCACCAGACGGGTGCGCAGCGGCTTCTTCTCCACCCGTACCCATGCCCGGGCGCGAGCGGCCATGCGCCCGGCGTACGCGGAGTTCGGCAGCTGGCGCAGCAACTGGACCGCCTGCTGGCGCACTTCTTTCCGCCGGTCGTCGAGTGCGTGCTCGAGCAATGCGGAGTCGGCGTCGCCGAGCCCCGTTCCCAGAACGGCGATGAACGCCGCCCGGTGCTCGCCCCGTTCGGAATCCCAGGTGCGGCTCAGTTCGGCCATCGCGATCGCCGGGTTCACCGCCCGCATCGTCGTGAGCCATTGCAGTCGTTCCTGGTGTGCGCCGTGCGTCCACACGTCGGTGCGATCGGATCGGCGGACCAGCGTCGACCAGTCCGGGTTCTGCGCGGCGAGCCACTGGCCGCGGGGCCCCACCAGCCGGAGGATGCTCTCGCGGTGGGCGTCGTTGGTGCGGGCCACGGCCATCAGGTCGGCGACGAGATGATCCGGCGCGCGGTAGTTCCGCTCGGCCACGACCGCGAACCACTCGGTGAGCGTCCACGACTTGGCGGCGAGCAACTGCATCAGGTGCGACGCGGACGCCGGCGGCAACTGCAGCCGCGGGTCGTCCTCGGCGGGGGCGGGCAGCACGCGCGCGGAGGCGGCGACTCCGCCGTCGCGGTATGCGTTCTCGAGCGCGGCGGCGCCCAGCAGGGTCTCCGCCGGGTCGCCGCTGACCGCTTGTGCCAGTTCGCCGGTGGCCAGATCCTCGAACGAGGGGGCAGTCCGTGCCGTGCCGAGCAAGGCGGCGGACAGGAGTTCGCTCATCGCCGGCTCCCCGCCGCCGCGGCCGAGGGCGTGCCGGCCCCGAGCGGGTACACGTCGCCGCGATCGAACACCGACACGGGAACCAGCGATTCGCTTGTCCACTCCCCGAACAGGGTGACGGGACGGCCGCCGGACATTCCGAGGAGCCGCCACAGGACAGGGTCTTCGCCGGACAGCGGCAGCGCGCGCCCCTGCGCGTCGACGAGGAACCAGTGCCCGTCGTCGATTGCCGGGGTGACGCCGGTGAGCAGCGCCGGCCACGAGCGGACCCACGGGTCGGCGCCGACCGCGGCGGCGAAGTGGTCGAGAGCGGTGTCGACGTCGCTCGGTGCGACGGTGGTGAACGGTTCGGGGGCCTCGTGAGCGTCGCCGAACTGGGCGCGCAGCGGCGCGGCGCCGGGGTAGAAGTGCAGGGTGGCGTCGACGAGCGACCCGAGCGGCGGGACCACTGTCGAGAAGTTCGCGGAGCCGTGCGCGAAGTCCAGGAGGATCGCGCGGCGACCGTGGTCGCGGCCGATCAACCACACCTTGCGGGTGAAGAGGCGCTTCTCCTCGGTGGTCTGCATACCCAGGACCATCCACCGGTCGCGGACTCCCGGCTCGCTGCGCACGCGGTCGGTGGCCACCGGGTACCCCACGTGCGAGCGCACCGACGCCTGCAGTGGTTCCGGTAGCTCGTTCAGCCGGCGATGGGCGACGACGAGGAGGTGCAGCCTGGCGTACTCGCGGAGCAACCGGTCCGGCCAGTCGGCGCGGGTGGCCACGACGATCGGCAGGCGGCGCAGGGCGGACGCGATGCCGGGCGCCTGCGCGTCGACCATGCGGGCCGCGATGGCGTCGAACGCGGATGCCGAGATGTCGGCTGCGCCGAGCCCGCTACGGATCTGGTCGGTGAGCCACCGGTCGAGTTCGTCGAGGCCCGCCGTCACCCGCTCGGCCCGGCGTTCGGTGGCCTTCGCACCGGCCGTCGTGGTGGCCGCAGCCGCCGGCGCGGTTGCCCGCCCCGCCCGGCGGCTCAGCCACTCCGCCGCGAACGGCGGCGGTTCGGACTGCTCCGGGACCCGGCCCTGCGACCAGATCAGCAGCAGGCCGAGCGTGTGTTTGCAGGGAAATTTCCGGCTCGGGCACGAGCAGTTGTAGGCCGGGCCGGAGAGGTCGACGACCGATCGGTAGGGGCTCTTGCCGCTGCCCTGGCACAGTCCCCAGAGCGCGCCGCCGTTGCTGCCCGTCTCCGACCACGCGGTCGACAGCTTTCCGGCGGCAGCGAGCGAGCCGGCATCGGGGGCGACCGATGCGACCTGTCCCTCCGACCAAGGCGACGTCACTCCGCCACCGTAGGGGAGTTGTCCGACAGGAAGGGAGGAGGGTGCGCGGAATTGTCGGCCAACTTCGGTGTGGACGTCGGTCTCCCGTGTCAAGCTGTCGTCAGGTACGACAGCGAGGGAGTGGGCCGGTGATCCACGGAAGGTATTTCGAGTTCAAGGGTCGTCCCGCCGTGCGGTTCCGGTGCACGTACCCGTTCCCCGTCCCGAGGCTGTGGGAGGCGGTGTCGGAGCCCGACGAGCTCGCGCACTGGTTTCCGTCACGGGTCCGCCTCGACACCTACGCCGGCGGCGACATCGAGTTCTTCCCGGAGCCGCACAGCGACCCCGAGACGGGGACGGTCCTCGTCTACGGCGCCCCGTACACGCTCGCCTTCACGTGGGGCGGGGACGAGATCCACTTCGAGGTCGAGCCGACCGCGGACGGGTGCGCCCTGACGCTCGTCAACGTTCTCGAGGTCCGCAACACCGCAGCCAGGAACGCCGCCGGGTGGAGCGTCTGCCTCGCCGACCTCGACCGGCACCTCGACGGCTCCGACGCGCCCGGTCACCGTGGAGATGCGTCCGCGGACTGGCGGCCGTTCTATCAGACCTATTTGGGGGAGGGGATGCCGTCGGGTGCGCAGATCCCCGGGGAGCCCGCCTGACCGTGGCCGGCGGCGGTCCGGCGTCGAGGGCGTTCGAACAGGCTCTCCACGTCCGACGCCGGCTCGTCCGGCTCCTCGACCGCGATGTTCCCGCCGGTCCTCAGCCACCCGTTCCGCAGCGAAGATGTCAACCAGTTGTCCAGCGCGGCTTGGGTTTCGAACTTCAGCACGATCACGCAGACATCGGAGGTGCTGCTCTCCTTCAGCCATCCTCCGCCGAGGAATCCCGGAAACAGCCGGGCGAGCCCGAGTCCGGTCTGGATCCAGTCGGCGAACTCCTCGTCGCAGCCGGGAAGGACCCGGCGGACGATGGTCGTCGTGACGGACGCATCCACCGGCCCGGCTGTTCCGGCGCCCTCGGCCGCGTGCTCCATCGTTTCCTACCTCGGTTCCGCTCACCCCCGTGACACGTGCCACCTCAAACTACCAGCGGATACGACGTCACAGGTCGTAGAAGGGTGCGGCGTACCTGAACGTGCCGGTGATGCTCGGATTCCAGCGTGCGAGCCGGCGGACCTGGAAGTGGGACGACCACGAGGGCTGGTCCGGCTCGATCCCGACCGACGTTCCGGAGACGAAGCCGAACCGCGGGTAGTAGTCGAGGTGACCGAGCAGTGCCACCAGGGGTTCGTCCCTGGCGTCGGCGCCGCCGAGCGCGGCGTGCATCAGTGCCGAACCCACGCCGTCGCGCTGGACGTCGGGGAGCACGCCGATCGGGCCGAGCGCGAGTACGTCCGTGGAGTCGACGGTCGCGCGGGTCAGGCACACGTGGCCGGCGACGGACCCCGCCAGTTCGGCGACGAGGGACAGTTGCGGAATCCACGCGTCGCTCGACCGCAATCGGGTCACGAGGCCGACCTCGAGGGGTGCGTCGCCGTCGAAGGCCTGCCGGTGCACCTCCGCCACCGCGTCGATGTCGCCCGGATTCTCGCGTCTGATCAGCATGCGGACAGAGTGTATCGACGGGCCCGCGGCCGCAACGGATTTCTGACGGCGCCCGTTGTCCGGCCGGTAGCGGTGGACGGAAAGCGTTCTCCAATTGTGACCGTGTGACGATTCGGGCCGAATGAATTTCCGAACGATCGATAGCAGTATGGGCAGAACGTGAGTCGAGCGAAGGGCAACGGGAATCGGGGTGCGGGTGGTCGAGGCCAGGGTGGTCGGATACAGTTGCGGTGTGCAACACAACGAGGTCGAGCCGGAGGAAACGTCCGCGTCGGGCGTGGTGGCCGTCCATGACGAACTCGTCCGCCTCGTCCGTCAACTGGTTGCCGATGACCGTCCTCCCGTCGGATCCCCGACGTTCGCTCAACATTCGCTGCTCTCCTTCGTCGCCCGCAATCCGGGATGCCGGGCCACCCAGATCTCGGACGCATTCGGCGTGCACCGCTCCACGGTGTCGCGTCAACTCCGGGGCTGCATCGACGAGGGGTGGGTGCACGCCGAGCCGGGACCACTCCGCAGCGGTCATCCGTTGAGCCTCACCGACGGCGGCGTCGCGGTGCTGGCCGGCGCCGACGCACGCCGCGTGGAGGAAGTCCGCGACCGGGTGGCCACGTGGTCGGACAGCGAAATCGCCGCGTTCGCACGGCACCTCCGGAAATTCCGCCAGGGCGGCGACACAGACCACGACAGCATCGGAGACGACACCCGTGCGTGAGTACACCAGCGCCCCGACGTTCACCGTCTCCGACCACGAGAACGCCGTGCTGAGGGTGTTCGCGCACGCCGAGAGCCATCCGGATCGGGTGATGTACACGCGTCCGGAGTCCGGCGGGTGGGTCGACGTGACGGCCAAGGACTTCGGTGCGCTCGTCATCGGGGCCGCGAAGGGGTTGATCGCCAACGGTGTCCAGCCCGGCGACCGCGTGGCACTGCTGTCGTCGACGAGATTCGAATGGTCGCTGCTCGACTACGCGATCTGGGCGGCGGGCGCCGCGTCCGTCCCGATCTACGACTCGTCCTCGCACGATCAGATCCGGTGGATCATCGAGGATTCGGGGGCGGTCGCCGCGCTCGTGGAGACTCCGGCCCACGCGTCGAGTTTCGAGGGCGACGGCATCCCCTACACGCTGAAGCGCATCCTCACCATCGACGAGGACGCGGTGGGCACGCTCATCAAGGACGGATTGTCCATCGACGATTCCGAGGTGTTCAAACGCGTAGTGGCGCTGACCGCCAACGATCTCGCCTCGCTCGTGTACACGTCCGGGACCACGGGCCGTCCCAAGGGCTGCATCCTCACCCACCGGAACTTCCTGTCGGAGGTGCGGGCGTTGCTCGCGGCACCGATCGGTGACGTCGCACGGCCCGGCAACCGCGTCCTCACGTTCCTTCCGCTGGCGCACGTGCTGGCGCGCGCAGTGTCGCTGGCGATGTTCGAGGCCGGCGCGACGCAGGCACACTGGTCCGACTTCGGCACGGTCACGGGCGAATTCGAACGTTTCCGGCCCAACACCATTCTCGGTGTACCCCGCGTGTTCGAGAAGGTGCGGGACGGTGCGGCGCGCAAGGCGGCGTCGGCGGGCGGCCTGCAGAAGCGGATCTTCGACTTCGCCGAAGCCACGGCGGTGGCGTACAGCGAGGCCCAGGACACGGGCGGTCCGTCGCTGCGGCTCCGGCTCGAGCGTGCGCTCGCCGACAAACTCGTCTACGCGAAACTCCGCGCAGCACTGGGCGGCGACTGCTGGTGGGCGATCTCCGGCGGCGGCGCCCTCATGCCGAGGCTCGGTCACTTCTTCCGCGGCATGGGTGTTCCGGTCTACGAGGGTTACGGTCTCACCGAATCGACTGCCGCGCACTGCGTGAACGTTCCCGGCGCCCAGAAGATGGGAACGGTCGGTCAGCCACTGGGCGGCAACAGCGTGCGCATCGCCGAAGACGGTGAGATCGAACTGCGCGGCGGCGTCGTGTTCGGCGGTTACTGGCGCAACGAACACGCCACCCGGGACGTGCTGAACGACGGCTGGTTCCGCACCGGCGATCTCGGCGACCTGGACGACGAGGGCTACCTCACCATCACCGGCCGCAAGAAGGATCTGCTGATCACCGCCGGCGGCAAGAATGTGTCGCCGGGGCCTCTCGAAGACCGGCTTCGCTCGCACACCCTCGTCTCGCAGGCGGTCGTGGTGGGCGACGGCCGCCCGTTCATCGGTGCCCTGCTGACCGTCGATCCGCAGGAATTCGACAAGTGGAAGTCCGCGCACGGCAAGCCGTCCGACGCCACGGCGGCGGACCTGCGCGACGACGAGGAGCTGCGCGGGGACCTGCAGGACGCGGTGGACGACGCGAACACCACCGTCTCCCACACGGAGTCGATCAAACGGTTCGTCGTCCTCGGCCGCGACCTCACGGAGGCCGACGGGGAGCTGACCGCCACCCTGAAGATCAAGCGTCCCGTGGTGACCGAGCGCTTCGCCGACGACATCGCGAGCCTGTACCGGCGGGGCTGACCCGTTACGGTGGCGGCATGACAACAGCTTTCGTTCTGTCGGGTGGGGCGAGCCTCGGTGCCCTCGAGGTCGGCATGTTGCAGACCCTGATCGGCAGGGGAATTCGGCCGGACCTCGTCGTCGGCACGTCCGTCGGCGCGCTCAACGGTGCCTGGCTCGCCGGCGGCTCCTCCGATGCAGATCTGCGTGAACTCGCAGACCTGTGGCGTGGTCTCACCCGCAGTGCGGTGTTCCCCACCGGACTGCTTACCGGATTCACCGGTTTCGTCGGCCTCCGGAACCATCTGGTGTCCAACCGCGCCATCCGGAGGCTGCTGGAGCAGAATCTCCGGTTCGAACGGATGGAAGACGCGCCCATCCCGCTGCACGTCATCGCCGCCGACGTGCTGACCGGGAAGGACGTCCGGCTGTCGACGGGGCCGGCCGTCGACGCCGTGACCGCCAGCGCGGCGCTGCCCGGCATCCTCCCACCCGTGGTGATCGACGGCCGGGCGCTGATGGACGGCGGGGTCGTCGACAACACGCCCATTTCCCATGCCATCGAGTTGGGGGCCACGACCGTGTGGGTACTCCCGACCGGATATGCGTGCACCCTGTCGAAGGTCCCCGGAAGTGCCCTGGGCATGGGGTTGCTCGGTGTGACCCTCGCGATCAATCAGCGGCTCGCCCTCGACATCGAGCGGTACGAGAGCGTCGCCGACATCCGGGTGGTTCCCCCGCTGTGCCCACTGGACACGAGTCCCGCCGATTTCGGCGACGCCGACGAGCTGATCACGCGAGCTCGGGAGCAGACCGCGAAGTGGCTCGACGAGGCGCGGGTCGTCGAGGTCGGTCAGGCCGATCTGCTGTTGCCGCACGTGCACGGATAACCGTCAGCGGCATCCCGTGGGCGCCGGCACGCCGGCCAGTCGTTCGTCGATCCAGCGCACCACCTCGGGCAGCGCGAACACGGCCGCGGTGAGGTGCTCGCCGAACTGTGGGGCGTAGGTGACGTCGCCGCCACCGCGGCACCACTCCTGCTGCAGCGTGATCACCCCCTCCTCCGGAATCCATTCGTCGCCGAGGAACACTCGCGACGACCCGTGATACAGCAGCACAGGCGTGACCGGGGTGAGCGCGCCCATCCTGTTCTCGGCGACCACCGTTCGGGCCGTGGGATCGCCGAACGGGTCGGGTACGGCCGCGAACAGTTCGGCGGGAAGCAACGCGATCCCGGCCGGTGCGAGGGCCAGGATGCACTGGTCCTTCAGCGGGGACGTCGCCAGCAGCACACCGAGCGGATTCGCCAATGTCAGCATCTCCGGATATTCGCGGGCGAGCCCGAGGACAGCGGACAGGTACAGACCCGAACCGAGCTGGCTGTTCATCGTCCTGCGCAGCAAACCGAAATCGGCGGGGATGCCGCCCGCGGCGGCGCCGGCGAGTTCGACGTCCGGCGCGTACGACGGTTGCAGTTGCGCCGCCCAGCCGGTGGCGATCGCACCACCGCTGTAACCCGTCGCGACGACCGGACTGTCGGAGAGCCCGAGGCCGGGCAGACGCTTCATGCCGCGGATGCTGTCGAGCACGGCATGACCGGCCATTCGTCCGGCGCTGTACGCCATCCGCGGCCCCTCGTGGTCGGGCACGAGCACCGCGTAGTTCTTCGCGAGGAACAGCGACAGCACCGGTGGGATGTCCAGGTCCAGGGTCTGCCAGTCGTGCACCATCTTGTAGGACGGGGTGCACCGGGCGCCCAGGGAGTCGATGGGCATGTTGTAGGCGACCACCGGTCTCGGTTCCGTCGCCGTCCACGCCGCGGTCGGTACAAGGACTGTCGCGGTCACCGGCACGGGACGGTGCTTGGAATCGTTGGAACGCACCATGATCTGGTGAGCCCGGTGCGGCACCAGTGTGTTCGGGAACGCCCGGAGCGTCACTTCCCGCGAGCGGATGATCTCACCGGCGTCGAACTCCGCGACATTCGGCGGCCACGCGAAGAAGTCGTCGTCCAGAATGGGGGACGGGAGAATGGATTCGGCGCCCAGGGGCTGGGCGGCGACACGTGGGGGATGGGCGCAGACGAACGCGGCCGCGCAGGTGGAGAGTGTCATCAGGACCACTGCACGAAACAGCTTCATCGCTACCACCGCCTGAGGTAACTGTCCCAGAATGTAACTGTAACTCCAGTCACATCTTCGCAGATCGACACAGGTACAGCGGTGGTTTGTTTTCGTCGCGGGGTGGTTACTGTGTGTGCATGGCGGTCACCGTGGAGCGGGCAGTACTCGAGCAGGCTGAAGACATCGTTCAGATGCACTGGGACGCTGAGGATTGGATCCTGGCAAGGGAACTCGACGCACCCGCCCGGGGTGAGGTGTCGCTCGCCGACGTTCGTGAACAGATCGAGTTCGGGGAATGGCGTGTCGCGCTGTTCGCGGGAATCGTGGTGGGGGCACTGCGGGTGCTGCGGTCCGACCCCGACGTGTGGATCGAGGACGACATACCGGCCGCCTACGTGGCCCGGGTCATGACCGACCGCCGGCACGCCAGCGCGGGACTCGGCGCCCAGTTGCTCCGGTGGGTCGACGAGCACGCCCGCTCCGAGGACGCGTCCGTCGTCCGGCTCGAGTGCGTCGAAACCAACGCCCGGCTACGCGACTACTACGAGGAGCAGGGTTTCTTCCTGGTGGGTCGCAGGGACTTCGACGTGGAGTGGCCGAGCGTCGTGCTCATGGAGAAATCCCTGCGCTGACCGTTCACAGCGGGTCGAGGATGCGGTGCAGGAACTGGCGCAGTCTCGGCCCGGTCGGGTTGGCGAGTACGTCTCTCGGTGTGCCGCGTTCGAGTACGACACCGTTGTCGACGAACAACACCTGGTCGGCCACCTGCTGCGCGAACCGGATCTCGTGGGTGACGATCACCATCGTCCAGCCCTCGGTCGCGAGATCCCGGATCACCCGCAACACCTCGCCGACCAGTTCGGGGTCGAGTGCGGACGTGGGCTCGTCGAACAACATCAGTTTCGGTTTCAGGGCGAGCGCCCGGGCGATACCGACCCTCTGCTGCTGACCGCCCGACAGCTGGTACGGGTACTGGTCCGCCTTCTCCGCCAGGCCGACCTGGGTGAGCAACCGCATCGCGTCCGCGCGCGCCTCGTCCTTGGGGCGTTTCTGCACCACAATCGGCCCCTCGGTGACGTTCTGGATCACCGTCTTGTGCGGAAACAGGTTGTGGGCCTGGAACACCATGCCGCTCTGCCCGCGGAACGCGGCCAGCGTCGACCGGTCCACCTTGGCGCCGAAGTCCACGGACACGTCGCCGATGGAGATCGTCCCGCGGTCCGCCACGTCGAGGGCGTTGAGGGTGCGCAGCACCGTCGTCTTGCCGGAGCCCGACGGCCCGATGATGACGGTCACCGTTCCGGCCCCGACGTCGAAGCTGATGTCGCGCAGGACGTGATGGTCGCCGAACGACTTCTCGACGCCGGATACCTGAAGCAGGGGAGGGGTGCCGGTCATTTGGCCACATACCTGTCGAGTCGGGCTTCGAGCCGGCCCTGGACGGCCGACAGGAAGATGCAGATCACCCAGTAGTACAGCGCGGCGACGCTGTAGAGGGCGAAGAAGTCGAATGTCGGCGCGGCGGCGAGCTGGGCGACGCGCAGCAGTTCGGTCACCAGGATCGTCGATGCCAGCGAGGTGTCTTTCACCAGCGAGATGAGTGTGTTGGACAGCGGCGGCACCGCGACCCGTGCGGCCTGCGGCAGGACGATCCGCTGCAGTGTGGTGGTGTACCCCATCCCGATGGTCTGCGCGGCTTCCCACTGCCCCTTGGGGATCGACAGGATCGCCGACCGGATCACCTCGGCGGCGTACCCGCCGACGTTGAGGCTGAACGCGATCACAGCCGCCGGGAAGGGGTCGAGAACCACGCCGAACTGGGGCAGCGCGTAGAACACGATGAACAGCTGCACCAGGAGCGGCGTGCCGCGGATGATGGACACGTAGAACCGGGCGATCACCGACAGCGGTCTGATCGACGAGATCCGGGCGAGCGCCATCAGCAACGCGATGACGAGCCCGATGGTGAAGCTGATGATCGTCAGCGGAATCGTCATGGTGACCGTGGCCTTCAGCATCGGCCACAGGTTGTCCAGGATCAGCTGGACTGTTGCGTCGTCCACAGGCAGGCTTTCAGTTGGTCGGTGCCGAGACGTCGGTGCCGAAGTACTTCTGCGAGATCTGGGCGAGCGTTCCGTCGGCGCGCAGTTCGTCCAAGGCCTTGTCGATGTCGGGCATCAGACCGCTGTCCTTGCGGGCCGCGAACGCCTGCTCGCTCGTGTCACCGGTTTCAGCGGCCACTTTCACACCGGTGTCGCTCGTCTGCTTCTGATATTCGGCGACGGCCAGATTGTCGTTGACGGTGGCGTCGACCCGGCCGTCCTTGAGCAGGGTGATGGCCTGCACGAAGCCCTCGACGGATTCGACGTTCGCGCCCGCGTCCCTGGCGACCTGCGCCCAGTTGCTCGTCGCGGACTGCGCCGTCGTCTTGCCGTTCAGGTCGGCGAGCGAGGTGATCGAGTTGTCGTCGGCGCGGGTGACGATCACACCCTCGGAGTAGGTGTACGGCGTCGACAGGTCGTACTTCTGGGTGCGTTCGTCGTTGACGGTCACCTGGTTGGCGACGAGATCGTAGCGTTTCGCTTCGAGGCCCGCGAAGATCGAGTCCCACGGTGTCTGCGTGAACTCGACGGAGACGCCGAGTTTGTCACCGACCGCGCGGATGACATCCACGTCGTACCCGGTGAGCTGACCGTCGGGGCCCTGGTAGCTGAACGGTGTGTACGTGCCCTCGGTGCCGACCTTCAGGACCCCGGCCTCGCGAACCTGGTCGATGACCGGCCCCGAGTCGGAGTTCCCACACCCCGCCAGCGACAGCGCGGTCAGGACGGTGATCAGGACGGCCGGAAGTGTGCGTCGCACGGGGTTCCTCCTCTGTCGGCGGATCAGCTAACCGTACTGGTCGAACGCTACCCGGATAGGATCTTCCGGTCTCCTCAGGAAGTAGGTTTGTCTCCCCGTGCCCTCTCTCGCTCTCCGACGGCCGGTGTGGCTGCATCCGACGGTGTTTCGTATCGAGTCGTTGTCCGCGCTCGTCGTGGCGATGGCCCTCATCCCGGAAGCGTTGTCGTTCTCCATCATCGTGGGGGTCGATCCCCGGGTGGGCTTGTTCACCGCCGCGATCATGGCGATGACCATCGCATTCACCGGTGGGCGTCCCGCGATGATCTCGGCGGCCACCGGTTCGGTATCGCTGGTGCTGGCCCCGCTCATGGCGTCACACGGTTTGCAGTACCTCATTGCGGCCGTCTTCCTCGGCGGTGCGATGCAGATCCTCTTCGCCGTCCTCGGGGTGGCGCGGCTCATGCGGTTCCTGCCTCGCAGCGTGATGGTGGGGTTCTGCAACGCGCTGGGAATCCTGATCTTCGTGCACCAGTTCCCGTATCTGACGAATGTGCCGTGGGCGGTGTACGCGCTGCTCGCCGCCGGTCTGGCGCTGCTCGTGTGGATCCCGAAGCTGACCACGGCGGTGCCCGCCCCGCTGCTGGTGATCGTCGGTCTCACCGCGTTCACCGTCCTCGCCGGTGTCGCGGTGCCCACCGTCGGGGACCAGGGTGAACTGCCAGACGGACTGCCGACTCTGATCGGGTTGCCGGACGTTCCCCTCACCGTCGACACCCTGAAGATCATCGCGCCGTTCGCGCTGGCGATGGCCGTCGTCGGACTGCTCGAATCGCTGATGAGCGCCAAGCTCGTGGACTCCGTCACCGATACGCACTCGGACAAGACGCGGGAGTCGTGGGGGCAGGGCGTCGCGAACATCGTGACCGGTCTCTTCGGCGGCATGGGCGGGTGCGCACTGATCGGGCAGACCATCATCAACGTCAAGACCGGTGGTGCGCGAACCCGGTTGTCGACGTTCCTGTCCGGTGCGTTTCTGCTGATTCTCGTGGTCGGGCTCGGCGACGTGGTGGGGACCATTCCGATGGCGGCGCTCGTCGCCGTGATGGTGCTGGTGGCCGCCACGACCTTCGACTGGCACAGCGTCCGCACGCTTCGGCGGATGCCGCTGAGCGAGACGATGGTGATGCTCAGCACCGTGGCGGGCACCCTGGCCACCGACAACCTCGCGATCGGTGTGGGTGTCGGCGTGCTGGTGGCGATGGTTCTGTTCGCACGCCGGGTAGCCCACATGGTGGACGTGCGCGGCGAACTCGACGGCGACGTGAAGATGTACCGGGTGAGCGGTCAGCTCTTCTTCGCCTCGTCCAACGACCTCGTGTTCTCGTTCGACTACGCCGACGACCCCGGCCGCGTCGTGATCGATCTGTCGGGCGCCACCATCTGGGACGCGTCCACCGTGGCCGCGCTCGATGGCATCACCACCAAGTACGCGAGCCGCGGCACCGATGTCACCGTGGAGGGCCTGAACCCGGTCAGCGAGGAGCGGTACCGCAGGCTGACCGGCCGGCTGGGCGACTAGCCCGCGGTTTCCCGCAGGTACGCGAGGTCCTCGGCCAGCCCCTCGGACGGCGTCTCGAGGACGACGGGCGCATCGGCGGTGCGCACGACCTCGGCGAGCAGTTCGGCGTCGATGGTTCCCTCGGCGAGGTTGGCGTGCCGGTCGCGGGCCGAGTTGAACTCGTCGCGGGAGTTGTTGAGGTGCACCAGGTCGATGCGTCCGGTGATGGCCTTGATGCGTTCGACGACACCGACCAGTTCCTCGCCGCCCGCCCACGCGTGACAGGTGTCGAGGCAGAATCCGGCGCCGAAATCGCCGACCTCCTGCCACAGCCGGTCGATGGCGTCGAAGTGCCGTGCCATCGCGAAGTCGCCGCCTGCCGTGTTCTCGATCAGGATGGGGACCGGGAATCCGCCCTTGTCGGCCTGGCGTTCGAAGAGTTTGCGCCAGTTGACGATCCCTGCGTTCACGTCCTCGCCGTCGCGGACGTGCCCGCCGTGGACCACCAGGCCGAACGCGCCGATGTCGGCGGCGGCCTGCGCCTGCTGCGCGACGGCGTTGCGGGACGGCATCCGGAGCCGATTGTTGAGGCTGGCCACGTTGATCACGTACGACGAGTGCACGACGACGTCGATGGGACTGTTCCGGATCTCGTCGGTCCGCGGATGCGTCGGCGGTTTGTCCCACTTCTGTGGGTCCGTGAGGAACATCTGGATGACGTCGGCGCCGAGCCGTTCGCCGTATCCGATCGGATCTTCGTCCTGGCGGACGTGTGCTCCTATGCGCATGTATCCAGGGTAGGGGGTGGGTGTGACGAGGTGCCTTGTGCTTGTGTTCGCATGCTTAAAGCCGGAGGCCATCCATTTTCCGTTCTTCTCGCACCTTAAGCTTGCTATCGCAGTCATAGATATGGACTTCAAGACAGAATCGGCGCACACTGGCTTTAAGCATCCGTCGACAAGCATTGCACCGATCAGGGAGGCTTCATGGCAACCCCGCGCCGCCGCGAGCGAACCGAGACCGGCGGGGTCGCCGACGGGTTCGTGGCGCGGCGACATCAGCTCGGGCTGACGCAGGCGGAGCTGGCCGACCTGGCCGGGGTGTCGAGGTCCAGCGTGCAGTCGATCGAATCGGGTCGGGGGACCGTGCAACTGGATCTCGTCGACGCCGTCGCGGATGCGATGGGCTGCCGTCTGGCGCTCGTCACCCGCTCGGGCGTGGAGGTGGCGTCCTGATGGTCGAGAACCTCAGCAACGTCGACCGTGCCGACGTCTACAAGGGTGAGCGCCTCGCGGGCAGTCTCGCGCGGGAGGGCGGCGACGTCGTCTTCCGCTACGACGCCACGTACCTGCAGGACCCACGCGCCCCGCAGGTCGCGTGGACGATCCCCACGTCGTCGACCGAGGTGCGCGCGAGTGGGGGCAGCGTTCCGCCGTTCTTCGCGGGTCTCCTCCCGGAGGGAATCCGGCTGCGGGGTGCGGTGGCGGCCACCAAGACGTCCGAGGACGATCACCTCACGATCCTGATGGCGGTCGGGGCCGACACGATCGGCGACGTGCGCGTGCTTCCCGCCGGGGCGCCGCCGCCCGAGACCGCACCGGTGTTCGACCCCGACGCGGTCGAGCGCCAGGACCTGCGGGCGTTGTTCGAGCAGATGTCGGGGCACGAGGCGGTGAAACTGGACCCCACCTCGCTGCCCGGTGTGCAGGCGAAGGTGTCGGCTCAGATGTACTCGACGCCGATCGCGACCGACAAGGGTCCCGCCATCCTCAAACTCTCGCCACCGCAGGGATATCCGCAGTTGGTCGAGAACGAGCACTTCTTCATGGGACTCGCCGCAAAGTGCGGGTTGCCCGTCGCCGACCATCAGCTGGTGCGCGACGGGAAGGGCAATGCCGGTCTGCTCGTCGCCCGTTTCGACCGGCGGGTCGATCCGTCCGGCCGCGTCATCCGCACACCGCAGGAGGATGCGTGCCAGGTGATGGGGATGTTCCCCGCCGCCAAGTACCGGCTGAAGACCGAGAGCGTGATCACCGCACTCGCCGGCGTGTGTGAGCGCGGCGGCGGTTCGGCCCGGGTCGCCACCCTGGAGCTGCTTCGGCTGGTGGCCTATTCGTACGCGATCGGGAACGGTGACCTGCACGGCAAGAACTTCTCGGTGCAGCTCGCCGCATCGGGGTTGTGGAGTGTCACACCGGCCTACGACCTGCTGTGCACCCAGCCGTACCTCGGATGGCGCGACCCGATGGCCCTCGACTTCTACGGCAAGGCGAACAAGCTGAACCGCAGGCACTTCGTCGAGTCCGGCGGGCGGCTGGGTGTTCCCGAACGCGCGGTCACCAGAATGCTCGACGGCGTCCGCAAGGGCATCGGGCGTGGCATCGAGGAGATCGAGACGATCGGCTTCACCGCGAAGGAGAACGCCCAGCTGCGCACACTGATGGAACGGCGCTCGGACGAACTGGGCTGAGCCGGCTCACCACACTCGAAACGCGCTGTCCGAGAGCGTGAATCCGTGGCCCGCGTCGCTGCGGCACGTGACCCCGGACGTCTCGTCGACGAGGCACGTCAAATCGTTCACGTGTAACGCGGTGCCGTACGACAGTGCGGGGGCGGCAGATCGGTCGAGCGGGTAGTACCGGGGGTCGCCGGCGCTGGCGAACTGACCGGGGCGGCCACCGGCGACCTCGATCGCGTTGGGCGTCACCGGGGTGCCGGACGCGCCGGCGCCCGGAACCTTCGGCGCCGACGCCGGCATCGGGCCGTGACAGCCGGCGGTCGGGACGTCGCCGCCGGTGAGGATCGCACAGTGGAACTTGGTGCTCGGTGTCGTGAAGTAGTAGCTCCCCGCCGCGGTGCCCGCAAACGTCTGCGGGTTTGCCTGGGCCGGGGTGTTCGTGGTGGTGGTCGTGGTGGTGGTCGTGGTGGTGGTGGTCGTGGTGGTGGTGGTCGTCTTCGGTGCGGTGGTCTTCGGTGTGGTCGTCACCGTCGGGGTGGTCGCGGGCCCCGCGACGGCGCCGGTCTCGGGGGATCCGTCGACCGCGCGACCGCAACCGGCCACCACCAACGCTGTCGCGAACAGAAGTACCTCACGCAACGTGAAGGTCATGAGGGAGAGCCTAGATCCGCACCCCGCCTCGAGTGGTCGCGGCGCGTCCGACGAAATTCTGGGACAGTGGTGACCAGTGAACGGCCAGGAGGTCCGATGTCGGAAAGCACCGAGTACGAGGAGCGGCGTGCACGCATCTCCCTGCAGGTCCGCCAATGGTGTGAACGATCCGCGATCACGGGCACGCACGCCCCGTTGTCGGACGCCGCTGCCGTATTGATCGCCGCCGGACACCTCGATTCGCCCACCCGGCAGGTACTCAGCCACCGGCGTCGCGCCGGCCGCACCATCCCGTCGATCGGCGGCTTCGGGGCGCTGCGCCTGCTGACGGACGAGTACCACCAGGTGGCGCGCCGCGCCGACAGTCTGCGTCCCGGACCGGCGCAACTACTGTTCAAATACCGTGCCACCGAACTGGCCCGCAAGCTGCAGTCGTCTCGGGCTGCGGTCGTGATGTCGCCGGCGCACTACGGCAACGGCGTCCGGGCGATGCGCCGGGATCGGCGTGAGGGTGTCCATCTCGATCTCGAACAGCGTGAGGCGCTGTTCCGGGCGCTGCAACGCACACCGGCGCCGATCGCCGGCACCGCGCTCGAACGTGCAGGCAATTACGCGCGCGGCACCGCGGCGGAACGCCTCGGCCGGGCCGCCGAAAACACCCCGATGGCCGCAGTCGGCCGCCGCGTCGCCGAGGCCATCGGTAAGGGCGTCGATCTCGACAACGACAGATTCGCCGACTCGTACGACACCCTGCTCTACCTGGCGGGGATGCTCTTCGACAGGATCGACGGTTCCGCAGTCTGGCATTCGGAGCACTTCGCGATCCAGCGGTACCAACTCGACCTCGCCGAGGAACTGACGCAGATCGCCGTCGATACCGTGGCGCTGCGCGGAATCCGGACCGAACTCGACGAAGCGCTGCGTGCCACCCATTCCGACACAGCCCGTCAACAGATCGAGGCCCGGCAGAACGCACTGAAGCCGGTGTGGGATCAACTGGTCGACCGCGTCGCCGCACTCGCACGAATCGGCGACCTGCTGTCCCGAGCCGAGGTGCAACTGCGGTCCGTGCTGGCGGTCAACCGGGCGATGAGTCTCGACAGCCGCATCGACGAACTCATCGCACGCTCCGGTGACCGCGAGCTGTCGGCGGAGAACACCCATCACGTCGGCGATCAGTTCGGCGGGGTGGAGGAGCTGATGCTCACCTACCAGTCGACGCTGTACGGAGACATCGCCGAACTCACGTCCTGGTCAGGTGGGAACAAGTGACATTCACCGCGCTGGGAGACGAATCTTTCGTCTCCCTCACCACGTTCCGCCGGTCCGGGGAGCCCGTGTCGACGCCGGTCTGGATCGCGCGCGACGGCGACGCTCTGGTCGTCACCACTCCGGAGGACAGCGGAAAGGTGAAGCGGCTACGCAACAACCCGAGCGTCGAAATTCGCCCATGTTCGCGGCGGGGAAAAGTGGAAACCGGGGTAGACCCGGTAGTCGCAGTGGCCGAGATCGTCGCCGACGAGTTCATTAGCCGAAGGATGGCCGACACCGTCCGGGACGAGTACGGGCTGAAATACCGGATCGTGATGTTGGTCGAACGCATCCTCGCGCGTCGGCAGAAGCCGCGGGTGCTGTTACGGATCACCCCGGCGACCGAGAGGGTAACGCCCACCGCGTCATGACGCGCGTAGGTGCGCCGGGGTCGGGAGCGGCGGCGCGGTTGATCGGTAGTGGTGCCCGGTCGGGGTGCCGAGGTCGATGAGGTGGGTGCCGCCGGGGTTGTGTATGGGGCGGGCGGACCATCCGTCGCCTTCCTTCGCGTAGTTGCAGGCCTCGCAGAGGCCGGTCCCGTTGTCCGCCGTCGTGGCACCGGATTCTCGGTGTGAGCGGATGTGGTCGTGATGCCGGATCGGCGCATCGCACCACGGGGTGCGGCACGTCCGATCCCTCAGGTCGATCAGCTTTCGCAGGCCCTTCGGGAACGTGCGCGACTGCGACTCCATCGCCGTCAACGCCCCCGACTGCGGGCACGCATACACCCGCTGAAGCGACGTCGCGATATCACTGTCGACGACGTCGGCCACCAGCTGCCGGGCGATTCCCGCCGGCACCGGCCCGAACCCCTGCAAGTGCGCGGCCTCGTGACCGCCCGCCAGCAGGGTCTCGTCCGAGAGCACCAGATTCACCGCCACGGGAACACCCGACGCCACCGCCTGCCCGGTGCCGCGGTGGAACAGCAAGTCCACCATCAGCTGATTGCGGGTACGGCCACCGCTGTTCCCGGTCGCGATGAGACTGTCCGCATCCCGACCCAGCGTGGCCTGCAAACACACCGCCTGCTCCACCGGCATCAACACGCTCAGGTAGGCCATCGAGTCCGGCGCCGGCCGTGTCGTCACCCGACGCTCCGACACCGCCTTACGATGCCGGGCCACGACCGCCGCGGCATCGAGTTCCACCGCCAACGCTTTCGCCCGTGCGATCAGACCGCGGTCGCCGACGCCGTCGAGAGTGGCCGGGTCCGAGCACAACCGGCGGTCTACGATGCCCCGATCCGCCGCGGACAGGCACGCTGTTTCGCGCACGAGCAGGGTGGCACGCCATTCGTTCAACCGGCCGGTCTGCAACATCGCCAGGGTGTGCGGCATCTCGTGCACCAGCGCCTGCGCGAATTCGAGATGCCGCCCGCCGCGATTTGGGGATTCCCTGCGCGCCAACGCAATCTGCCACGCGATGCCGCGGTCCCAGTCGGCTCGCGGCAACCCCCGAGCCTTGCGGTCCGCACGGATACTCGTGACGACGCCGTCGGTGATCACCGCCTGCGCCGCGCACCCGACCGATTTCAACGCCTCGATCGCGTCGAGCCACTCGATCCCCAACCCCGCATCTCCGTCGACGGAAACCCTCCGCAGCCGCGCCGTGAACGCACGCAACTCGGCCAGATCCGCTGCAATCAATTCCCCCACAACCAACCTCCCCCAAGGTTCGAATGTATGTTCGACTTTACCAATCATGTTCGACCAGGGCAATACCCGGCTACGGTGGTGTGGGAACTCTCGTCGAGAATGATGTGGGGGCTGGGTGCGATGACCGATGATGCCGATCTGCAACGGGCGGTTGCGAACGAGTTCTCGGCACTCGCCGATCTGCTCGACGGCATCTCGGATGCGGAATGGGACACACCGTCGCTGTGCGAGGGCTGGCGGATTCGAGAAGTGGTCGCGCATCTCACCATGGCGGCGCGCTACTCCGAGGAGCAGTTCATGGCGCGCCTGCGTGAGTGGGAGTTCGATTTCACCCGGCTGTCCAACGAGATCGCCCGTAGCGACGCCGAATTGGCGCCGGAGGAACTCGTCGCCTGCCTGCGCGCGGACATCATGCGCCGCTGGACTCCGCCGGGCGGTGGCTACCACGGCGCGCTCAACCACGTGGTGATCCACGGTCTCGACGCCACCGTGCCGCTCGGGCTGCCGCGACACGTACCGGAGGGGACGATGCGGGTCGTTCTCAACGACCTCACGGCGGGTGGCGGGCACTCGAATTTCGGCGTCGGCATCGAGGGACGTGGCCTGCGGGCCACCGACCTCGACTGGTCGTACGGGTGGGGCGCCGAATTACGGGGAACGGGCGAGGATCTCGCGCTGATGATCTGCGGCCGCACGCTGCCGGCAGGACGGGTCGCGGGCGACCCGTTGTAAGTCGGGTTCAGATACCCGGAATGAAGCCCGGGTAGACGAAGTGTCCGGGACCTCCGCCGGGGAGGGTGGCGCCGAGCGATCCGGGGAAGTCCATGGACAACTTGACGAGTTTGTGTGGTTGCCCGTTCTGATCGGCTTGCCAGCAGTCGAGCAGCACGCCGTGGAAAGCGGTGCAGACGATGCGGTTGGCGGTTCCGAACGGCGACGTGAGCCGGTTCGCGCTGACGAACGGATTCCAATAGTCGAGATCGGTGGGGGTGAGGAAGTTCTGGTTGTCGAACGGCGCGACCGGACTGGGCTCGGTGGGTACCGGCGGCCATTCGTCGGCGGCGGCCACACCGGCGCTCCCGAGAAGGGCGGCTGCGGCGACGGCCACGGTCGCGGTGCTCTGTGTGAATCGGCGAGTAGCGGTAGTCATCTCCACCAGGCCAGGGTAAACCGGCGGCAGTTTCTACGTCCGCAAACCGGGATGACGGCTGGCCAGGACCGGGACGAGGAGTTTGTTCGGCGCGAGGTGGGCGAACACGGAGGCGGCCCGGTTCGCGAGGCCGGGGATGGCGATCATGTGCCCCTTGTCGAGGCCGTCGATTCCGGTCCTGGCCACGGATTCGGGGCTTTCCCACATGAAGCTGGGCAGTGCGGCTTCGGCGTCTTCCTTCGCGAAGCCGGCTGTCTCACCGAAACCGGTGTCGACGGGACCGGGGCAGAGGGCGGTCGCCGTGACGCCGGTGCCCTTCAGTTCGCCGGTGAGGCTCTCGGTGTAGGAGAGGACGAATGCCTTTCCGGCGGCGTAGGCGGCTTGTCCGGGCAGTGGCTGGAACGCGGCCGTGGACGCGACGTTGAGGACGGCGCCGCGGCGTCGTTGCACCATGCCGGGCAGGGCGCGGCTGCAGAGGTCGGCGACGGCCATGACGTCGACCTCGATCATGTTCATCTCGGCGTCCGGATCGGATGCGGCCACCGGGCCGAGCGTGGACAGGCCGGCGTTGTTGACGAGGATGTCGAGGGTGAGTCCGAGCTCGCCGACCCGGTCGAGCAGCGTCGCGCGGGCCGAGCGGTCGGAGAGATCGGCACCCAGCACATGCGCCCGACCGCCGGCCGCCCGCAGTTCGGTGGCCAGTTCCTCCAACTTCTCGGCCCGGCGGGCGACGAGCACCACCTGGTGACCGCGGCGGCTGAGTTCACGGCTGAGGGCCGCGCCGATCCCGGACGACGCTCCGGTGACGAGCGCGGTGCGGTCGGCGGCAGGGGTGGGCAGGCTCATGTGTCCAACCTACGTGCCGCCGTCGCACGCGCAAGGGCTCACCGGTCAGGCGTGGGTCCCGCCGTCGATGCGGATCTCGGTTCCGGTGACGAACGCGCCGTCCTCGGAGGCGAGCATGGCGACGACTCCGGCGACCTGCTCGGGTCCGCCCATGGCCGCGCCGCCCGATTCCAGGGTGGTGGGCAGGATGGGGGAGAGCTTGGCGAACAGGCTCCAATCGGCGTCGGACGGAACGTATCCGGATGTGGCGTCGGTGATGCCGGTCTTGATGCTGCCGGGTGCGACACCGACGGCGCGCAGACCCTGCTTGCCGTATTCGAGGGCCAGCGCGTGGGTGAACGACTGGATGCCGCCCTTGCTCGCGGCGTACGCGGCCATGTAGGGGTGCGCGAACGCGGCGGAGGTGGAACTGAAGTTCACGACGACGCTGCGTTCGTTGTTCAGCAGTGCGGGCAGGCATTCGCGGACCATGAGGAACGTGCCGGTGAGGTTGATCCCGATCACCTGATTCCACACGTCCAGCGACGTTTCGTGGGTGTGCGAGGCGCGGAGGATGCCGGCGGCGTTCACGAGTACGTCCAGTCCGCCGAGTTTCTCGACGCTGCTGTTCACGCCGTCGGTGACGGACTTCTCGTCGCCGATGTCGATTGCGGCCACGCTGAGTCGCCCTGCCGTGCCTGCCGCCTCGGCCAGTTCCGCCGTCCGCGCGAGGCCGTCCTCGGACACGTCGGCTGCCACGACGGTGCCGCCTTCCTCGAGCAGGCGGAGGGCGGTGGCCTGTCCGATGCCCGATGCGGCTCCGGTCACCAGGATCCGCCGGTTGTCGAATCGATTCATCGTCTGTGCTCCTCGTGTGTTTTCCGAATTCGATCTCATTGGCCCATGACGTATTTGACGGTCGGCCCGGCGGTCCATCCGCCGTCGACGGCCAGTTCCGCCCCGGTGACGTACGTGGACGCGTCGGACAGCAGGAATCCGACGGCGCCGGCGATCTCCTCAGGCACCCCGACCCGGGCCATGGGGGTGTTGGGGTAGTTGCCCTCGCCCTGCTGGATTCCGAGGCCCGCGGTCATCGGGGTGTACGTCATTCCGGGGTGGACGGAATTGACGCGGATCCGGTCGGTGCCCAGTTCCACGGCGGCGATCTTCGTGAGCCCGCGCACGCCCCACTTGGACGCGCCGTAACCGGCGGTGAGCGCGAGTCCCATCAGTCCGGCGGCCGACGAGATGTTGACGATCGATCCGCCGCCGGCGGCGCGCATCGGGCCGATCACGGCCTGCAGACCGTTGAACACGCCGGTCAGGTTGATGTCGAGGACCGTCCGGAAGTGTTCGAGCGGTTCGTGCTCGATGTACTGGCCGGTGGAGATGCCGGCGTTGTTGACGAGGCCGTCGAGGCGCCCGAATTCGCTCGTTGCGACGTCGACCGCGGCCTGCCACTGCTGCGGGTCGGTGACGTCGAGGTGGCTGTACCGCGCCCGGTCACCGAGCTGGTCGACGGTCGCGCGGCCGTCGTCGTCGAGAACGTCGCCGACCACGACGCTGCCGCCCTCGTCGACGATGCGCTGGGCGAAGGCCGCGCCGAGCCCCCGTGCCGCCCCGGTCACGATCACAACCTTCCCCGCCAGTTGCTGTGCGGTCTCGGTCATCTCAGCTCACATCCTCGTCGTCAATGAATCACGTTCGTCGGGCACGTCGGCTGCCGACGGCCCGAGTCTGCTGCGGGCGCCGCCGGCGGGAAACGGGTTCTCCCGGTGATCGGAACAACTCGTAGCCACGGGAAACGTCCGACCACTGTGATGTGGATTACCCGCTGATGTTCCGGACATGCCGGACGGGCGGATCTCCCCGACGGCCCATCGAAAGGCTTCCCCCATGTCTCGACGCGTCACCTCCGCCGCCGCGGCGCTGCTCACCGGCAGCGTCCTGTTCGCGGGTTTCGGCACGCCTGCGCTCGCTTCGGCGGACCCGCTGTCGCTGCCGGGAATCAGTATCCCGGGATTCGGTTCGTCCGACTTCGGGAGCGCGGGCGCGGTCGCCGAGACTCCGCGACTGGCGTCGGTCGACAACTTCCGCGATGTCGGGGGATCGCGCAGGGGGTACGCCACCGCTCGCGGAGGACACGTCACGAGGGGGCTGTTCTACCGTTCGAACGCGCTGGTTCCGAACGATCAGGATCTCGCTGTTCTCACCGGGCTCGGCCTGACCGCGGTGTATGACGTGCGGACCGTCGAGGAGGTGGCGGCGAAGCCCGACCGGCTCCCGGCCGGGCCGCGGTACCTCGGTATCCCCATCCTGTCGGGAGACCTGGGGGCGGCAGTCGCGCAACTGAAGTCGCCCGCCGACGCCGTCGCGTTCATGCGGCAGATGAACCGCAGCTTCGTCGACGACCCGGCGACCCGGGCCGGGTTCGCGCAACTCCTGACGTCATTGGCCGACACCGAGGGGCCGCAGATCTTCCATTGCACGGCGGGCAAGGACCGCACCGGCTGGGCGTCTGCGCTGCTGCTCTCCATCGCGGGCGTTTCGCGGGACACCATCTTCGACGACTATCTGCTCACCAACGAGTACACGGCCGCGTCGATGAAGATCACGTACGACCAGATCGCCGCCAGCCGCGGTGAGGCGGTGGCGCAGATCTACCAGCCGCTGCTGGGCGTCGACCGGAGTTACCTCGAGGCCGGGCTCGGCCGGCTCACCGAGCAGTACGGGACGGTCGACCGCTATCTCACCGAGGGGCTCGGTCTGAGTGCGGCGACCGTCGATCGACTCCGGGGCAAGCTGCTGAGCTGAGGTCAGGCGCCGATCGCGTCCGAGAGAGTCGTCAGCAGGCTGATCTCGGATGCGGTCAGGGTCACGGTGGGGGCGTCGAGTAGAGCGGGAAGTTGTTCGAGGCGGCTCGCGCTCGCGATCGGCGCGGTGATGCCGGGCCGGGTGAGGAGCCACGCGAGCGCGATGGTGGAGATCTCCGCCGAGTGCGTGTCGGCGATCTCGGCCAGGGCGTCGACGACGGCGAGGCCGGACTCGGAGAAGTAGCGGGTCGCCATCCGCTGGCGGGGCTGACCGTCCAGGTCGGCCTGGGTGCGGTACTTGCCCGCCAGGAAGCCGGCGGCGAGCGAGTAGTAGGGGAAGACGCCCAGGCCGTTCTCGGTGGCGATCGCGGCCACCTCGGGCTCGTAGTCGTGGCGGTGCACCAGGTTGTAGTGCGGCTGCAGCGCGATCGGGGCCGCGAAGCCGTTCTCGGCCGTCAGGGACAGCCACTCGCGGATGCGCTCGGGCGAGTAGTTGGAGATGGCGACGTGGCGGACGAGTCCGTCGCGGACCAGTTCGTCGAAGGCGCCGAGTGTGTCGACGAGCGGAGTGTCGGCGTCGTCGAAGTGGGCGTAGTACACGTCGATGTGGCCGGTCTGCAGCCGCTTCAGGGAGGCCTCCGCCGCCGCGCGGACGTTGGCGGGGGCCAGGCCCTTGAACTCCGGGTGCTGGCTGACCTTGGTGGCGATCACCATGTGGTCGCGGTTGCCGCGGGACGCCATCCAGTTACCGAGAACGGTCTCGGACTCGCCGCCGGAGTTGCCCTCGGCGAACGCGGAGTACGAGTCCGCCGTGTCGACGAAGTTGCCGCCGCCTGCGGCGAAGGCGTCGAGGATCTCGAACGACGTCGGTTCGTCACTGGTCCAGCCGAAGGTGTTACCACCGAGGGCCAGGGGAAAGATGTCCAGATCCGAGTTGCCGATGGCGACCACGGGTGCTCCGTTTCTAGGTGTGTCCTGTCCGGGAATGTGCGAAGAGTTCGCCTGACGACGCTATCGCAGCCGCTAGGCGCACGCGCGTCCGGCTACCGGACACAGTCTTCTCGGCGACGGATACCGTCGCGAATCGGACATGTGTGCGCGATCCCCGCCCACCGCGACTCCGACGGCATACCGTAAAGGGGGTGCGTTCGTTCCGGCGAGACACGGAGTTGAGTGATGCAGGACCAGTCGATCGATGACCTCTTGAACACGGGCCTGTTCGTCGACGGGCAGTGGATCCGCTCCAGCTCCGGTGAGACCCGGGACTGCATCAATCCGGCCGACGGATCGGTGGTCGCCACCGTCGACGAGGCGTCCCCGGAGGACGCGACCCGCGCCGTCGCCGCGGCCCGCGCCGCCTTCGACCAGGGAACCTGGCCCTGCACGCCCGTCGCCGAGCGCACGGCGTTGGTCGCGAGGATCGCCGATCTCCTCGAGCGCGACAAGGAGACCCTCGCACGCATCGAGACGCTCGACACCGGAAAGACTCTGGAGGAGAGCAGGATCGACATCGACGACGTGGTGTCGGTGTTCCGGTACTACGCGCAACTCGCCGCGGTCGAAGCCGACGCTCTGGTCGATGTCGGCCGGCCCGAGGTGATCAGCCGGGTGGTGCGCGAGCCGATCGGCGTGTGCGTGCTCATCGCACCGTGGAACTACCCGCTGCTGCAGATCTCGTGGAAGGTGGCGCCCGCGCTGGCCGCCGGGTGCACCATGGTCCTCAAACCGAGCGAGGTGACCCCGCTCAGCACCATCGCGTTCACCGCACTGATCGCCGAAGCAGGTGTCCCCGCCGGGGTGGTGAACCTCGTGCAGGGCAGTGGCGCCGTGCTGGGCGCCGCGCTCACGGGCACCCCCGACGTCGACTTCATCTCGTTCACCGGCGGGCTGGCGACCGGACGCGTCATCCTCGAGACCGCGGCGAAGAACGTCACCAAGGTGGCGGTGGAACTCGGTGGCAAGAATCCGCACATCGTCTTCGCCGACGCGGACGGAGACGATTCGGTGGACCAGGTGCTCACCGGGGTGTTCCTGCATTCCGGTCAGGTGTGCTCGGCGGGAACCCGCCTGATCATCGAGGAGTCCATCGCCGACCGGTTCGTCGCCGCACTGGCCGCGCGGGCGGAGAAGATCCGGATGGGCAACGGTCTCGATCCCACGAGCCGAACCGGCCCGCTGGTGTCCGAGGCCCACCGGGAGAAGGTCGAACGGTACGTGGCGCTCGGCCTCTCCGAGGGCGCCCGGTTGGTGACCGGGGGTGCCCGGCCCGCCGATCCCGCGTTGGCTGACGGGAGCTACTACCTGCCCACCATCTTCGACCACTGCGACCGCACCATGCGCCTCGTGCAGGAGGAGACGTTCGGCCCGATCCTCACCGTCGAGCGCTTCACCACGGAGGAGGAGGCGCTGCGGCTGGGCAACGACACCGAGTACGGCCTCGCCGCCGGCGTCCGGACCGCCGACAGCGCGCGGGGCGAGCGGATGGTGCGCGGTCTTCGCCACGGCACGGTGTGGCTCAACGACTTCGGCTACTACACCGCGGCCGCCGAGTGGGGCGGCTTCAAGATGTCGGGGAACGGGCGCGAACTCGGCCCCACCGGTCTGGCGGAATACCAGGAGACCAAACATATCTGGCACAACACCTCGCCCACGGCGGCGGGGTGGTTCGACAACGGCTAGGTCGGCGCACGGAGAGGCGAGAGAACCATGGCTACTCGGCACGGAGCAGTGGGTGACGGAGGTGCGCCGGGGGACAGTGGACTCGGCGAACTGGGGTACAAACAGGAATTGGACCGCAGCCTCGGCAAATTCGCCAGTTTCGCGGCGGGAGTCAGCTACATCTCGATTCTCACCGGCACGTTCCAGCTGTTCTACTTCGGGTTCGGCACCGCCGGACCGGCGTACCTGTGGTCCTGGCCGATCGTGTTCGTCGGGCAGATGGCCGTCGCCCTGTGTTTCATGGAGCTCGCCGCCAAGTACCCCGTCGCCGGCTCGGTCTACAACTGGGCCAAGCTGCTCGGCAGCAGGATCGTGGGATGGTCGTCGGGCTGGCTGATGCTCACCGCGTCGATCGTGACCCTCTCGGCCGTCGTGCTCGCCCTGCAACTCAACCTGCCGAGGCTGTGGAGCGGATTCCAGATCATCGGTGACGGCAGCGGTGAGTACGACTTCGCCACCAACGCCGTCATTCTCGGCACCATCATGATCGCGTTCACCACGGCGGTCAACGCGTTCGGCGTCAAGCTGATGGCTCTCATCAACAGCACGGGTGTGTTCGTCGAACTGATCGCGGCCGTCCTCATCGCGATCATCCTCGCCGCCAACATCACTCGCGGTCCGGACGTGTTCTTCTCCACCCACGGGTACGGCGCCGGGGAGAGCGGTGGATATCTGACGGTGTTCCTCGTGGCGTCACTCGCCTCCGGGTACGTGATGTACGGATTCGACACCGCGAGTTCGCTCGGCGAGGAAACCGTCGACCCACGACGGACGGCACCCAAGGCCATCCTGCGGGCGATCCTCGCGTCGTTCGTCATCGGCGGGGCGATTCTGGTATTCGCCGTCATGGCAGCCCCCGACCTCGAGGATCCGCTGATCGGCAGCAGCGAGGGCGGCCTGCAGTACATCGTCGAGCAGGTGATGTGGGGACCGCTCGGGAAGATCTTCCTGGTCTGCATCGTCGTCGCGGTCACGGTGTGTTCGCTCGCGGTGCACGCCGCGGCCATCCGGCTCACGTTCGCGATGGCCCGCGACAACGCATTGCCCTTCGGGGAGCGGCTGGCCCACGTCAACCCGAAGCATCAGACGCCCGTGGTCCCCGCCATCGTGATCGGTGTGCTCGCGGCGTTCATCCTCGTCATCAACATCGGTCAGCCGCAGATCTTCACCGTGCTGACATCGATCGCGATCATCATGATCTACCTGGCGTACCTCATGGTCACCGGGCCACTGCTGAAGAAACGCCTGCAGGGGCAGTGGCCGCCGAAGGAACTCGCGGAGAGCGGCTATTTCACGATGGGCCGGTGGGGGCTTCCGGTGAACATCTTCGCCGTGCTGTGGGGAGTGGGGATGGCGCTCAATCTCGCGTGGCCGCGCCCCGAGGTGTACGGCACTCCCTGGTACAACACGTGGGGTGCGTTCGTCTACATCGGCATCATTCTCGGGCTCGGTCTCCTCTGGTATGCGGTGAAGGGCCGCAACCACATCGGCTGTCTCGCCTCGCACGCGGCGTCGTCGAAGGACGAGGCGGAGAGCGAACTGCCATGACGGACACCGTGTTCGACTATGTCATCGCAGGCGGGGGAACGGCCGGATGTGTGCTCGCCGCGCGGCTCAGCGAGGACCCCTCGGTGACCGTCTGCCTCGTGGAGGCCGGGCCGTCCGACGTCGGTGACCGCAACGTCCTCGAGCTGTCGCAGTGGATGCATCTGCTGGACTCCGGCTACGACTGGGACTATCCGGTGGAGCCGCAGGAGAAGGGCAACAGCTTCATGCGACACGCCCGCGCCAAGGTGCTCGGCGGATGCTCCTCCCACAATTCGTGCATCGCGTTCTGGCCACCCGCCGAGACACTCGACGACTGGGCGGCGGCGGGTGCCACCGGCTGGGGCGCGAAGGACGTGCTGCCGCTCGTGGCGCGCGTGGAGAACAACGACGCCCCCGGCGAGCAGCACGGCCGCAGCGGTCCGGTGCGGTTGCGCGACGTCCCGCCGCACGACCCCTGCGGCGTGGCCCTGCTCGAGGCCGCGGCGAAGGTCGGGTTGCCCACCGTGCAGTTCAACCGGGGCACGACGGTGCTCGACGGGGCGGGGTGGTTCCAAATCAACGCGTCCGAGGACGGCACGCGCATGTCGACGTCGCACGCCTACCTGCATCCGATTCTCGGGTCACGCCCCAACCTGGAGGTGCGCACCGACTGCCGGGTCAGCGAGATCGTCATCGACGACGCGCTGGCGGCGACCGGCGTGCGGTACCAGCGCCCCGATCTCACCGGATACGACACGGTCTCGGCGCGCCGCGAGGTGATCGTCACCGCCGGGGCCATCGACACACCGAAACTGTTGATGCTCTCGGGTATCGGGCCGACGGTGCACCTGCGTGAGATGGGTGTGCAGGTTCGGGTCGACGCTCCCGGGGTCGGGCAGAACCTCGACGATCACGTCGAAGGGCTGGTGTTCTGGGACGCGTCCCGGCCGATGGTCGAGACGTCCACACAGTGGTGGGAGATCGGATTGTTCGCCACCACCGAGGAGGGGCTGAACCATCCGGACCTGATGATGCACTACGGCAGCGTGCCGTTCGACATGAACACACTCCGGTGGGGTTACCCCACCACGGACAACGGTTTCTGCCTCACCCCGAACGTCACGCAGGGACTCTCTCGCGGAACGGTACGTCTGCGTTCCCGCGACTTCCGGGATCGTCCGCGAGTGGATCCCCGGTACTTCACCGACCCGGACGGCCACGACGAGGCCGTGATGCTTGCCGGGATCCGGCTGGCGCGCCGCATCGCCGAGCAGGAACCTCTCCGCGGCTGGATCACGAGGGAACTGGCCCCCGGGCCGGAGGCGGTCACCGACGACGAACTGATCGACTACGCGCACCGGACGCACAACACGGTGTACCACCCCGCCGGGACCGCCAGGATGGGTGCGGCCACCGATCCGATGGCCGTTCTCGATCCGGAACTGCGAGTGAAGGGCGTTCGCGATCTGCGGGTGGTGGACGCGTCCGCCATGCCGAAACTGCCCTACGTCAATCCCAATATCACGGTCATGACGATGGCCGAGAAGTGCGCCGATCTGATCCGCGGAACCTGACCCGGCGACGTGTCGGAGGACCTGCGTGAACAGCCGGGTACTTTGAAGTCCTACTATCTCACCGTACTGGTAGAGAGACGGAAGGGCACGTCATGAATTCTCCTGAACCGATCGTGGTAGTCGACGGCGCGAGGACCCCGATCGGCAGCTTCGGTGGTGCGTTCAAGGACGTGCCCGCCCACGAACTGGGTGCCACCGCCGTCAAGGCCGCGCTGGAGCGTGCCGGGGTGCCGGGAGAGGACATCGACGAGGTGGTGATGGGCTGCATCGGTCAGGTCGGACCGGACGCCTACAACGCCCGCCGCGTGGCCCTGGCCGCGGGACTTCCGGAGAGGACCCCCGCGTACACCGTCAACCGGCTGTGCGGGTCCGGTCTGCAGGCGGTGTGGTCGGCGGCGCAGCAGATGCGCTGGGGCGGGGTGAACTTCGCCCTCGCCGGCGGTGACGAGAGCATGTCGCGGATGCCGTTCTACGACTTCTCCGCCCGCTCCGGCTACAAGCTCGGCGACCGCACACTCGTGGACGGCACGGTCGCGATCCTGACCGACCCGTTCGGTGGCGTGCATATGGGCCGCACCGCCGAGGCCGTCGCCCGCAAGTACGACGTCAGCCGGCAGCAGCAGGACGAGTTCGCCGTCGAATCCCAGCGCCGCGCCGCCTCCGAGGCCGCGAAGGCCGCGTTCGCCGAGGAGATCACCCCCGTCGAGATCGGGGGCCGCCGCCCGAAGACGATCGACGTCGACGAGCACCCCAAGCCCGACACCACCCTCGAGACCCTGGCGAAGCTGCGGCCGGCGTTCGAGGAGGGCGGGTCGGTGACCGCGGGCAACGCGTCCGGTATCAACGACGGCGCCGCGGCCCTGGTGCTGGCCACGCAGTCCGCCGCGCAGGAGAAGGGCCTGACCGGGCTGGTCACGCTCGAGGCCGTCGCGACCGCGGCGATGGACCCGGCTCTGATGGGGTACGCCCCCGTGCTGGCGCTGGCGAATCTGTTCGAGCAGACCGGCACCACCCCCGGCGACATCGACGTGATCGAGCTGAACGAGGCGTTCGCGTCGCAGGCCGTCGCCGTGATCCGGGACGCGAAGCTGAACCCGGAGAAGACCAACCCGTACGGCGGCGCGATCGCGCTGGGTCACCCGGTCGGGGCGACCGGCGCGATCCTGAGCCTGCGCCTGGCGAAGGACCTCGTGCGCCGCGACCTCGAACTCGGCATCGTCACCATGTGCATCGGCGGCGGCCAGGCCCTCGCCGCACTCTTCCGGCGCATCTAGAACCGAGGCAGACGATGAAGAAGCACATCCCGTCGTGGCACGACGACGAGGTGAAGGCCCTGTCCGAGCTCGCGGTCGGGTTCTTCGAACGCGAGGTGGTCGCGCACAACGAGAAGTGGGACGCCCAGCACCGCATCGACCGTGCGGTGTGGCTCGCGGCCGGCGAGCTGGGGTTGCTGTGCTGCTCGATCCCGGAGGAGTACGGCGGCGGTGGCGGCACGTTCGCCCACGACCTCGCCGTGTTCGAGGCCCAGGGCTATGCCGGCGACCTCGCGCTCGGCATCTCGGTGCATTCGGGGATCGTCGCGCACTACCTCCTCGAGTACGGCACCGAGGAGCAGAAGAGGACCTGGCTGCCGTCGATGGCGACCGGGGAGATCCTCGGCGCCATCGGCATGACCGAGCCCGGCGCCGGCTCGGACCTCAAGGCGATCAAGACCACCGCGATCCGGGACGGCGACGAGTACGTCGTCAACGGGTCGAAGACGTTCATCACCAACGGCGCGTCCGCCGACATGATCGTGCTGGCGGTCAAGACCGACCCGAAGGCCGGCGCCAAGGGGGTGGCGCTGCTGATCGTGGATCTGCGGGACTGCCCCGGGTTCGCCGTCGGGCGGGTGTTGGACAAGGTCGGTCAGCACGGCGCCGACACGTCGGAGTTGTCGTTCACCGATGTGCGGGTGCCGGTGTCGAACCTGCTCGGTGAGGAGGGGCAGGGTTTCGGGCAGCTGATGGCGCAGCTGGTGCAGGAGCGGTTGATCATCGGCGCGCAGGCGTCCGGGGCGATGACTCGTGCGGTGGAGGACACCGTTGCGTACACGAGGTCGCGGCAGGCGTTCGGGCACAGTCTGTTCGAGTTCCAGAACACGGCGTTCGAGCTCGCCGAGTGCCAGACCATCGCCCGCACGTGTGCGGTGTTCCTGGACCATTGCATCGAGGCGCACCTGCGCGGGGAACTGGACCCGTCCGAGGCGGCGATGGTCAAGTACTGGCTCACCGAGCAGCAGTGCGCGGTGATCGACCGGTGCGTGCAGTTGCACGGCGGGTACGGGTACATGCGTGAGTACCTGATCGCCCGGATGTACGAGGACGCCCGCGTCCAGAAGATCTACGCGGGCGCCAACGAGGTGATGAAGGGAATCATCGCGAAGTCGCTGTAGCCGACGCCGGCTCACGCGAGACGTCGTACGCCGCCTCGTCGAACCGGCCGAGCCGCTGCCGCATGCGGTCGGTCGACCACGGCCAGTTGAAGCTGTTGCGGCCGTTGACGTCGAGGAAGTAGCTCTGGCAGCCACCGGCGTTGTAGACGGTGGTGGCCAGGGCTTCCTGCACCTGGGCGTTGAACGCGTCCTGCACTTCCCGGCGCGGTTCCATCCTGGTCCACCCGTTGCTCCGAGCCGCGGTGACGGCCTGGATCAGGTAGTCGAGTTGCGCCTCGAGGATCATGAACGCCGACGTGTGGCCGGTGCCCAGCGCGGGTCCGAGGAGGACGAACGCATTGGGGAAGCCCGCGACGGTGGTGCCGAGGTAGGCCTGCGGGCTGCCCTTCCAGTGATCGTCGAGGCTGCGGCCGTCGCCGTCGAACACCTTGGAACCGATCGGCATGTCGAGGATGTGGAACCCGGTGCCGAAGATGATGGCGTCCACTTCCCGTTCGGCGCCGTCGCTGCCGACGACGACGTTCCCGCGCACCGACTCAACGGCGTTGGCGTGCACCTCGACGTTGGGGCGGGTGAGTGCGGGGTAGTAGGTGTTCGACAGCAGTAGTCGCTTGCAGCCGAGCGTGTAGTCGGGGGTCAAGGCCTTGCGCAGCTTCGGATCGCGTACCTGTGCGCGGAGTTGCGCCTTGCCGACCTGCTGGATCACCCGCAGGATCCACGGGTGCCGGAAACCGAGTCCGAGCGATTCCATGATCGCGTACTCGACGCGTCGCAGGGCGCGGATCGCACCCGGTACGCGGCGCAGGATCGCGCGCTCGACACCGGGCAGCGTGTGATCCGGTTTCGGTAGCACCCACTGCGCGGTGCGCTGGTAGAGATGCAGCGACTCGACCGTCGGCTGGATCGCCGGGACGAATTGCACTGCGGATGCACCGGTTCCGACGACGGCGACGCGTTTGCCCGTGAGGTCGTAGGTGTGATTCCAGCGGGAGGAATGGAACACCTCGCCGGTGAAGGTGTCGAGTCCGGGGACGGTGGGAACGAGCGGTTCGTTCCAGGGTCCGGCGGCGGCGATGACGGCGTTGGCGGTGAACGTGCCTGCGGACGTGTCCACCGTCCACCGCCTGCTCTGTTCGCTCCACTGGGCGCGCTGCATCTCGGTGCCGAACTTCACGTGTGCGGGGACCCCGTGTTCGGCGGCGGTGCGCTCGATGTACCGGCGGATCTCATCCTGTCCGGCGAACAACCGCGACCACTCCCGGTTGGGTGCGAACGAGTAGGAGTACAGCGCGGAGGGGACGTCGCACGCACAACCCGGGTAGGTGTTGTCGCGCCAGGTCCCGCCCAGCGCGTCACCCTTCTCGAGGATGGCGAAGTTGTCGATTCCGCTCTGCTTCAGGCGAATTGCTGCTCCGATGCCGGAGATCCCGGCACCGACGATCAGAATGTCGTAATGCGTCATGCGCGTACTCCGTTCGCGAGCTGAGCGCGGGTGGTGACGAGGGAATGTTCGAGGGTGGCGAGCCGGCGCCGTCCGTCCATGAAGTTCGGACCCATGACGGCGAGGTCCTCGGCGGTCGCGTCGAGCCGGATCACCCGGGTGCCGGCCGCCTCCAGCTTCGCGATCTCGGCGTCCAGTCCGGAACTCATCCAGTTCCGCAGCATCAGGCGTTCGACGCGGGCCGCCCCGCGGCCGGCGATGCGGCCCGTCGACGCCATCGGTGCCAGCACGATCACCTCGTCGAGTTCGAGGGGCAGCACCAGGTCGGCGGATGCGGTGGACGCCGCACCGCCGTCGACGCACCGGCGGCCGCCGATGGGGACCGGCGGATACCAGCCGGGAATCGCCCACGACGCCCGCAGCGCCTCGGACAGGGTGGCGGTCGGTGCACCGGGTGAGCCGAATGCGATGCGCTCTCCCGTGTCGTAGTCCATACTCACCAGCCACGTCGCGGGGTGGCGCACCCAACCGGAGTGGCAGGTGAACCGCTGGGCGAGCCGGTCGAGCCACGCGGCATCGCCGCGGCCGTGGGGGAGGAGGCCGCTCGCGGCGGTCAGGGGTGGGAGCCCGCGGCGCAACAAGCCGGGCGAACCGAGGCCCGGTCCGGGGAGCGGCGGGAACCGTCCCGGTGCGGCGGCGAGGTGCCCGTCGAGCGCCGGGTGGGTGAGCCCACCGAGCTGCATCGCGAGCAGTTCGTCGACGCCCGCCCCGCCGCCCAGCATGGTGACGAGTTCGGCGCCCGCGGACGTGCCCGCGAGTACGTCGGCGTCGCGCGGGTCCCAGCCCAGCGCGTCGCTCACGGCGACCAGGGCCGCCACGGTCCAGGCCGCGCCGAGCGTGCCGCCGCACCCGATCACCAGTCCGCGGCTGGGTTGTATGTCACTCGAAGTCATATCTAGAAGCTAGCAGAAACCAGATACCGGCGGTATATGAAAATTAGAATATTCTCGCATTGGCTTCGGAGAAAGGGTGAGCATGGCGCGATTGACCAGGTCGGAGAGCCAGGCGCGCACACGGGCGCATCTCGTCGCGACTGCCCGCGACCTCTTCCTGGCCGACGGGTACGCGGCCACATCGCTCGAGAAAGTGGCCGACGAGGCCGGCTATTCCAAGGGTGCGGTGTACTCCAACTTCAAGAACAAGAAGGAACTGTGCCTCGAGGTGCTGGGGCTCATCCACGCCACCAAGGGGCAGGAGATCGCCGAGGCGCTCGGCGGCGGCGACACGATGGAGGAGCGGCTCGAGGCGTTCCAGGCCTGGGCGGAGAAGACACTCGGCGACGTCGGTTGGACCATGCTGGAGTTCGAGCTGATCGTGCTGTCCCGGCACGATCCCGAACTCCGCGACGCACTCACCGCCACTCTCGGGGTGGCCCGGGAGATCACGGTGACACTGCTGAAGTCGTTCACCGACTCACTCGGGGTCGTGTTGCCCGTGCCCGCGGAGGATGCGGCAGGCAGCATCCTCAGTCTCGGTGTCGGACTGGGTATTCAGCGCGCCATCGATCCGAGCATCTCCGCTCGGGTGGTCACCGACAATCTGCGGGTGCTGCTTGCGGTGTCGCAGGAGGCTCCCACTCCGGGGTCCGTGCCGGGGTGAAATTGGCGCGAGGAGCCGATCCGAGTGGCGGCGCGCGCGTACGGTGAATTCATGAAGCGGTGGAACGCCCTGGCGATTCCGGCTGCCGCCGCGGCTGCGATCGCGTCGTACGACCTTGTTCAGCGACGTCACGCGCTACTCCGGAATTTTCCCGTGGTCGGGCACGGACGTTATCTGCTCGAGTCGCTCGGCCCGGAACTTCGGCAGTACATTACGACCGGCAACGACGAGGAACGTCCCTTCACCCGGGATCAGCGTCGCTGGGTGTACGCGTCGTCGAAGCGGGTGACCGACACGTTCGGGTTCGGTACGGACAACGACATCGAGTTCACCGACGGCTACACCATCATCAAGCACCGGACGTTCTCGGAGATTCCTCCCTCGGCGATGCCGCATGCAGACGAACATCTCGCGATTCCGTCGGCGAAGGTGCTCGGTGCCGCCCGCGGCCGGGCGCATGCCTTCCGCCCGCGCTCCATCGTGAACATCTCGGGGATGAGTTTCGGGGCACTGTCGTCGGCGGCCGTGGTCGCTCTGAACCGTGGTGCCGCTGCCACCGATTGCCTGCACAACACCGGCGAAGGAGGAATCTCCCGATACCACCGGAACGGCGCAGACCTGATCTTCCAGATCGGGACCGCGTATTTCGGCTGCCGTGACGAGGACGGCCGGTTCGACCTGGCGCGGCTTCGGGCGCTGGTCGAGTCGGCGCCGGTACGGGCCATCGAGATCAAACTCAGCCAGGGCGCGAAACCGGGCCTCGGCGGTCTCCTGCCGGGGGCGAAGGTGACACCGGAGATTGCCGAGATCAGAGGCGTACCGGAGGGCCGTGACTGCATCAGCCCGTCCCGGCACACGGCCTTCCGTGACGTCGACAGCATGCTCGACTGGGTGGAGCTCCTCGCCGCCGAGACGGGGCTGCCGGTCGGGATCAAGTCCGCGGTCGGTGACCCGACGTTCTGGGACCTGCTCGTCGAGGCGATGAGCAACTCCGGGCGGGGTGTCGACTTCGTGACCATCGACGGGGGTGAGGGCGGTACCGGCGCGGCACCGCTGGTGTTCACCGACGCAGTCTCGCTGCCGTTCCGTAGCGGCTTCGCGCGCGTGTACGCCAAGTTCGCGGAAGCCGGTTTGACCGACGGCATCACGTTCATAGGCTCGGGCAAGCTGGGCCTGCCCGACAATGCCGTGGCGGCGATGTCGCTCGGATGCGACCTGATCAATGTGGCGCGTGAGCCAATGCTCGCGGTCGGGTGCATCCAGGCGCAGAAGTGCCACACCGATCGGTGCCCGACGGGTGTTGCGACGCAAAACCCCTGGCTCGCACACGGACTCGACGCCGGCATCAAATCAGTCCGGGCCGCGAACTACCTGAGGGCGTTGCGCCGGGACGTATTCAAGGTGGCCGAGGCGTGTGGTGTCGCGCACCCCGGCCTGATCACCGCGTCGGACGTCGAGGTCGCGGACGGCAACCGGCATTCGATCACGCTCGCCGACCTCTACGGTTACCGGCTGGGCTGGGGGCTGCCCGGTGACGCCGACCGTGCCGAGATCACCCGCCTGATGACCGAGGCCGCCGCCGTTCCCGCGGGCGAGACCGGGTCACCAGGAGCGAAGACGGCGCCCTGAGGGCGTGTCCGTCCCGACTACAGCCAGTCGCGTCGGCGGAACAGGATGTAGAGCAGGCTGGCCGACGTCACGATCACGATGGTGCTGGCGATCATCCCCGACAGCTGCCCCACTCCGGGAAACAAGACGTTCTGACCGAACCACCCCGTCACCGCGGTGGGAACCGCGATGATGGCCGCCCAACCGGTGAGCTTCTTCATGACGGTGTTGAGCCGGGCATCCTGGAGCGACAGATTCGTCTCGAAGACGGTCACCACCATGTCGCGCAACGACTCCGTCCACTCCGCGGCGCGCGTCACGTGGTCGTAGAGATCGGTGTACAAGCTGTCGAGAACCGGTGACTTGTCGCGTCCTGATTCGGCGCGCCCGCGCATGACGGCGCCCACCACCTCCCGCATCGGCAGCACGACGCGACGCAGTTGCACCAGTTCCTTCCGCAGCCGGTACGTGCGCTGCTGAATCTCCCGGGTCCGCGCGGACTCGTCGAACAAGCCCTCCTCGAGCGCTTCGATCGCGTCGTCGATCGTCTCGATCGTCTCGAACTGCCCGTCCACGATGGCGTCGAGCAGTCCGTGCAGGAGCGCGAGTGCGCCGGAACCCGGTGTGAGCAGTGCGGGGTCCTCCTCCCAGCGCTCCACCACCTGCGACATGTCGAATCGATCGTCCCGCCGCACCGTGATGATCCCGTTCGACACCACGAACGCGGAGACGCGGCTGAGCCGAAGCCGAGAATCGAGGACGCCGAGAGTGCTGACGTCGTCGGTCTCGAACCAGGTGGCGTACGCCGTCACGAACGCATGGCCCGCATAGCGCGTCGCCTTCGGCCGCTCACCGCGGGCAACGGCATCCTCGATGGCGTTCGGATCGAGCGACCACTCGGCCGCAAGCTCGGCCAGGCACTCGTGGTCGGGATCGCACAGGTCGACCCACACGAGCGCATTCTCGTCCTTCACCTGTTCGGACACGTCGGCAAGCGGAAAATCCTTGCCGACGCACTCGCCATCGCGCCACACACGGGTCTGCACCAGGTTGAGGGTCACCCTCCCAGTCTGCCGAACCATTCCGGCAGAGAAGCGGTTATGACGCGCGATCGGACGAATACCCCCACAGCCAGTCGGTGTACTTGTAGCTCGACGTGTCGCGGGTGCGGAACAGTTCGTTGCGCGCGATGCGGGCGGTGCCGTCGAGGTGCCACAGCTCGCCCCACATGCGTCCGGTGGTGAGGATGCGGTTGCAGCGCGGTGCGCGTTCGGTGTTGACCTCCTTCAGGATCTGCGGCCACGCGGAGTTTCCGCCCGTGGAGAAGTCTTCGGCGGCATAGTCGGCGAGGCACTTGGCGTCCTCGATCGCCATCACAGCTCCCGAGGCCAGGTACTGCAGTGGCGGGTGCGCTGCGTCGCCGAGCAGGATCATCCGCCCGTCCACCCAGTTCTCGATCGGCTCGCGGTCGTACATCGGCCACCAACGATCCTTCCACAGGTAGTCGATCCCGCGGCGGACGTTCTCGTGGCAGTGCGCGTAGGCCTGTTCGAGTTCCTCGGGTCCACCCCAGTTCTCGATTCCGTTCTTGAAACCGGGCGATTCGAACACCGCGACCTGGTTGAGCATCTCGCCGCCGCGCAGCGGGTACTGGATGAAGTGGCACCGCGGTCCGATGTAGCCGACCACGTCCTCGATGTCCTCGTCGAGTTCCACGTCCCGGTACGGGGTGGTGCCCCGGTAGGCGGCGTAGCCGGACGACACGGGTTCGTCGCCGGAGATCTTCTCACGCAGACGCGATTTGAGGCCGTCCATGCCGAGCGCGATGTCCGCTTCGTGGGTGCGGCCGTCGTCGGTGCTGACGATCGCCTTGTCACCCTCGGTGATCACGTCGGTGACGGTGACGCCCGTGTGCAGTTCGGCGCCCGCCGCACGTGCGGCGTCGACGAGTGTCGCGTGCAGGTCGCTGCGATGGGTCACGAAATACGGTCCGCCGTAGCGGCCGCGGAACTCGGAGCCGAGGTCGATCTTGGTGAGCACCTCCGCCGTGATCGCGTCGCGGAACACGATGTTCTTCGGCAGGAACGCCCGGGAGAGAACGTCGTCGAGCACGCCCCAGGAGTCGAGGATGCGGGCGCCGTGTGGTCCGACCTGCAGTCCGGCGCCGACTTCCCCGAACTCGGAGGCACGTTCGAACAGCGTGACGTTCGCGCCCTTCTGCGCGAGGGCCAGGGCGTTGGCCGCGCCGCCGATCCCGCCTCCGGCGATGATGATGCGTGCGTCCTGCAGATTCGACATGACAGTTCCTTCGTTTCGAGCGTTCGGGGCAGGTGAGTGGCAATGCGTGCCGGGGCACACCGCAACACTCACGTGGGGGAGGGGAAGCGTCGCCAGATCACGGTGAGCAGCAGTGCGGCGACGAGCGCGCTGACGCCGAAGAGGATGAAGTTGGAATCCGCGCCGAGTCCGGCGGCAAGGAGCAAGCCACCGATCTGCGGTGCGGCGACGGCTCCGACGCGGCCGACGCCGAGCGCCCAGCCGAGGGCCGTGCCCCGCAGATAATCGGGGTAGTAGGACGCGACCGCGGCGATGATGAGGCACTGGGTTCCGTGTGTCCCGACGCCGGCGAGCACGAAGATGACGTAGACCAGCGCCACCGGTGGGGCGGTGAGCAACGTCAGCAGGGCGAGACCCGCGAGGAGTGCGGCGACGACGCTCGTGGGGATCGTGCCGAACCGGACGCCGCCCCACGCGGTGACGAACGAGCCCGCGACGGCGCCGAGGTTCAGCGCGAGGGCGAACGTGAGCGCGCTGCCGAGATCGGTGCCCTCGCCCTGCATGAGTTTGGGCAGCCACGTGCCGAGGCCGTACCAGGCGAGCAGGGTGACCACCGTGGCGAGCGCGAACATGATGCTGACGGAACGGAACCGGGTACCCAGCAGTGCGCTGAAGCCGGTTGCCGGCCGCACCTCCGTCGACGTCACCGCGGCAGTGTGGTCGGGCAGCGTCTTCCACGCGATCGGCACCAGCAGGATCAGCGGGACGAGCGCGAAGGCGAACATCGGCTGCCAACCCCAGTTCGGGATGACGGGGATGCCGAGCAGCGCCGCGATCGAACCGCCGATGGGAACACCGGACATCATCATCGTGGCCACCGCGGCGCGCCACTTCGCAGGTATCAGTTCCGCGGCAAGCGCATTGGAGGTGGGCACGAGGCCGCCCAGGCCGAGTCCGGCGATCAGACGCAACGCGCCGAACATGACGGGTCCGGTCGCCAGCGCACACAGCGCGGTGAACACGGACAGGACGATCGCGCATCCGATCACCGCACGCTTGCGTCCCACCCCGTCGGAGAGGCGTCCCGCGAGCACCGCGCCGATCATCATCCCGAGGAATGCGAGGCTGCCGAGCGTGCCCGCGGTCGCGGCGCTGATGCCCCACTCCTTCTGCAGGCTCGGGATGACGTTGCCGTAGACGATGAGGTCGTAGCCGTCGAAGACCACGAAGAGCCAGCAGACGACGACGGCGATCGCGGCGTTGCGGTCCAATCCGACACGGTTCGTCGGCGGCACCGTAGTGGTGGCAGTGAAGGGCATGAATCGAGGGTGATGCGGCGCACAGCTCCCGTGCAATAAAGTTCTGCTGTGCAGAAGAAGCGAACGATCGAAAAGCCGACGTACATGTTGGAGTCCGTCGACAACGCGTTGCGCCTGCTGCAGATGCTGCGCGACGTAGGCGGGCTGCGGCTCAAGGACGCTGCGGAGGAACTCGGCATCGCGCCGTCCACCGCGCACCGGCTGCTGGCGATGCTGGTGTACCGGGGGTTCGCCGTTCAGGACGAGAAACGCATGTACCACCCCGGGTCGGCGATGGGCGCCGGCCCGGCCCAGCGCGGGTGGACGCGCGAGTTCAACGACCTCTGCAGGCCCCACATGGAAGCCCTCGCGATCCTGTGCGGCGAGACCGTCAACCTCGTGATCCGCGTCGGCACCCAGGCGCGCTTCCTGTCGTCCGCCGAGTCGACGGGAATGTTGCGCGTCGGCGACCGTCAGGGGCAGGTGCTCGACGCGGAATTGACTGCGGGAGGGCGCATTCTGCTGGCGGAACTGCCGAGGGAGACCCTCGAGCAGCTGTACCTGCGGCCCGTGGATCTGGCCGACGACGACCGTGAGTGGGGTGACCGCCGCCTGCCTGCCGACGAGTTCGAGCGGTTCTGGCGGGAGTTGTCCGCCGCCCGCGCCGTCGGATTCGCCGTCAACGTGCAGCAGACCGAGGAAGGGGTCGCGGCGTTCGGTGTCGCGATCCGGAACCGGGCTCGCACGGCCGTCGGGGCGCTGACGGTGGCCGTGCCGATCACCCGCTTCCGGCAGCACTCGCAGGGACCGCTGGTGTCGCAGATCAAGAACGCGATCCGCGAACTCGAGGTGGACATCGCCGACCTCGAACCCTGACAAGGTTTCTGCACAGAAGAATTATCTATCGGCTGGGACGCCGGCCCTCCTAGCGTCGACGCCATGACCGCTACCGAACCGTACGTCGACGACGCTCCGGAGCTGAAGCAGCTCTATACCGATTTCGAGGCCGAGCACCTGAATCCGTTGTGGACCCAGCTCGGTGGTCTGATGCCGATGACGCCGACGTCGCGGGCGGTGCCGTTCGTGTGGAAGTGGTCGACGTTGTATCCGTTGGCGCAGCGGGCCGGGGATTTGGTGCCGGTCGGCCGTGGTGGGGAGCGGCGGGCGATCGCCCTGGCGAACCCCGGCCTGGGTGGGGTGCCGTATGTGACGCCGACGTTGTGGGCGGCCATCCAGTATCTGGGCCCGAAGGAGGTGGCCCCCGAGCACCGGCATGCGCAGAACGCGTTCCGGTTCGTCGTCGAGGGCGAGGGGGTGTGGACGGTCGTCAACGGGGATCCGGTCGCGATGCGGCGCGGCGACTTCCTGCTGACCCCGGGCTGGCATTTCCACGGCCACCACAACGAAACCGATCAGCCGATGGCCTGGATCGACGGCCTGGACATCCCGTTCGTGCATTACACCGACACCGGGTTCTTCGAATTCGGGTCCGAGAACGTCACCGACGACTCCACCCCGGACGTGTCCCGGTCGGAACGGTTGTGGGCGCATCCGGGGCTGCGACCGCTGGTCGGGTTGGACGCGAAGACGTCCTCGCCGATCGCGGCGTACCGGTGGGAGCACACCGACGCCGCGCTGCGCGAGCAACTGCAATTGGAGGACGAGGGGTATGCGGCGACCACCGAACCCGGTCATGCCGCGGTCCGCTACACCAACCCGACCACCGGCGGCGACGTGATGCCCACCATCCGCGCCGAGTTCCACCGCCTGCGCGCCGGCGCCCGCACCCGGCCCCGCCGCGACGTCGGATCCACCGTCTACCAGGTGTTCGACGGTTCCGGGCGGTTCGTCCTCGGCGGCCAGGCCCGCACCGTGGCCACCGGCGACATGATCGTCGTCCCGTCCTGGACGGAGTGGTCGATCGAGGCCGACACCGAGTTCGACCTGTTCGCGTTCTCCGACGCCCCCATCGTCGAGCGCCTGCACTTTGATCGCACGTACATCTCCGAAGGAGCCTGAAATCCCATGAAGCTTGCCACCCTGCGCCGCAACGGTGCCACCGTCGCCGTCCGCGTCGATTCCGACACCACCGCAACGATCATCGACCGATACCCGGACCTGTCCGCGCTGCTGACCGACCCGGACTGGGCGACGGTCGCGCAGAATGCGTCCGGTGACGTCGTGAATCTCGACGGGGCCGATTACGCCCCGGTGGTCCCGAACCCGGGGAAGATCATCTGCGTCGGTTTGAACTACGCCAACCACATCCAGGAGATGGGCCGGGATCTGCCCGAGTACCCGACCCTGTTCGCGAAGTTCAAGGAAGCCCTCACCGGCCCGTACGACGACGTGATCGTCCCGTCGTATGCCGCCGCGCAGTTGGATTGGGAGGGAGAGTTGGCGTTCGTCGTCGGCAAACAGGCGTACCAGGTGCCCGAGGCCGACGCCGAGCAGTACATCGCCGGGTATTCGGTGATGAACGACTACACGATGCGCGACTACCAGTACCGGACGTTGCAGTGGGATCAGGGCAAGACGTTCGAGAAGACCAGCGGCTTCGGGCCGTTCCTGACCACCACTGACTCGTACACGTTCGGCGGCACCCTGGTCACGAAATTGGAGGGGCAGGTGGTGCAGTCCACCACCACCGACGATCTGGTGTTCACCCCGGCCAGGCTGGTGGAGTACATCTCGCACATCGTGACGCTGCAGCCCGGTGACGTGGTGATCACCGGCACCCCGGGCGGGGTGGGGCACGCCCGTAAGCCCGGTCTCTACATTCAGGACGGGCAGACCGTCGAGGTCACCATCGAGGGCCTGGGCACCGTCCGCAACACGACGATCGTCAAGTAGGGGTGCACCCGGTGGGTTTTAACGATCTTCCCCTGGCCGAGCGGTTGCTGATCGCCCGCCGCGGCACCGCGTACTTCGCGCAACGCCTCGCCGAACTGTCCGACGAGCAGCTGTCCGAGCCGACCGGGTTGGCGGGGTGGTCGCGGGCGCATCTGCTCGCGCACGTCGGCTACAACGCGGCCGCGTTGTGCCGGCTGCTGGACTGGGCGGCCACCGGGATCGAGACCCCGATGTATGCCTCGCCGGAGCAGCGGGGCCGGGAGATCGCCGAGGGCGCCACCCTGCCGGCGGCGGCGCTACGGAACCTGTTCGACCACACCGTCGCCCGCCTCGACGAGAAGTGGCGTCACCTGCCCGCCTCGGCGTGGGAGGCGCAGGTCCGCACCGCGCAGGGCCGTCTGGTGCCGGTGTCGGAGACGGCGTGGATGCGCACCCGGGAAGTCTGGATCCACGCCGTGGACCTCGGCAACGGCGGCCGGTTCGGCGACTTCCCCGACGTGGTCCTCGAGTCGCTGCTCACCGACATCGTCGGAATGTGGCAAAAGAAGGACCTCGGCGCCGGCCTCGTGCTCGCGGTCGACGGAGGTGAACCGGTTGCGGTGCAGACGGATTCACCACCCACCGAGAAGGTGTCCGGGCCCCTCGCCGCCGTCGTGCGGTGGGCCGCCGGGCGCGGTGCCGTCGGCATGAACATCGACGGCGAAGTCGGGGAACCGCCGCGTTGGCTTTGATCCATCGACAGGCGCCGAGGCCGCGGCTGTGGATAGCCGATAACCTTCGACGAACGCCTGTAGGCCGCGAATAGTTGACTACCGCAGGTCAAGTCAATTGCATCGACAACTTGACGGACGTCGGATCGCCTCTCGCCGCTGAGCGGTCGTACTCATGAACCGTCGCCGGTGTGGGCAGTGTGGTCGGTTCGAGTCGGTTCTCCACGGACGGCGGCCACGAACTCGGCAGGGCAGTCGAGGTGGATCAGGTGTCCGGCGCCATTGATGACAACGATGTCGATGTCCGGTCGCCGGCGCTGTACTCGCGTGTGCAGTCCGGTCATCCACGGTGAACTTTCCGAGCCGAGGACCCACGTGATCGGCATCGGCAGTTTCACCACGGCGCGAACCGAGATGTGCTCGGCCATGACTCCGAAAGGGTGCGGGTCCCATTCGGCCAGAACCGGTGTGGCGTTGCGGAGAATGTCGTTCCGGAGGCTGTCGTCGGCGAGGTCGTAGCTGTTGTCACCGGACTGTAGGGCGGTGGCGAACCGGAAGAACACCTCCGTCGCCTCCTGCGGGTGGCCGCGCAATTGAAGCAGTTTCAGGCGAACTGCGGTCGCGAGCACCGCCCGGTCGGCGTGCCGCAGTCCGTGAAATGGGGCTTCGACAACGACCAGCTCGGAGAACAGATCCGGGCGAACGGTGGCGGATGCCAGCACAATGTTTCCGCCGGAACTCCATCCAAGCACCTTCGCCGGCTCTCCCACGGCTTGCTCGAGGACGGCGCAGAGATCTCGAGCATGGATACGGTGATCACGGACGGGCCTGTGCTCGGACTGTCCGTATCCGCGGCGATCGTAGACGGTGACGCGATGGTCGGAGGCCAGGTTGTCGATGACGCCGTCCCACGTGGTCATGTCTGTGGCCGAGCCGTGGACGAGAACCAAGGGTTTGCCGCTTCCGACGGTGCGGTAGTGCAGTCTTGCTCCGGGTAGGTCGATGCTGGGCATTTGCGCGCTCCTGTTCTGTGACCCCTTGTGTAGAAAATCGTTCAGCGCCGGGAGTGATTCTGAGCATCCGCCAATCTGGTGGCCGGCATCGCGTCGCCGTGGACCGGATCAATGCGCGACTCGCGCCGCGGAACGAGTACTGCGGTCAGCGCGCCGAGCAGACCCACGATGGCGAAGCTGTAGAAGTTCCCGTCGACGCCGTTCGCATGGTCGAGCACGAATGCGCCGAGGGTCGGGCCCGCGATGGCTCCGAGGCGGCCGACCGACAGGGCCCAGGCGAGACCACTGCTGCGGTTCTCGGGGTCGTAGACGGACAGGATGTAGGCGTTGGCGAGGATCTGGGAGCCGATGAACCCGAATCCGCTGACGAACATGAGCAGGAAGAGCAGGAACGTCGGCGGCTGAAGACTCATGAGGACCAGGCTGACAGTTCCGGTGAGGAACGCGGTCACGACGACGATGCGCGGTCCGAAACGGTCCGCGACGGGGCCGGCCGCGATGACGCCGACGAACACACCGAGCCACATGGCTGCGGTCTGGAGCAGGGCAGACCCGAGAGAGTAGCCGGCGGCCTGCATGATCGAGGGCAGCCATGCGCTGATGCCGAATACGAGCAGGAGGCCGCAGAAGGACATGGCCCAGAACAGCAGGGTGGTGGGGGCGAGTCGGCGTGTGAGCAGCGGGCCGAGGCCGAAGAGTCGGCCGGCCTGCTCGTTGGCGACGTGGCTCGAGGGAAGGCCGTAGCGGGTCTCGATCTCGGCGGCCTCCGCGCCGCGTCCGATGAGGCGCAGGTGGAATGGGCTCTCCGGAAGGCGGAAGACCAATGGGAGTGCGACGAGTGGGATGACGACACCGATCAGGTAGAGCCAGCGGAACGAGACCTCCGGAAGCAATGCGGCGCCGAGCAGGGGTGCGGCGAGCGCTCCGATGGCGTACCCGCTCATCATCAGTCCGATGTGTCGGCTGCGGCGCCGCGGTGCGCTGAGGTCGGCTACGTACGCGTTGAGGGTCGGAAGAACGACGCCCAGACCGAGTCCGACGACGAGACGTCCGAAGCCGAACGCTTCGGCGCTGTACGCGAAGGTTGAGACAAGCATGCCGACGGTGAAGACGGCGATCGATCCAACCAGGAGCCGTCGGGGGCCGATGCGGTGAACGATTGCGCCGGCCAAGGCGGCTCCGATGAGCATGCCGACGCCGACGAGCGAGCCGATGGTTCCTGCCTCGCTACGGTCCATGCCGAGCGAGGGCGTCTGGAGGAGCACTGGGAGGGTGGCGCCGTAGATCGCGAGGTCGAAGCCCTCGAGGGTCGCTACGAGCCAGGTGACCGCTAACAGTGTGCGGGTGGCGCCAGACAGGCGATCCGAGCGGGGAAGAGTGGGTGCGCGACTCATGGGGACGCTCCTGTCGAGAAGAGGGCGATGGCACCGCAGCGGGGTGCGTGCGTTCACGATTGGCAGCCACCCGTTGGACCGTTCACAACGGTCCAACCTCGGTGCCGCACTCGTCACAGATCTGACACAACACGTTATGACGCGAGTCACATTTGAACATAGCGAAATGAATTCCGCAATAGTGAATCCCTGTCCGGGCATGCCTGGTCCCGTGAGGAGCGATGGAATCGCTCAGGCGATTGGGCCACCGGCCGCTCCGCCGACGCTGCCGTAGTCCTCCGAGATCGCCTTCGTCGTGCGCAGCAGTTCCAGCGTCACCTCGGCGACCGTGGCTGTGTCACCGAGCGACGACGGAAGTGCCACCGCCACTGCCAGGGGAATTGACTGACCGGCCGGGAAGACTGGTGCTGCGACCGACATGACGCCCGGGATCACCTCGCCCGAGATGGTTGCTACACCCTGCTCGAGCACGGTGGCCCGTAGCCGAGCCACGTCGCTCTTGCTTGGCGCGTTCGTGCCGAGTGTCTCGAGTTCGGTCTCCACGATGGATGTAGTCATCGTGGCCGGCAGATGGGCCAGGTAGACGCGTCCGATCGCGGAGGTGAGCAGCGGCATTGTCGCTCCCACCCGGATCGTGATCGGGAGTGCGTGCGCGCCGTAGTCCCAGCGCACGAGGACGGGACCGTGGTCGCCCCATACCGCGAGATTGACGGCGTGCCCGGTGCGATCACGCAAGTCGGGGAGATGTTCCGACGCCACGCCGACCTCGTCCATGCGGCGCAGTGATTCGATGCCCAGTCGACGCATCGCCGGTCCGAAGTCGTAGAGCCCGGATCGGTGAGACTGCACGACGAGCCCTGCGCGACCCAGGCTGACCAGGTAGCGGTGAACCTTGCTCGCGGCCATCCCGGAGGCGTTCGCGATCTGCGTGAGGCTCATGGGGCCGAGTCCGCTTTCGAGGGCCTCGATGACAGTCATGGCGAGCTCCACCGACTGAATGCCTTGACGGGGGCCGGCGCGTTCGGCATCTGCAGTGGGATCGGAATCCGCGGAGGTCGTCACGGGAAACCACCTTATGGCTCGACGAACGGTTGAGGGTGATGGAGAACCGATTCACTACTGTGCATTGACTTTACTAATCATGAACTCGTACGGTGTGGTTGCAATCACACGTGACGCGAAGTCACGAAAGTCGAAAGGAATAACGGCATGTCTGCCTTCGCACAGCCGCCGGGCGCGGGAAGAAAAGCAGTCGACGTCGCGATCGTCGGCAGCGGCCCTACCGGGATGGCACTGGCGGCGCTCCTGGGGTGCCAGGGCCGGAGCGTCGTTGTCCTCGAGAGGTACACGGGTCTGTACAACCTGCCGCGCGCCGCCGCGTTCGACGACGAGACCATGCGCACATTCCAGAAACTCGGCGTCGCGGAGAAGATGCTGCCCGGCACCAATGTCCAGCGCGGCTACGTATGGGTGAACGGCGACGACGAAGTGTTGCTGGACATCGAGTTCGACAACCCGGGCCGCTGCGGATGGCCGGCGCAGTACATGATGTACCAGCCCCACCTCGAATCCGTTCTCGACGAGCTCATTACGTCCCTGCCAACCGTCGAGATCCGCCGCGGGATGACGGTCGAGTCCGTCGACCAGCAGGACGGTGACGACGTGCTCGTCCGCGCCACCGACGTCGAGGGCAGCGCGTACCTGGTTCGTGCCCGCTATGTCGTCGGCTGCGACGGGGGGAACGGCGTCGTCCGCCAGTTCGCCGGCGGCGAACTCGACGACTACGGGTTCTTCGAGAACTGGCTCGTCTGCGACTTCCAGCTCAACCGCGACGTGCCGGACCTCCCCACCTTCCGTCAGGTCTGCGACCCCGCCGAACCGATCGCCATCGTCAACATCGGACCCCGCTTCCACCGATTCTCGTTCCGGCTCGAAAGCGCAGCGAATCGCGAGGAGGTTGTTCACCCGGACAAGGTGTGGCCACGCGTAGCGACGTATCTCACCCCGGAGGATGCGGAGCTCGTCCGCGTCGCCAACTACACGTTCCGGTCATGCATCACCACGCAGTGGCGTCACCGTCGGATTCTTCTCGCCGGCGACGCGGCACACCAGATGCCGCCGTTCCTGGCGCAGGGCATGGTGTCGGGAATCCGCGACGCACGGAACCTGGCCTGGAAGCTCGACATGGTGCTCGCCGGCCACCCCGACTCGCTGCTCGACACCTACCAAGCCGAACGTGAACCGCACGTCCGCTACATCACCGAGAAGGCAATCGAACTGGGTCGGGTCCAGACGATGCGGGACACCGCGCTCGCCGCCCAGCGCGACGCGCAGATGATCGCTGCGCGCAAAGCCAACCAGAAGCCGGACAAATTGCGATACCCCGCGTTGTCGGGAGGCCTGATCGCCAACCACGGCGACATGTTCCCGCAGGGCCTGGTGTCGACGTCGAGCACCACCGCACTCTTCGACGAGATCGCCGGCACCGGATGGCTCGTCGTCGCCGACGGACCACAGGTGTTGTCCGGCATCGCCGAAGGCGACCGCACCGCATTCACCGAAATCGGCGGCAAAGAGGTGATTTTCGGCCTCACGTCGATGTTCGACGGAGCGCCCGTCTCCGACACCGCCGGCGTGTACACCAGATGGTTCGCCGCCCACGAGTGCGTCGCCGCCATCGTGCGGCCCGACGGCTACGTCTTCGGACTCGCACGCGACGCCGCCGAGCTCGCAGGCCTCGCCAAGGAGCTCGTCGCCGCCGTCGCTCCCGTGCCGTCCCGGCCGCCGGCGCCCACGGCCTGACACCCCCACCACCGACAAACACCTCGAGGAGAAAACTGATGCAGGGCAAGATCGCACTGGAAGAGCACTTCGCCATCCCGGAGACGCTGAACGACTCCGCGGGCTTCGTACCCGGAACCTACTGGGACGAGTTGCAGGCGCGGCTTCTCGACATCCAGGATGTCCGCCTGAAGCTGATGGACGAGCACAACATCGAAACCATGATCCTCTCGCTCAATGCACCTGCCGTGCAAGCCATCCCCGAACGGGAGCGCGCCATCGACATTGCGCGTCGCGCCAACGACGTACTCGCCGAGGAGTGCGCCAAGCGCCCGGACCGGTTCCGCGGCTTCGCTGCGTTGCCGCTCCAGGACCCCGACGCCGCCGCCGAGGAACTGCGACGCTGCGTCACCGAACTGGGCTTCGTCGGCGCACTGGTCAACGGGTTCTCCCAGAGTGCGACGGTGGACGGCGGCAGTACCCCCCTCTACTACGACCTCCCCCGGTACCGACCCTTCTGGGCAGAGGTCGAGCGCCTCGACGTGCCCTTCTACCTCCACCCGCGCAACCCGCTGAACCAGGACGCCCGAATCTACGAGGGCCACCCGTGGCTGCTCGGTCCGACGTGGGCCTTCGCGCAGGAGACTGCCGTCCATGCGTTGCGCTTGATGGCCTCTGGTCTCTTCGACGAGCACCCCGGCCTGCGGATCGTCCTCGGTCACATGGGTGAGGGCATCCCCGCGATGCTCTGGCGCATCGACCACCGCAACGCCTGGGTCGACGTGCCGCCCGCTTACCCGGCGAAACGTCGCATGGTCGATTACTTCACGGAAAACTTTTTCGTGACGACCTCCGGTAACTTCCGCACCCAGACGCTGATCGACCTGTTGCTCGAGCTCGGCTCGGAGCGCGTGATGTTCTCGACCGACTGGCCCTTCGAGAACATCAACCACGCCGCCGAGTGGTTCGACGCTGCCAGCATCTCCGAGGCAGACCGGCTCAAGATCGGTCGGACCAACGCCGCCACGTTGTTCAAACTCGACCGGTGAACCGGCAGGAGTCGGCGGTGCGGCCCTTCGTCCACAGCGGATCGCCAGCGCGCATCGTTTTCGGGCGAGGTGCCCGCGACGGCGTGAAGGAGGAAGTCGAGCGCCTGGGGGCACGACGGGCAGTGGTGCTGTCGACTGCGCAACAGAGGGAGAGTGCGGGGCGCCTCGCCGACGACCTGGGTGCGCTCGGTGTCGGCGTCATCGACCGCGCCACCATGCACACCCCCGTCGAGGTCACCGCCCAGGCACTGGTCGAGATCGAGCAACTCGACGCGGACTGCGTCGTCGCCCTGGGAGGCGGTTCGACCACGGGGCTCGGCAAGGCGATCGCGGCGCGGACCGGGCTTCCCCAGGTCGCTGTGCCCACTACATACGCGGGCTCGGAGGTGACCCCGATCCTCGGCGAGACCGAGAACGGGGTGAAGACCACGCGGCGGGGCCCCGAGATCTTGCCCGAGACAGTTGTTTACGATCCGGCCCTCACCGACTCGTTGCCGATTCCCCTCAGCATCGCCAGCGGATTGAACGCGATGGCACATGCCGCCGAGGGGGTATATGCGCGCGACGGGAGCCCGATCTTCACCCTCATGGCCCTGGAGGGCCTCGCCGCTCTGCGCGACGCCCTGCGTGAGCTGACGAGCGACCCTGCCGACCACGACGCGCGGGATCGCGCCCTCTACGGCGCGTGGTTGTGCGGGACCGTCCTCGGCGGCGTCGGAATGTCCGTCCACCACAAGCTGTGCCACACCCTCGGCGGCGCGCTCGACTTACCTCATGCACAGACCCACGCAATCCTGCTTCCGCACACGATCGGCTTCGTGGAGGAAACCGAACCCACGGTCCTTTCACCCGTCGCGGACCTGTTCGGGGGGAGTGCCGGCCGGGGCCTCCACGATTTCGCAGTGGAAGTCGGCGCTCCCCTCCGTCTCTCCGAGTTGGGGGTCACGCCCGAGCAGTTGGACCGTGTCGCGGACTTGGCGCTCGCCGCGCCCTACTGGTCCCCGCGCCCGTTGGACCGCGACTCCATCCGCCGACTGCTGCAGCACGCCTACGACGGCACCCGCCCAGAATCAACCCCGTAAGGAGGATCGGCATGACCACGTACTTCACCGAGGATCAGTCCGTCGACACTGTCAACGGTCGAATGGGGATCGACGCCGGTGACCGGGCCGCCGTCGTGATGGAAAGCCTTGTCCGACATCTGCACTCGTTCGTCAAGGATGTCGGTATCACCCAGGCCGAGTGGGGCCTTGCGATCGACTTCCTGACGCGAACCGGACAGATCTGTGGGCCCGAGCGGCAGGAATTCATCCTGCTGTCGGACACCCTCGGGGTATCGATGCTGGTCGACGCCATCAACCACCGCAGGCCCACCGGCGCCACCGAGAACACCGTCTTCGGTCCGTTCCACGTCGAGGGGGCGCCGATCCGGCAGATGGGGGATGACATTTCCCTCGACGGCAAAGGCGAGTCCTGCCTCTTCGCGGGGCAGGTCCGTGACCTCGACGGCCATCCGATCGAGGGCGCATGCGTCGACGTCTGGTCGGACAATGCGGATGGCTACTACGACGTTCAGCAGCCAGACATCCAACCCCAATGGAACAATCGGGGTCGATTCCTCACAGGCGCAGACGGCCGATACCTGTTCCGCGGCATCAAGCCTACGGCTTACCCGATCCCGGACGACGGTCCTGTGGGGCAACTGCTCGACCGGCTCGGGCGGCATCCGTACCGACCCGCGCACATGCACTTTCTCGTCACCGCCGAGGGCTGCGAACGTCTGGTGACCCACACCTTCGTGGAGGGTGACAGCTACCTCGAGTCCGACGCCGTCTTCGGTGTGAAAGAGGCGCTGATCGCCACCTACGACAGAAACAGTGACGACCCCGCCACAGCATGGTCGTCCCAATACGACTTCGTACTCACGCGGGGCAGCAGCTGACCTCGTCGTCCAGAAGCCACACCGACAGGCAGCTCGCCGATCTCGCTGTCACCGCGACGTGTGGACCTGCTGAGATGTCTCCGGTGGCCGGAGACGGCAGAGCCGGGCAGTCCTCGGTGCTGAGGTCTCTGGGGCGGGCGGGCACTGGGCAGGAGTACGGGCCGCCGATAACCAGGCCTGGAGCCGAGCGAGTATCGAGCTAGTACGACGCCCGGCCACCGCTGGCGTCGTAGACGGCGCCGGTCGAGAAGCTGAGCGCCTCCGAGCACAGCCATGCGACGAGTTCGGCGATCTCCTCGGGCCGTCCCATCCGGGCCATCGGGGTCAGGCTCTGCGACCGCGCGAGGATCGCCGGGTCGGTGCCGGCATTCATCGGGCTCTCCACAGCGGCGGGTGCCACCACGTTGGCCAGGACACCGGTCTGCGCGACCTCCTTGCCGAGCGATTTCGTCAGCGCGATCACGGCCGCCTTCGACGCCGAGTAGGCGCTCTGGTTGGGATTGCCGTCCTTCGCCGCGATGCTCGCCAGATTCACCACCCGCCCCCAGCCGGCGCCGGTCATGGCCGGCACGAACGCGCGGCAGAGGAGGAATGTCCCGTCGACGTTGATCCGGAACGTGCGGCGCCAGTCCTCGAGGTCGACGTTCACCAGTGGAACCGACGGTCCCACGACGCCGGCGCTGTTGACGAGGATGTCGACGCGGCCGAGCCGGGCGGCGAGTTTCTCGACGGCGTCGGCATCGGTGACGTCGAGGTGCTCGTCGGCCCCCGTGGCGACGTCGGCGGTGACGACGCGGACCCCGGCGCCGGTGAGGCGCTTCGCGCACGCCGCGCCGATTCCGCTCGCGCCGCCGGTGACGAGCGCGGTGGCGCCCTCGGGATACGTGGCCATGGTGGTTTCTCCTCGTGACTGTGTGCGCATTAGTCTTGTTCTATGTGCGAAATCGGTATTATCCGTTTCACACTGTGTATGAATTGGAATATATGGGCTGAGCCACACTCGTCAAACTCGCCGAAGGGAATCCGATGGAGATTCGCTGGCTGCAAGCGTTCGTCGCCGTCGCCGAAGAACTGCACTTCGGCAGGGCCGCCGCGCGACTCCAGATGGCCCAGTCGCCGCTGAGTCAGACCGTGCGCAAACTCGAGAAGGACATCGGCGTGCCGCTGTTCGAGCGGAGCACCCGCAGCGTCGCCCTGACGTCGGCCGGCCACACGTTCCTGCCGCACGCCTACCGGATTCTCGAGAGCGTCGACATCGCGCGGCAGGCCACCCGCGCGTCCGCCGGGGGCGTGTACGGCCGCATCAAGATCGGCTTCACGGGCGTGCTCAATCACCTATCCCTGCCCCCGCTCACCCGCGCGCTCCGGCAGCGCTACCCCGACATCGAACTCACCCTCGTCGGGCGCATCATGACCCGTGACGCCATCACTCAATTGGACAGTGGTGCACTCGATCTCGCGTTCGTCGGCCTTCCCGTCGAGACGGCCTCGGTGTCCACCCGGTTGATCCGCCGTGAGCCGTTCGGGGCCGTGCTCCCGGCGGACCACCCACTCGCGTCCGAGCCGGAGATCGACCTGCGCGACCTGGCCGAAGACGGCTTCGTCACGACACCGCTGTCGGCCGGCTCGGCATTGCAGGAGGTCGCGATGCGGGCCTGCGTCGATGCGGGATTCCGTCCCCGCGTGGTGCAGGAGATCACCGATCCGTACATGATCCTGATGCTGGTGGCGACGGGTGTCGGCGTGGCGCTCATGACGTCGGGCATTGCCGCGCTCACGCCCCCGGGCACGGTGTTCGTGCCGCTCACCGGCGAGCCGATCTACATGAATCACGGACTCGCCTGGTCACCGCGTCGGGTCTCCGACGCGCTCCGGGTGGCCCTCGCGGTATCGGAGGACATTCTCCCGACGCCCGATTAGGACATTTTCGGTCTATATCTAAGACTTTTTTTGCGCTGGACTGCGCATAGTTCGCCATGACACGCTCGTCACGGTCCGGAACTTCGTGTGAGGTGGATCACCTCCGAAGGAAGCCTCGCGGCGCACCGGATCCTTGGGACGAAAGGAACACCATGGCAAGCACTTCCACTCGCGACACCGGGGGACAACCGAACGGGAACGCCCGCCGGGCCGCCGTCTCGGGATTCCTCGGCAGCACGCTGGAGTACTACGACTTCTTCATCTACGGATCCGCGGCAGCGCTGGTCTTCCCGCGAATCTTCTTCCCGGGCGGAGGAGCCACGGCGACCCTGCTGTCGATCGGGACGCTCGGCGTGGCGTACATCGCGCGTCCACTCGGCGCAGTGCTGTGGGGACATCTCGGGGACCGATACGGGCGCAAGAATTCGCTGCTGGCCTGCCTCCTGCTCATGGGTGTCGCGACCGTGGTCGTCGGCTGCCTGCCCACGTACGACCAGATCGGCATCGCCGCGCCCATCATCCTGGTGCTCCTGCGACTGCTGCAGGGTCTGTCGGCCGGCGGCGAATCGCCAGGATCCTCCGCGTTGACTCTCGAGCATGCACCGGACAACCGTCGATCGTTCTACACCTCGTTCACCATGAGCGGCATCATGTTCGGCATCGTCATCTCGAGTCTGGTATTCATTCCCGTGGCCGCCCTGCCGGACGACGCGCTCTATTCGTGGGGCTGGCGGGTGCCCTTTCTGCTCAGCATCGTCGTGACGGGTGTTGCGGTCTGGCTGCGTCGCAAGCTCGACGAGCCCGAGGTCTTCGAAGAACTGAAGGAACACGACGACACCGCGGGAATCCCCGTCGTCGAGATGTTTCGCTCGCACTGGCGCACCGTGATCCGGATCAGCCTCAGCGCGACGTTCGCGATGATCAACACCATCGTCAACGTCTTCGCGCTGGCCTACGCGGTGCAGGTCGCCGGGCTCGAACGCTCCACGATGCTGTGGGCCATCGCCGTCGCCAACTTCGTCGCGGTCCTCACCCAGCCGCTGTTCGGAATGCTCGCCGACCGGATCGGCCGCAAACCGGTGTTCGTGACGGGCGCCGTCGGTGCCGCGGGCATGGTGTTCGTGTTCTTCCACGCGATCGGAACCGGCAGCGCGCCGATGGTGTTCGCGGCAGGCATCGTCCTGATCGGCCTGTTCTATGCGATGCCCAACGGTGTGTACCCGGCGTACTTCCCCGAGCAGTTCCCCGCCAAGGTCCGGTACACCGGAATGGCCGTGAGCCTGATGCTCGGACTTCTGGTGGCCGGCTTCACCCCGGCCATCGCGCAGTGGCTGTCGGCGGGAGACACCGCGAACTGGACCCCGGTCGCCTGGATGTGCCTGGGCTTCGCGCTGCTGTCGTCGGTCGCCGCACTCACCGGACCCGAGACATACCGCACCCCCACCGAGCAGCTCGGCGAACCCGGCACGACGACGGTCGGCACCCGGTACCAGACGCTCGTCCGCAACGACGCCTGACCGGCCCGGACCCTCACTGCAGGAGATTGTCATGCACCCCGTATCCACCCGGCACCGGATCCGCCTCGTCGGGGCAGCGATCGCCACGTCCCTGTCGCCGGCGCTGCACGAACACGAGGCCGCCGCCCTCGGCCTGACCGACTACCGCTACGACCTGCTCGACGTCGCGGCGGAGGGCATCCCCGTCGACGACTCCGGCGACACGCTGCGGCAGGCCGTCGCAGCCGGTTGCACCGGACTGAACATCACCCACCCGTGCAAGCAGGTGGTCGTCGACTCACTCGACGAATTGTCCGACAACGCACGACTTCTCGGTGCTGTCAACACCGTCGTCGTTCGCGACGGCCGCCTGGTCGGTCACAACACCGACCACAGCGGATTCCTCGCGGCGCTGCGCCGGGGACTGCCCGATGCCAGGCTCGGCCGCGTCGTCCTCGCCGGTGCGGGCGGTGCCGGTTCGACTGTCGCCTACGCGCTCGCCGCCGCCGGGGTGACGGACCTGCGGGTCGCCGACCTCGACCCGGCCCGTGCCGCGGACGTCTGCGCGCGCGTCGCGGCGGCCTTCCCGCAGACGCGGGTCACGGCCATCCCCCTCGACGCGATCGAAGCGACACTGGGGCACTGCGACGGCGTCGTCAACGCCTCTCCGATCGGCATGGTCGGACATCCGGGAACGCCGTTCGACACCGACGCGCTCCGCCCCGGACTGTGGGTCGCCGACATCGTCTACCGCCCGCTGCGGACCGAACTCGTCACGGCAGCAATCGCTCTCGGCTGCGACGTGCTCGACGGCGGTCAGATGCTCGTCGCTCAGGCGGCCGACACGTTCGCCCTCCTCACCGGTGTCGTCCCCGACCCCGACCGCATGCGACGTCACCTCGGCGAACTGCTCGCCGATCAGTGCGCCCCGACCGTTCTCGAGGAGTCCCGATGACCGCGCGTCCGTTCGCCGCACCACTCGACCTGGGGAACGTGCGACTGCGCAACCGCTTCGTATCGGCGCCGATGGAGCGCAACTACTGCGAGGTCGACGGCACGATGACCGACGAGTACGTCGCGTACCTCGAGCGCCGTGCGGCGGGCGGTGCCGCTCTCGTCTTCACCGAGGCCAGCTACGTGCGGGCCGACGGCAAGGGCCGTATCCGGCAGATGGGTGTGGACGTCGACGAACGCATCCCGGGCATCGCGAAGATGGCCGAGGCGATTCATGCGCAGGGCGCGCTCGTCGGCGTCGAACTCAATCACGGCGGCCGCACCGCGCAGGGTTCCGTCAGCGGATTCGTCCCCGTCGCACCGTCACCGATCCCGTGCGCGGTGGTCGGCGGCGAAATGCCCGAGCAACTCGACGGCGACGACATCGAGCACATCATCGAATGCTTCGGTGAGGCCGCCGCGCGCTGTCAGCAGGCCGGGGTCGACGTGATCTCGCTGCACGGCGGTCACGGCTACCTCATCCACCAGTTCCTGTCGCCGGCGTACAACCACCGCGACGACGAGTGGGCCGATCCGGCGCTGTTCGTCAACAAGGTGATCGACGCCGTGCGCACAATGGCGCCGGGTATCGCTCTCGGACTGCGGTTCTCGGCGTTCGAGGCCGTCGACGGCGGTCTCGACGCCGAGACGACCCGCGCCCGCATCGACGCGATCGACACAAGCCGGCTCGACTTCCTCGACGTCTCCGCCGGAAACTACGAATCCGGGCAGTGGATCATCCAACCCGGCGAGTGGCCACGCGGCCTCCTCGCCCCGTACTCCGAGCCGTACACGCGGGACTTCGACCTCCCCGTCGGGGTCGCAGGCCGGATCAGCTCACCCGAGGTCGCGGCGCAGATCATCGAATCGGGGCAGGCCGACTTCGTCAGCATGGCCCGCACCCTGCACGCCGACCCGGACTTCCCGAACCGCGCGCTGGACGGCGGCCGGTACCGGCCCTGCATCGCCTGCAACTACTGCATCGACAGCCTCGCCGCCGGACCCGTTCCGTGCTCGGTCAATCCGTGGGTGGGCCGCGAACTCGAGCAGCCGTCGAAACCGGCGGACGTGGCGGTGCGCGTCGCCGTCGTCGGCGGTGGCCCGTCGGGGATGGCGGCCGCCCGCGACCTCGCGCTCGCCGGGCACCGCGTCGACCTGTACGACGAACGCGACAGCCTCGGTGGTGATTTCGCGCTGGCCTCCCGGCTGCACGAGTACCCCGAGTACGCGCGGATCGTCGACTGGTACCTCGCCGAGATCGCCGACCTCGACATCACCTGCCACACCGGCGCACGAGTCGACGCCGCAGCACTGGCGGAACTCGACTTCGACGCCGTCGTGCTCGCGACGGGCGGCCGCGGACCTGACGTCGACCTCCCGGGGGCACACACCCGGAGGGTCCGCGACGTCCGCGAGTTCCTGGAATCCGGAGACCCGGCACCCGAGGCGATCACGATCTTCGGCGCCGACCGGGAAGCGGCCGCGGTCGCCGACGACCTGCTCCGGCACGGCACGAAGGTGGTCATGATCGGCCCGCAGGAGACGATCGCCCACGACGTCGGCCGGCGCGGAAAGATCGTGCTGCTGCCGCGGCTCGCGGCGAGTGCGAACCTCACCACCCACCTGTCGTCGATCGTGACCCGGATCGAGGAAGACCGGGTGGTGATCTCGACCGCCGGAGAAGAGCGGGTGGTCGACGCCCCCGGCGAACTGCTGATCTCGCACGGTGTCGCGCCGCGCACCGACCTGCTCGCCGCAGTGCGGTCGTCGGCACCCCGACTCGGCGTCCACACGGTCGGTGACGCGAGTGGCAACGGCGGCTCCATCCACGCCGCTCTCGTCACCGCAGCCGACGTCGCCGCGAAGATCACCGCAGCCGCCGATGCTCTCGAGGAGGTCAGCGCATGATGGACATCCCGCCCCTCGGTCTCGGGACCTGGCCACTGACCGGCCCGGACGCCACCCGGGCCGTGCTGTCCGGCATCGAAGCCGGCTACCGGCTTATCGACACCGCCACGATCTACGACAACGAGGACGCCGTGGGGGTGGCGCTCGCGGAGTGCGGAGTGCCCCGCGAGGAGCTGTTCGTCACCACGAAACTGCGGGGGAGCGACCACGTGTCGGGCGACATCCGCGGCGCGGTCGAGCGCAGCCTGAAAAACCTGGGACTCGATCGGCTCGACCTGTTCCTCATCCACTGGCCGCTGCCACGCCACAACCGGTACGTGGCGGCGTTCGAGGCGATGCTCGCCTGCCGCGACGCCGGCCTCGTCCGCCACGTCGGCGTCTCCAACTTCCTGGAGACGCACCTGCGTCGCGTCGTCGCCGAGACCGGAGAATCGCCCGCGGTCAACCAGATCCAGATGGACCCGTCGCTCGCCCGGCTGCCGGTCCGGCGCGCCGACGACGAACTCGGCGTGTCCACGCAGTCGTGGAGCCCACTGGGCCGCGGCGAGGTTCTCGGCTCACCCGTGGTCACCGACATCGCCCGGCGCCTCGACCGCACCCCCGCGCAGGTGGTCCTGGCCTGGCACTTCGCGCAGGGTGTCGTGCCGGTCGCGAGATCCGCGAATCCCGCGCGCCAGGCCGAGAACCTGGCCGCCCTCGACGTGCGGCTCACCGCCGCGGACGTCGACGCACTGAACCGTCTCGACCGCGGCGAGTCCGCGGCCCGGGACGTCGAAACGGAGGAGCACTACTGATGGCACTACGTATCGGCATCGTCGGCTGCGGAAAGATCGCCGGCAACCACGCGCGGGCCCTGCGGCAGGTGCCCGGCGTCGCGGTGGTCGGCTGCTGCGACCCCGACGTCGACCGCGCCCGCGAGTTCGCGGCCACGCACGGCATCGCGCGAGCCGTCGGTTCGGTGGAGGAGTTGACCTCCCTCGGCCTCGATGCGTGCACCGTCTGCACACCGCACCCCGTGCACGAGCAGGTGGTCGTCGCGGCGGCGGAGGCCGGGATCCACGTGCTGTGCGAGAAGCCGATCGCCGTCGACGTCGCGGCGGCCGACCGGATGATCGCGGCCGCCGACCGCGCCGGCATCACGTTCGGTGTGCTGTTCCAGCGCCGGTTCTGGCCGGCCGCGAGACGCATCAGAACGGCCGTCGACGACGGCCGGATCGGCGTTCCGGTACTCGGTGAGGCGTCGGTGCTCCTGCACCGCCCGCCGTCCTACTACTCCGCCGACGAGTGGCGCGGACGGTGGGACACCGACGGCGGCGGAGTCCTGATGACGCAGGCCGTCCACCAGATCGACATGCTCCAATGGTTCATGGGTGAGGCCGTCTCGGTGAGCGGCGTCATCCGCACCCACACGCACGGCGCCCACATCGAGACCGAGGACAGTGCGTCCGCCGTCGTCTCGTTCGCGTCGGGCGGCACGGCGACCGTCACCGCGACCACCGGCGCCAACCACAACCTCGGCAACCGGGTCACCGTGATCGGGCAGACCGGTGCGATTGCGAGCGTCCTCGAGTTCCCGGAGGGCAGGGAGGGCGTCAACGAGATCTGGACGGTCCCCGGCGAAGTCGAGTTCCGCACCCCGTTCACCCCCGGCGTCCGTGCCAATCTCGACGTCACGGAAGTCAACGCCGGACTCGCCGACTTCCACACACTCCAGGTGCAGGACTTCGCGGACGCCGTCCTGACCGGTCGCGACCCCGCCGTCACCGGACGCGACGCGCGCGCCTCGCTGGCGATCATCGCGGCGATCTACGAGTCCTCGCGCACCGGCCGGGTGGTCGACCTCATGCCCGCACCGACTTTCGCAACAACATCCGCTCAGGAGACGCTATGACCCCCGAACACACCACCGCCACCTATGACGTCGTCGTCATCGGCTCCGGAGCGGGCGGTCTGTCCGCCGCCGTCGCCGCAGCCGACGGGGCCGCCTCCGTCCTCGTCGTCGAGAAGGCGGACACGTGCGGCGGCGCGACGGCATGGTCCGGCGGCTGGATGTGGGCTCCGCGGAACCTGTTCGCTCAGGCGGACGACGTGAACGAGGACCGCTCGCTGCCGCGCACCTATCTCGAGCACCGACTCGGCGAGAACTTCGACGCCGCCAAGGTCGACGCCCTGCTCGACGGGGCACCCGAGATGGTGGAGTTCTTCGAGAAGAAGACGGCGCTGCAATTCGTTCCGGGTGCGAAGATCGCCGACATCCACGGCGACACGCCGGGAGCGGGCACGGGGCACCGCTCCGTCGGGCCGAAGCCGGTGAGCCTGCGGAGACTCGGCCCCGACGTCGCGGCGCTCCTGCGTCGTCAGCTCTACGAGACGTCGTTCCTCGGCATGGGCATCATGGCCGGCCCGGACCTGCAGGCCTTCCTGCACTCGACGCGTTCGGCGAAGGCATTCGTGCACTGCGCCCGCAGGGTGTCCACGCACCTGCTCGACCTCGCCACCACACGCCGCGGCCAGCAACTCGTCAACGGCACCGCACTCGTCGGGCGGCTGCTGCGGTCCGCGCTCGACGCCGGTGTCGAGATTCGCGTGAGCACGGCGGCCACCGCGCTGACCACGGACTCCGCGGGCACCGTCACCGGTGTCCGGCTGGAGGGCCCGGACGGGGCCTACACCGTGCAGGCGCGCCGCGGAGTCGTCCTCGCGACGGGTGGCTTCAGTCGCGACGTCGACCGGCGTCGCGAACTCTTCCCCCGCACACCCACGGGACGGGAACACCGGACCCTCACCCCGTCCACGACCACCGGCGACGGCATCACCCTCGGCGAATCGGTCGGCGGGCGACTGGACCGCTCGGTCGCGTCGCCGGTGGCGTACTGCCCGGTGTCGATCATCCGGTACCGCAACGGCAAGGAGGGCGTGTTCCCGCACATCCTCGACCGCGGAAAGCCCGGCGCCATCGGCGTTCTCGCCGACGGACGCCGCTTCGTCAACGAGGCCCTCGGCTACCACGACTACACCCTCGCGATGGTCGACCAGGTCCCCGACGGTGACGAGGTCTGCTCCTGGCTGATCGCCGACCAGCGGTACCTGCGGTATTTCCCGCTGGGCATGGCCAAGCCGCTGCCGATCCCCACGTGGCCGTACCTGAAGTCGGGGTATCTCACCCGCGGCCGCACCGTGCGGGAGCTGGCCGAGAAGATCGGCGTCGACCCCGACGGCCTGGAGAAGACGGTCGCAGCGTTCAACGAGGGCGCCCGCGACGGCGTCGACCCCGAGTTCGGTCGTGGCACCACACCGTTCACCATCGGGTCGGGAGACCCGGACAATCCATGGCCCAACGCCTCCCTCGCACCGCTCGAGGAGGGCCCGTTCTACGCGGTCAAGGTGGTGCCCGGCAGCTTCGGCACGTTCGCCGGACTGGTCACCGACGCGGCGTCCCGGGTGCTGAACGACGACGACCAGCCGATCGACGGGCTGTTCGCCGTCGGGGTCGACCAGTCCAGCGTCATGGGCGGCCACTACCCGTCCGGCGGCATCAACCTCGGCCCGGCCATGACGTTCGGCTACCTCACCGGTCGCCGCCTCGCCTCGACGACAGGAGATCAGCGATGACCGCCCCACTCGGCCTCGCCGCACTCACCGTGCTCGACACCGCGCCGCTGCAACAGGTGGACCTCGCCGAGAAGCACGGCTTCGACACCATCGGGATCCGGCTGCTGCCGGCCGCGCCCGGCACCACCGCCTACCCGCTGCACGAGGACGACACCGCCCTCGACGCGCTGATCCGTCGTCTCGACGATTCGCCGATCGAGGTGTTCGACCTCGAAATCATCCGGCTGGGAGCCGATTTCGATCCCAAGTCGTATGTTCCGCTGCTCGAGGCGGGCGCACGGCTCGGCGCGAAGGCCGTGCTCGTCGGCGGCGACGACCGCGACCGCGCCCGGCTCGCCGACTCCTACGCCCGGCTGGCGGAACTGTGCGCGCAGTACGGCATCGTCGCCAGCCTCGAATTCATGCCGTGGACGGCCGTGCCCGACGCGACCACCGCGGTCGAGATCGTGGCGCAGGCCGACGGGCCGGCCCGCAGCGTGTTGGTGGACGGGCTGCACGTGGGACGGTCGAGCACCACCCTCGACGACCTGGCAGCGATCCCGCGGGAATGGCTGCACTACGCCCAGATGTGTGACGGCTCGGTGCCCGCGCCGCCGGACGACGCCGAACTGATCCGTCAGGCCCGCGAGGAGCGCCTCGTTCCGGGGACGGGTGGCATCCCGCTCGCCGACATCTGGTCGACGTTGCCGGCGGGTCTCCCGGTGAGCATCGAACTCCCCAACGAGCCACTCCGGCGGGCCGTCGGCACGGACGCGTGGCTCGCGCGGCTGGTCGCCGCCACCCGGGAGGTGCTCGCGCAGGTTCCGGCGGCCACCGGACGCTGAAATGTCCGCGCTACCGTTCTTGCATGCCCCGCCCCGACAACGTCCCCGTGTACACGATGCGCCAGCTGGCGGCGTTCGTGGCGGTCGCGGAGACCGGAACGATCAGTGGTGCGGCGGAGCGGATGCACCTGTCGCAGTCGGCGCTGTCCGCGGCGGTGACCGACCTGGAGAAGGCACTGAAGGCGCAATTGTGTGTGCGCAGACGCGCCCGCGGTGTGCAGCTGACCCCGACGGGGGAGGCGGTGCTGTCGCGGGCGCGCGCCCTGTTGCAGCAGGCGGGGGAGCTGCAGTCCGACGCGTCCGGGGAGGGCGGTGTCGTCGCGGGGCCGATCGCCGTCGGCTGCTACCCCGCGCTCGGCCCGACGATCCTGCCGTCGATGTTGTACGCGTTCACCGCCGAGTACCCGCGGGCGTCCGTGGAGTTCCGGGAAGACACGCAGAACCGGTTGCGGACGCAGCTCGAGGGCGGCGAACTGGACGTCGCCATCGTCTACGACCTCGACCTGTCCCCGGAGTGGCAGACCGTGCCGCTCATGACCCGGGAGCCGATGGTGGTGCTCGGGGCGGAGCATCCGCTGGCGGGCGTCGACGGGCCGGTGCGGCTCGCGGATCTGGCCGAGCACCCGATGGTGCTGCTGGACGCGCCACCGAGCACCAACCATGCGATGGACGTCTGCCGGGAGGCCGGTTTCGCGCCCCGGGTGGCGTACCGCACCGCCAACTTCGAGACGGCGCGGGCCTTCGTCGGACGCGGTCTGGGGTGGACGCTGCTGCTGCAACGACCCCGGGTCGACGTCACGTACGAGGGTCTGCCCGTCGTCGTGAAACCGATCGCCGAACCGAAACCGGCGTCGGTGGCCGTGGTCGTGGCATGGCATCAGGAGGCGACGCTGAGCCGGGTCGCGCGAGCATTCATCCGGTTCGTCACGGCCTGACCTGCCTATTCGCGCCTTCCACGGTTTTTCCGCAATTCATGTGGGGATAGTCCCGCTTTTCAGACGTATGTGAGTCGGGTCATTGTTTTCCGGTAGCGGATGAGTGTGCGCGCAGCAGAACCGGGAAGGCAGACGATGACGGCAATCACCGAGGCGACACCGCCGGTGTCTCACAAGGAAGCGCGCAGGGCAGTCCTGTCGAGCTTCGTCGGTACCGCGATCGAGTGGTACGACTTCTTCATCTACGGCACCGCCGCAGCCCTGGTGATCGGACCGCAGTTCTTCCCCGGCGCGTCGACGTTCGCCGGAACCCTCGCCGCATTCGCCACGTTCGCGGTCGGCTTCATCGCCCGCCCGATCGGCGGTGTCGTCATGGGCCACTTCGGTGACCGCATCGGACGCAAGTCGATGCTGGTGCTGTCGCTGACCATGATGGGCGCCGCGACCGTCGGCATCGGCCTGCTCCCGAACTTCGAGGCCATCGGGGTGGCCGCACCCATCCTGCTGGTGGCGTTGCGGTTCGTCCAGGGCATCGGCGTCGGCGGCGAATGGGGCGGCGCGGTACTCATGGCCACCGAGCACGCCCCCGAAGGCAAACGCGGACTGTACGGCGCGGCACCGCAGATGGGCGTCCCCGCCGGAGTGATCATGGCGAACGTCGTGTTCCTCGCCGTCACCCAGCTGCTGCCGGACGACGCGTTCCAGACGTGGGGCTGGCGGGTGCCGTTCCTGATGAGCGCCGTGCTCGTCGGCGTCGCGATGTGGATTCGGCTCGGAGTCTTCGAGTCCCCAGCCTTCGCGGAGGCCAAGGAGAGCGACACGATCGTGAAGATGCCGATCGTCGAGGTGCTGACGAAGAACTGGCGGACGGTGCTGCTCGCGGCCGGCACGTTCATCGCGACCAACGGCATCGCCTACGTGTTCATGGTGTACGTCCTGACGTACGGCACGAAGGAACTCGGATACAGCCGAGCCACGATGCTCACACTGCTGATCGTCGCGTGCCCGGTCTGGATGGCGGGCATGGCCCTGTCGGCCTGGAAGTCGGACGTGCTCGGCCGGCGCCGCGTGTACACGTGGAGTTCGATCGCACTCGTGATCGTGGCCGCGGTGTTCTTCCCGCTCATCGACACGGCGTCGATCCCCGTCATGCTGCTCGCGATGATCGTGATGGCGGCGGTGCTCGGTACCACCGCGGGGCCGCAGTCGGCACTGTTCGCGGAACTCTTCCCCGCCCACATCCGCTACAGCGGTGCGTCTCTCGGCTACCAGATCGGCGCCATCCTCGGCGGCGGGCTCGCACCGTTCATGGCGACGTGGCTGTTCGAAGCGTTCGGCAGTTCGACGGCCGTCACCGCCTACTTCGTGGTGATCGCCGTGGTCAGTCTCGTCTCGATCCTGCTGTTGCCGGAAACCAACACCAAGCGCCGGGAAGCGGAGGCCGCCTGACATGTCCACCTACTTTCAGCCACAGAAGTACCCGGTAACGGAATTCGCGTCGACCGGTGCAACCGACGAGGCCCTGCCCGTCGTCGTCGTGGGCGCGGGCCCGGTCGGCATGGGCGTCGCGCTCGGCCTCGCGCAGCGCGGGATCCCCGTCACCGTGCTCGAGGCCGCCGACCAGGTGTCGTTCGGCAGCCGCGCCATTTGTATCTCCCGGCACAGCCTCGAGGTGGCGGCCCGGCTCGGCTTCGGCCCGGAACTCGAGAAGATCGTGCTCCCCTGGGTGGGTGGGCGCAGCTTCTACCGCGACGAGCAGGTGCTGCACTTCGAGATGGCGCACGGCGAACACGACGTCCGCGGGCCCATGGTCAACGTGTCGCAGTCCGAGATCGAACAGATCATGACGGACACGCTGCTCGCGCACCCGCTGATCACGTTCCACTGGTCGTCGAGCGTCGCCGGGGTGCTGCGGTCGGACGAGGACGTGACGCTCGACGTCGACACCGCGTTCGGTGCGCGCCGACTCCGCGCGCGGTGGGTGGTGGCCGCCGACGGCGGCCGCAGCCGGATGCGCGAACTCGCGGGAATCCGGTTGCAGGGAAACAGCTATCAGGGCAACTACGTGATCGCCGACATCCACTGGGAATCCACGCTGCCCGCCGAGCGGATGGTGTGGTTCGACCCGCCGAGCAACCCCGGCTCGACGATCATCATGCATCAGCAACCCCGCGACATCTGGCGCATCGACTACCAACTCGACAGTTCCGACGACGCCGAACTCGAGACGCAGGAAGACCGCATCCGCGACCGGATCACCCGGCACCTCGACTGGCTCGAGAACGACGTGCCGTGGACCCTGGAATGGCACGGCTTCTACCGCGCGCACGCGCTCGCGCTGGACGACTTCACGCACGGTCGCATCCTGTTCGCCGGGGACGCCGCCCACCTGGTGCCGATCTTCGGTGTCCGCGGGCTGAACTCCGGCATGGAGGACGCCGAGACCCTGGCCTGGACACTGGCCGCCGTCGTCCACGGGACCGCGGACGAGTCTCTCCTGCAGGCGTATTCGGCCGAACGTCGCGCCGCCTGGCGGCAGAACGTCGACAACGCGGGCAAGTCGACGCTCATCATGTCGCCCGGCAGCCACGGGTACCGCACCACCCGCGACGCGGTGCTGGCGCTGGCCACGACCCGTCCGGAGTTCGGTCACCTCATCAATCCGCGGCAGTCGAGTGCGACGCACGCGCACCTGTCGCCGCTCACGTGGCCGGTGCCCGAGGGGACGACCGGCGTGCTGTCCGGGGATCCGATGGAGGACCGGCGCGTCCGCGTCGTCACCGCCGAAGGGTCGGTGGAGTCTTCGCTGAACCGGGTCCGGGGAACGGGTTTTGCGCTCCTCGGTGTCGGAGTCGACGCGGCCGGTGCCCGGAGGATCGCCGCACACGCGTCCGCGCTCGCGATGGCGCTGTCGCCAGAATCGGTGCGGGCGGTCGTCGTCCCGGCACCGGGGGCGGCGGTGGACGCGGCGGCCGACCTGACGGTCCTCGACGACCCCGACGGTGCGCTGCCGACCGCTCTCGGCGCGTCCGCGGGTGAGTGCTTCGTGATCCGCCCGGACGGACTCGTCCTGTGCCGGATCCGCGACCTGTCGCTGCTCGGCAACGTTCACGACCACCTGAAAACGGCAACCGCACCCACGCTGGGCGTCGTCCCCGCGCACACGGAGGCGACGGCGGCACCGGACGGCCTGCTGCGCGAGAACGTGTGGATGGGACTGTCGGAGGCGCTCGACCAGGCGGACGAATCGGACCGCGAGGGATTCCTGACCCGGCTCGCGTTGCTGCTCGGATCGCAATCGGGCCTGCGGGAGTTCGAGGAAGCACTGGCCGCCGCCTCCCACGTGAGTGGCAAAGTGTGCTCCGGCACTCCGCGGCACTCACATGTGGACGCTTAGCCTGGGAGCATGGCGCACCCACAGTTCCTGAACTCGCCCAAGTCCTTCGTCGTCGACGCGCTCCGCGGGGCCGTCGCCACCACCGACGATCTCGAATGGCATCCGGAACCGGGTTATCTCACACGGCGGGAACCGTTGCCGTCCGGGCAGGTCGCGTTGCTGTCGGGCGGCGGGTCCGGGCACGAACCGCTGCACGCCGGGTTCGTCGGCCGGGGCATGCTCACCGGAGCCTGCCCCGGCCTGATCTTCAGTTCGCCCAACGCGCTGCAGGTGCGGGCCGCCACCCGGGCCGTGGATGCGGGCGGCGGCGTCGTGCACATCGTGAAGAACTACACCGGCGACGTCCTCAACTTCCGCATCGCCGGCGAACTGGCGGCGGAGGACGGCATCACGGTCGAGCACGTGCTCGTCGACGACGACGTCGCCTCCGAACGGGAGGACGGACCCGGACGTCGCGGTACCGCGGCCACGATCGCGGTCGAGAAGATCTGCGGCGCTTCGGCCGAACGCGGCGACGACCTCGCCACCGTCGCGGAGTTCGGGCGACGCACCGCCCGGAATTCCCGCAGCATGGCGGTCGCGCTCAGAGCGTGCACCGTTCCGGGGGCGGACTCGCCGTCGTTCGACCTCCCGGAGGGGCAGATCGAACTCGGGATCGGCATTCACGGCGAACGTGGAACCGAACGAGTCGACGCGATGGGGGCGGCCGAACTGGTCCGCCGGCTCACCGACCCCGTCCTCGCCTCACTCGGCGTGGAGCGGGGCGAGCCGGTGATCGCGATCGTCAACGGGCTCGGCGCGGCCCATCCGCTGGAGCTGCAACTGCTGTTCGGTGAGCTCGCCGACCACCTCGCGGAGCGGGGTGTGGTGATCCGTCGCTCGCTGGTCGGGAGCTTCGTCACCGCCCTCGACATGGACGGCGCGTCCATCACACTGGTGCGCTGCGACGACAAGCTCCTCGACCTGTGGGACGCTCCGACCGCCGCGCCGGGATGGCCGAACGCCCCGGCTGGGGAATTCCGTGGCATCGCAGACGAATCCGAGGTGCGGTTCCGGTCGAACGTCGCCTCCCGCGAGGACGAGGCGGAGGTGCCCGGCACCGCCGACACGATGGGCCGGGCAGCGGTGGGCGCGTGGATCGTCGCGTTCGTGGAGAAGGTGCTCGCCGAGGAACCGAACCTCACCGACCTCGATCGCCGCGCGGGCGACGGGGACTTCGGCACCAACATGGTGGCCGCCCTCGACCACGTCGGCGTGCCCGGGATCCGCGACCGCTACTCCCCGGCGACGGTGTTCGAGTCACTGTCCGACGCCTACCTCGGTCATGCGGGCGGCACGTCCGGCGCGCTGTTCGGTGTCTGGTTCCGGCAGTTCTACCGGGTGGCCGCCGACGCACCGCACGGACTGGACACGAAGGCGATCGCCGCCGCGGCACGAGCAGGCCTCGACACGATCCAGGAACTCGGCGGGGCGCAACCCGGCGACAAGACGATGATCGACGCCATCGCCCCTGCCGTCGCCGCCCTCGAATCGGCCGTCGCGGCCGGGAAGAGTCCGGCCGAGGGTTTGGCCGAGGCCGCGGACGCCGCCGCCCGCGGTGCCGCGGCGACCGCGGACATCACTGCGCGGCGCGGGCGGGCCAGCTACATCGGTGAGGCGGCGCGCGGCGTCGTGGACCCCGGTGCCCTGGTGCTGTCGTGGTTCTTCGCCGAGGCAGCCGAAGCGGCACGCCCGGTCGGGTAGTCACCGAAACCGGGCTCGGCACGTAAGGTGAGGAGAAGAACCCCCGAGTCGTGCTGTGCAAACCCGTCGCCACACCTCTCTCCACCTGCGTACGGGACGCAGAATCAGGGACGGACACGTAGACAGTGGAAGACACCGCCAGCCGGGGAATCCAGGCTTTCATCGCCGACGTCGTGGAACGGGGCGGCAAAGCCGTCAGGCTCACCCACTCGCGACGTAACCCCGTCCAGGTCTGGGGCGACGACGGCACGAGTCGCATCGTGCGGGTGCGCTCCAAGCTCAGCGGCGACTGGCAGGCCCGCAAGCAGGACGAATCGCTCGACGACGACGACACCGGCTCGCAGTTCTGGGTGTTCGTGGATCTCGCGAGTTCGCCGGAGGAGTTCTTCGTCGTGCCCTCCTCCGAGGTCGCCGACGACATCCGCGCCGAGGTGGATCTGTGGATGATGGACACCCCGGGCCGCACGCGGACCGGGCACCACGCGATTCCGCTGAGCCGGATCGCGCACGGACGCGGGCGCTGGGATCTTCTCGGGTTGGCGGGGGAGAAGGACCCCAGCCGGTACAGCGACGCGCAACGCGCGACGACGGCGGCGGCGTTGCACGCTGATGCCGTCGCGCGCGCTTCGGCCCGGAAGAAGCCGGCCAAGGCGGCGGCGGCGTTGGAGGAACTGATCGATAGCCGACTCGAGGTCGTGGCCGACTTCGAGGGATATCGGTTGGTCGGACGGTTCGACCCCGACACCCAGACTCTGGAGATCATGCGTGGTCCGATGCAGGGCCGCCGGTTCCCCGACCCCACGACGGCGGCGACCGCCGTTGCCAGTCACATCAGCGGAGACGTCGAGACCCACGACGGCTGGGAATTCTGGCGCACCGAACAGGGTGATCGAATTCCTATGGGACAGAACAGTATCCGGTAGGCGCTGAGAGTTCCCTGAAAGTGTTCCGGCGTGCGGCGGTTGAGAATACCCTGAGGTGGGTACCGCAGACATGATCCGCCGTGCAACGGCGGTTGTGGCCACGGCCGATGGGAGCTCATCATGCGAATCGTCGACGGCACAGTGCACGCCGTGTCAGGTGCCGCGAACGCGACGACCAGTGCGGTCGGCGCGGTCGGAGGGGCCGCGATCGGTGGTGTGGTCGGCGGAGTGCGCGGAGCGGCGAGCGGGGTCCGGTCCGGAATGGAGAGCGGGAGTCATTCGACGCCTGCCGCCGCGCTGACCTTGGCCGCCGTCGGCGCGGCCGGACTGGTCGAGTGGCCGGTGCTCGTCACCGTGGGCGGGGCGGCGCTCGTGCTGCGGCAGTTCGGCGCGGGTTCCAGGCAGTAGCTGCCGTGGGACTCGGTCGATACGTCCGTGCCGCCGCCTCCCTGCCGGTGCGCGGCGCCGGTGTCGGACTCGGGGTGGCGTCCTTCGGAGGCGCGGTCGCAGTCGATCTGATATCCACCACCGCGCGGACCGCGACGCAGATCGCCACCGAGGTGCTCGGGGGAACCCCGGCCCGCCGCACGAGTTCCGGACACGGTCGTGCCTGGATCGAGGTCCGCGGACTCGACGGGCCTCGCGGGGATGACGTGGCCGCGACCGTTCTCCGCGCCGTCCGAGAGACCGCCGGTGTGGCGGGAGCGGAACTCAACCGCGCGCTGTCCCGACTGGTGGTGACGCTCGACGAGGACGGACCGTCGGTGGCCACGCTGTGTGCCGTGGTCGCGGGCGCGGAGGGTGTCGCGCGACCGATCGCCCGCGGTGCCGTCCGCGACCGGCCCCGAGAACTTCCCGGCGACGACGTCGTACTCGCCGAACGCGCCCTCGCACTCGCCGCCGTCACGACGGGCCTGGTCGCGGCCGCCGGCGTTCGCCTGCTTCCAATGCCCACCCTGCCGGCGGCGGTGCCTGCCGCCGCAGTCACGTTCGTCAACTATCAACCGCGATTGCGCAGCATGGTCGAGGACCGGCTCGGGCCGGACGCCGCCGAACTGCTGCTCGCCACCGCTCAGGCCGTCGGCGACGTGCTGCGGCGGGCACCTGCGTCACTCGCCGTGGACGTGGCACTGCGGTCGGCGATCGCGGCGGAGGCGTGGTCGGGCCGGCGGGTATGGCACCGCCGCGAACCCGAACTGGCCCGGGCCCCCGCGGACGACACGGATCGCCCCGCCCGCGCACGCGGCGCATCGGGACCGGTGGAGCGGGACGTGGACCGGGCGGCGATCGCGCAGTGGGTGGGCGCGACCGCGGTGGGAGCGGCGACCCGAAGCGTCGCGGGCGCCGCGGACGCGGCCCTGGTCGCCGCGCCGAAGGCGGCGCGCACCGCGCGTGAGGCCTTCGCCGCGACACTCGGCCGTGGACTGGCCGATCGACATGCCGTGCTGGCCCTGCGTCCCGGCGCGCTGCGCTGCCTGGACCGGGTCGACGCGGTGGTCGTGGACCCGGCGGTGCTGCACACAGCGGAGCTCCGGGTGAGCGGCATCCGTGCGGTTCGGGACGCCGACCGGACGAGAGTGTGGGAGGCCGCTCGATCTGCCGTCGAGGCCGGCGCCCTCGGGGTGGGCTGGCACGCGCTGACCGACCTGCCGGACGACGTCGCCGCGGCAGCTGTGGACGAAGATGCCGCCGTACTCGTGACGCCTGCCCACCATCCGAGCGCGGCGGCCGTGCTCGCGCAGGCGCGCACGTCCGGCGCCCAGGTGGTGTCGGTGAACGTGGACACGCTCGGCGGACTCCGCTCGGCGTTCGACGATCTGCTCCCCTCGAGCGGATCACTGGACGCGGACCTGCGCGACGCCGTCGCGCAGTTGCAGGCCAACGGCGCGTCGGTGGCGGTGGTCGCAAGCCGGGCGCCGCACGCCCTGTCGTCCGCCGACGTCGGTATCGGTGTCCTCGCCGACGACGCCCCGCCGCCGTGGTGCGCGGACCTGCTGGTCGACGACCTCGTCGGGGTCTGGCGGGTGCTGCGGTCCCTGCCGGACGCGCGGACGGCGAGCCGGCGTGGCGTCGAGATCGCAACGGCGGCGTCGATGCTCGGTGCGCTCGTCATGCTGCCGGGAGTGCGTGGGCGCGGACCCGGACCCGTCACGGTCGGCGCGGCCGCAGGACTGTGGACGGGGCACTCCCTCGCGCGCAGTGTCCTGCGGGCCGAGGTTCCGCCCGCCGCCCCGGTTCACGCCTGGCACGAGATGCCGGTGACGGACGTGCGCCGGCTGCTGCCCGCGCGCGACGACGAGGAGGCCGCGGCGTCCCGGCGCCGGTCGGTGAATCTGGTGCTGACCCCGGTCGAGGCGATCGGGCGGCTCACCGCGTGGCCGGTCGGGCTGGCCTGGGATTTCGGCCGGGCCATGCGCACGGAACTGTCGGATCCGCTGACCCCCGTCCTCGCCACCGGATCGGCGGCGAGCGCCCTGCTGGGGTCGCCGATCGACGCGGTGCTCGTGGGGTCCGTGCTGGCGGGCAACGCCGCGCTGTCGGCCGTGCAACGCCTGCACGCGGAACGTCTGCTGAACCGGTTGCTGGCGGCGGGCGATCCGCCCGCGCACCGCGTCGCCGGGTCCCCGGAGCGCCGCGTGACCGAGCGGGTGGAGGCCTCCCGGTTGCGGCCGGGCGACGTGATCGAGATCGGCCCCGGCGAGGTGGTGCCCGCCGACGGCCGGCTCGTCGAGGCGTCGGGCGTCGAGGTCGACGAGTCCTCGCTCACCGGGGAATCGCTGCCGGTGAGCAAGCAGCCGTCGCCGACCCCGGGCGCGCCGCTCAGCGAACGTGCATGCATGGTGTTCGCGGGTACCACGATCCTCACCGGCACGGCGTCGGCGATCGTCACCGCGGTCGGCGACGCAACGGAAGCGGGACGCGCGGGTGCGCTCACCCCCGCGAGTGCGTCGCACGTGGGTCTGCAGGCGCAGCTCAGAAGCCTCACCGACCGGGTGCTGCCCGTCAGCGTGGGCGGTGGGGCCCTGGTCACAGCCGTGGGGTTCTTGCGAGGCACCGGACTGCGGCAGGCCGTCACGAGCGGCGTCGCGGTCGCGGTGGCGGCGGTTCCCGAGGGGCTTCCGCTGGTCGCGACCTTGGCGCAGCAGGCCGCCGCACGCAGACTGACGAAGTCGGGCGCGCTGGTGCGGGCACCGCGGTCCGTCGAGGCGCTCGGCCGCGTCGACGTGGTGTGCTTCGACAAGACGGGCACCCTGAGCGAGAACCGCCTGCGGGTTGTCACCGCCGTCCCGGAACCGGGGTTCGATCGCGAGGACGTCCTCGCGTGCGCGGGCCGGAGCGCCGTGACGCCCGACGGCGGTCCGGCCGCGCATGCCACCGACGTCGCGATCGCCGACGCGGCAGTGGGTCTGCTTCCGCGGGAGGACGACCGGAGCAGCGTCCTGCCGTTCCGCTCCGGCCGGCCCTACTCGGCCGCGCTGTCGGGGACGCAGCTGTCGGTGAAGGGTGCACCGGAGGTCGTGGTCGCGGCGTGCACCGGTATCGACGCCGACGCCGTCCACGACACCGTTCTCGGCATGGCTGCCGACGGATTGCGCGTCATCGCCGTCGCCCGCCGGACCGTCACGTCCTTCCAGGCGCGCCGCGCGGCCGACGACGCCGCGGTACTCGACGATCTGTGCGGCAGCGACCTGCACCTCGTCGGACTGCTCGGGCTGGCCGACACCCCACGCCCCGAAGCGGCCGGACTGCTGCCGGACCTGGAACGGCTACAGGTCGGGGTCCGGCTGATCACCGGCGACCATCCCGTCACCGCCACCGCCATCACACGGGAGCTGGGACTGGCCGTGTCGTCCGAGCAGGTGATCAGCGGGACCGACTGGGACACCCTCTCGCACCGGGGGCAGGAGAACGCCGTCGAGAAGTGCGTCGTCTTCGCCCGGATGTCGCCCGAGAACAAGGTGCAGATCGTCCAGACCCTCGAACGCGTCGGTCACGTCTGCGCGATGGTCGGCGACGGCGCCAACGACGCGGCCGCGATCCGGGCGGCCAGCGTGGGGATCGGTGTCAGCTCGCGCGGCAGCGACCCGGCCCGCAGCGCCGCGGATGTGGTACTCCTCGACGGCCGCGTCGACGCGTTGCTCGACGCCCTCGACGAGGGCCGTCAGCTGTGGCGGCGGGTGCAGGCGGGGGTGTCCGTGCTGCTCGGCGGAAATGCCGGGGAGGTGGCGTTCGCCCTGATCGGCAGCGCGATCGCCGGACGGTCGCCGCTCACGGCGCGTCAGCTCCTGTTGGTGAACGTGCTCACGGACGCCCTGCCCGCTGCCGCGCTCGCGGTGAGCCCGCCCAACGAACAGGCCCGGGGAGAGGGCCGCGGACCGGACAGCGCTGCGCTGTGGCGGACCGTCGCGATCCGCGGCGCCGCCACCGCGGCAGGCGCGACGACGGCGTGGGCGCTGGCGAGCGTGACGGGCAGGCAACGCCGGGCGTCGACGGTGGGGCTGGTGGCACTGGTCGGCACGCAGCTGGGTCAGACGCTGATCGACTCGCGGAGCCCGCTCGTGGTGCTCACCGCGGGCGGATCACTGGCCGCACTCACCGTGATGGTCGGTACACCCGGGGTCAGCCAGCTCCTCGGCTGCACCCCGCTCGGACCGGTCGGGTGGGGGCAGGCGCTGGGATGCGCGGGTGCGGCGACCGCGGCAGCCGCGTTCGCACCGGGGCTGCTCGAAAAGCTTGCGGGCGATCAGTCGACGATGTCGATCACGCCCGCCCGCAGCAGCACGGCGTACACCTCCCGCAGCGGTGGGGTGAGGACACGGGTGACCACCCCGGTCAACGGGTCCCCGGCGGCGGAGACGACACCGGCAGCGGTCTGGGCGACGGAACTCAGCACAGCTGACACGGTCCGCGATCAAGGTGGCTGACCGGGAAACGGCACGGACAAGGGAGACGAACCATGGCCCAACAAACGTCGGAGGCGGAGTCGCAGAGCGACGCCGTCCAGCGGGTGCGGGAGGCGCGCGGCTTCGCGGTGCAGCTACCGATCCTCGGCAGGGTGCCGCTGCCGAGGCCCGAGCAACTGGCGTTCTTCGCGGCGATCGGCTTGCTCGCCGCCGTCGAGATCATCGAATGGCCGGTTGCCCTGACCATCGCGGCAGGACACATCCTGATCACCGATCAGCACAACCGCGCCGTCCAGGAGATCGGGGAGGCCCTGGAGGGCGCGTGACGCGGAAGTCCGGTCAGGCGGGCGGGCAGGCCGGTGACGTCAGCTGCGCGATCGCCACGATGGAGCATGCCGTCGCCTTCGACAATTTCCACGTCCCGTTCTCGCCGGGCACGAAGATGGCGGGCAGGGTGTTCTGCTGCACCTGGCCGTTGATCGTCAGCTGCAGCTGCGCGCTGGCGCTGCCGTCACCGTTGTCGATCACCGGGTCCAGGACCGTGACCTGCGCACCCGCCTGCTGGGCGGCGGCAGCGACCTGATTGAACAGGTTCGGGTCCTGCTCCGAACCCTCCACCATGGCGATCTTCTCCTCGAGGGGAGTGGCCGGGTCGAGGCCCTTGGCCAGCAGGGCGTTGAGTTCGGCCGCGGTGGGCAGAACGAGGTCGTCGGTGGTCTCGGCCGCCGCCGTGGTCGTGGACGTGGTGGTCGCGCTCGGCCCGGACGGCTCGTCGGAACCACAAGCGGACATCGTGAGGGCTGCGGCGATCGCTACCGCGGCAACCGTGATTTTGCGGATCGTCAACTCAGTTACCTCTTCGTATCTCGGTGCGCTGGTCGTTCGGTCTCACATCGAGTCTGAAGGTTTGGGCAGCGTCGCGCCGTCGAAGCCAGAGAATTCTCAGACTTCGACCGAATTCACGCGGCCGTACCGAACGCGCCGCGGTACGGAGTGGCGTGGCTCCACTGCAGAGCGGCAGCCGTGACGTCGGACGCGGGAAGGTCGTGGTGATGGGTCTGGATGAACGCGATCAGTGCGCGGGCGGTGCGCGCGAGGGCGACCTTGTGTCGGCGGGACGTCGCCGCGAGTTCGGTGAACGCGTCGTTCTCGGAGCATCCGCGGAAGGCGATGAGAATGCCGACCGCGATGTCGACGGCCGTGCGGGTGGAGTAGCTGGGCGCTGTCATGAATGTTCTCCCAACCTGCGTCGGAATGGGTACCACTCCATCCTCCCGCACTCGGTAGCACGTCGAAAGGGTTCGAATCTCCTCGAGCCTTCCTCGTGCGAGTTCTTCACCGAGGTTTTCCCTTACGGTAGGGACATGGCTACCGTCTGGACGATCCCGATCGACATCACTTCTCGCTGGCTCGACAATTCCGAGGTCCAGACTTTCCTCGCGTCCAACGACCTGGACAACGCGGCACCCGACCCCCGGGTGCGGTTCGCGCAGTTCGCGGACGTCACGAAGTCGCTGGAACGGCACATCGGGCACACCTTCTCCTCGGTGCAGGGCGCGGCCACCGCACTCTTCGACGGCATCGACGGCGGTGTACCCGTCGCGTTGAAACTGGCGGCGCTGCGCCTGATCCTGAAGGAGGTGTATCAGACCCGCCACGCGCCGCAGCCCTTCCCGAAGCGGGTCGGTGAGGAACTCGGCACCTACGTCTACGCGCTCCTCGATCCCCGCAACAGGTCGGTGTTCTACGTCGGCGCCGGGCGCGGCACCCGGGTGTACGGCTACGTGTGGGAGGCGTTGGCCGAGAACGAGCACCGGAAGACGCTCGAGGATCCGGAGACCGACACCGCCGAGGTGAAGGCCGCGACGATCGCCCGCATCCGCGAGATCTACGACTCCGGCCACGAGGTCGAGCACTACATCGTGGCGCATCGGATCGCCGACACCGGTGACGTCGCCGGTGCGGTGCGCAGCGGAGTCGTGGGAGCGCTCGGGCTGAACGACGGTGCCGTGCTCAGCAATCTCGCCGGTGGCGCGGGCGAGCATCGCGCGGTGCCCGTCGACGACCTCGTGTTGCAGTACGCAGCAGAACCCGTCCCGAACCTCCCCACCCCCTGCGTCGTCCTCGAGGTGCCCGCCGCATCTCGGCGCGGCGTGACGCCGGAAGAGGTGTACGAACTGTCCCGCGGCGCGTGGGCGGCGGGCGCTGCCGTGCGCAACACCGACGACATCCCGGTGATCGTGTTCGCGGACAACATCGTTCGAGCCGCATACCGTGCCAAGTCCTGGTCGTCGGTCGCACGACCCGGTGACGCGGCGCTGTGGCGGTTCACCGGCGAGCCCGACACCGAACTGGAGAGCCAATTCGTGAACAAGCGCATCGTCCCCGCCAAGGTCGGTCTGAAGAAGTGGCCCACCCACGGCTGGGTCCCGCACCTCACCCAGGCGCGCCCCGGCCGCTGACGTGCGTGGCGAAGCGTGCCCCGGCACACTTTGCCACTCACCTGCAGAGTGGGCCTCCCGAGTCGGTGGGGTGTGGTAAGTCTGAGCCGACCGGAGTTGGGGAGCGAAGGGAGGCCACGTGCTCGTACTGCATCGCGCCGAGCGTTCCACCACTCTCGCGTCGGCTCTCGGCGACGTGCTCGCGACCCCGCTGTCCGATCCGTTCGCCCGGGAGGTCGTGGCTGTCCCGGCGAAGGGGGTGGAGCGCTGGCTCACACAGCGGCTCTCGACCGCGCTCGGTGCCCGGCCCGGCGTCGGCGACGGGGTGGCCGCGAACATCGACTTCCCGTCACCGACCCGGCTCGTCGACGAGTGCCTCGCCGCCGCCACCGGGGTGTCCGCCGACGACGATCCGTGGAATCCGTCCCGGGTGCTGTGGGCGTTGCTCGGCGTCGTCGACGACTGCCTCAGTGAGCCCTGGTGCGCCGTCCTCGCGAAACACCTCGGGCACGGTCTCCCGGACCGCGACCCGGACGATCACCGGCCGGGCCGGCGCTACGCCACCGCGTCACACCTCACCGATCTGTTCCGCAGCTACGCCGCGCAGCGGCCGGCGATGCTGGTCGACTGGGCCGGTGGTCGCGACACCGACGGTGCGGGCGGTCCACTCGACGACGACCTTCTCTGGCAGGCCGAACTGTGGCGGCGGCTGCGCGAGAAGATCGGCAGCCCCGCTCCCGCCGAGCGGCTCGACTCCGCCTGCGCCCGGCTGCGCGCGGAACCGGATCTCGTCGAACTCCCCGCCCGATTATCACTGTTCGGTCCGACGCGGCTCGCGACCGATCAGATCGCCGTCCTCGCCGCCCTCGCCGTCAATCGTGATGTGCACCTGTGGCTTCCGCATCCGAGTCCCACCATGTGGTCGTCGTTGTCGACGGCGGACAGCGTGCTCGCACGTGCCGACGACCCCACCGCGCTGTCCGTCGCCCACCCGCTGCTGTCGAGCCTGGCGCGGGACGTCCGCGAACTCGAGTCGAGGCTGACCCGCCTCGACGTCGACGACCTCCACCACGAGGGGCCTGCGCCCCGCGACTCCCTGCTGGGGTGCCTCCAGGCGGATGTCCGGGACGACCGGGCGCCCGCGCTCGCCGAATGCACGGCCGACACCTCCGTCCAGGTCCACGCCTGTCACGGACCGGCCCGCCAGGTGGAGGTCCTGCGCGAATGCCTCCTACATCTCTTCGAGGACGATCCGACTCTCGAACCGCGTGACGTGCTCGTCATGTGCCCCGACGTCGAGTCGTACGCCCCGCTGATCCGGGCGGCGTTCGGGCAGGACGTGCTCGGGCATCCCGGCCATCGTCTGCGGGTTCGGCTCGCGGACCGTGCCCTGCACCAGACCAATCCGGTTCTCGCCGTGGTGTCGACTCTCCTCGAACTCGCCGACGCGAGGGTGACGGCGAGCCAGGTCCTCGACCTGTCGGCGGCCGCGCCGGTGCGCAGGCGGTTCCGGTTCGGCGACGACGACCTCGAACGGATCCGGGAGTGGGCGACCGCGACAGGAGCCCGCTGGGGAATCGGTCCGCGGCAGCGCGCGGCGTTCGGTCTCGGCGACTTCCCGCAGAACACGTTCACCACCGCGCTCGACCGCATCCTGCTCGGTGCCGCCGCCGACGAGTCCGACGGCGAATGGCTCGCCCTGGCGCTGCCGCTCGACGACGTCGACAGCAACGACATCGACCTCACCGGTCGGCTCGCCGAATTCGTCGACCGGCTCGACGTCGCGCTGCGCGGGCTCGGCGGGCCGCAGTCGGTCGCGGACTGGTCGAGCGCGCTCACCCGGGCACTCGATCTGCTCGTCGACGTCAGCGCCGCCGACACGTGGCAACTCGCGCAGGCGCGACGAGAACTCGGGTCGGCGATGGAGCACGGCGGCGACGCGGTCCTGCGACTGTCGGACGTGCGCGCGATGCTGGCCACCCGGCTCGCGGGCCGCCCCACCCGCGCGAACTTCCGCACCGGCGAGCTGACGGTGTGCACCATGGTGCCGATGCGGTCGGTGCCGCACCGCGTGGTCGTTCTCCTCGGCCTCGACGACGAAGTGTTCCCGCGCGGGGTGAGCGTGGACGGCGACGACGTGCTGGCCCGTAATCCGCTTCTCGGCGAACGCGACCCGCGCAGCGAGGACCGGCAGTTGCTGCTCGACGCCGTGATGTCGGCGAGTGAGAAACTCCTGCTGTTCTATACGGGCGCCGACCCCGTCACCGGCATGTCCCGGCCGCCGGCGATCCCGCTGTCCGAATTGCTCGACGCGGTGGCGGCCACCGTCGGGAGCGACGCCCTGCCCGGTATCGTGACCCGGCATCCGTTGCAGCCGTTCGATGCACGCAACTTCCGGCCCGAGCACCCGTTCAGTTTCGATCGGGCGGCGCTGGCCGGTGCCCGTGCCGCGCAGCACCCGCCTGAACCGGAGCCCGCATTCCTGCCGGCACCGTTGGTGCCGCCGCCCCTCGGGGACGTCGATCTCGCGGACCTCATCGCGTTCCTGGTGCACCCGACGCAGGCGTTTCTGCGGCAACGGCTGGGGCTGCGGGTCCCTGACGTGGACGAGGACCTCGCCGACGCACTGGAGGTGTCGCCCGATCCGCTGGCCCGGTGGGATCTCGGCCAGAGGATGCTCGTCGCGAGGCTGACGGGAGTCGAACTGGCCGACTTCCGCGCCGCGGAGTGGCGCCGCGGGACGTTGCCGCCGTTCAAGTTGGGGGAGTCGGTGCTCGGTGGAATCGAGCACGCGGTCGAGTCGCTCGTCGCCGTCAGCGGGTCCGTGCATGTCGGGCGGGCGGAAACCGTGGACGTCGATGTCGATCTCGGTTCCGGACGGCGCCTCACCGGCACCGTCGGCGGGGTGCACGGGTCGGTGATCGCGACCACCACGTATTCGAAGTTGGGGCCGAAACACCGCCTCGCCGCCTGGGCGCAATTGCTGGCGGTCGCGGCGTCCGACAACGAGACCGAATGGACTGCCGTGACGACCGGCCGCGGCGCGTACAGCCGTCCGGCGTGGCGCTCGACCCTTACCGCACCCGAGAACGCACTGGAGGAGTTGGTGCGACTCGTCGAACTGCGCGATCTGGGGCTGCACGCGCCGTTGCCGATCGCCACGGGCGCGTCGGCGGCGTATGCCGAACGACGCCACGGCGGCAGCAGCATGGAGGACGCGATCGAGGCGGCCCGGAAGGAATGGAGCAGTGACTTCGGTGACTCACGCGACCGGCACATCACGTACGTGTACGGGTCCTCACCGGGCATCGACGTCCTCGGCGACGCGGTGACCATCGAGAACTACGCCCGGCAACTGTGGGCGCCGCTGCTCGCCGCCGAGACGTTGGCGCAGCCGTGACCGGCGCGCGCGGTTTCGACCTCCTCGGTCCGCTGCCGGAGGGTACGACGGTGCTCGAGGCGAGCGCCGGCACCGGCAAGACGTACGCGATCGTCGGCCTGGCCGCCCGCTTCGTCGCCGAGGGAGGCGTGGACCTGTCCCAGCTGTTGCTGGTGACGTTCAGCCGGGCGGCCACGCAGGAGCTGCGGGAACGCACCCGTGAACGATTCGGTTCCGCCGCAGCCGCATTGGCCGATCCGGCAGCGGCACGGCTGAGCGCGGATCAGCTGATCCGGCATCTCGCCGAAGCCGACACCGGCGAGGTGACGCTGCGGCGCCGGCGCCTGCTGCAAGCATTGTCGGACTTCGACGCCGCCACCATCGTCACCACCCACAGCTTCTGTCAGCGCATGCTCGACGGGCTCGGCATCGCGGGCGAACGCGACCCCGACACGGTCCTGGTCGAGGCCGCCGACGACCTCACGACGGAGGTGATCGCCGACCTGTACCTGCGCGCCTACAGTCGCGTCGAGTCGGCCCCGTTCACGCCGGCGGAGGCCACCGCGGCCGCCCGGGCCGCCATCTTCGACCCGCAGGCCGTGCTCGCCCCGGAAGATACGCGGGGCACCCCGGCCGGGGACCGGGTGGCGTTCGCCGAGGCGGTGCGCGCCGAAGTCGAACGGCGCAAACGCGCAGTGGGTCTGCGTGACTTCGACGATCTGCCGATGCTGCTCCACCGCGTCCTCAGCGATCCCGAGCACGGTGCGGCGGCCTGCCGGCGTGTCCGCGAACGCTACGGCGTGGTGCTCGTCGACGAGTTCCAGGACACCGACCCGCTGCAATGGGACATTCTGCGCCGCACGTTCCACGGCAGCGGAACGGTGGTGCTCGTCGGCGATCCGAAGCAGGCCATCTACGCGTTCCGCGGCGCGGAGGTGCTCAGCTATCTGGACGCGGTGCGGTCGGCCGACCGTCACCAGGAGTTGACCACCAACTGGCGCAGCGATCAGGAACTCCTCGACGGCCTCGAATATCTGCACGGCGGCGCCGCGCTCGGGCATCCCGAGATCGTGGTGCACCGCGTCGACGGTGCGAGACCGAAGTCGCGTCTGACGGGCGCCGCGCCGCTACGGCTGCGGTATCTGCCGAGGACCGGCGCCGGGCCGATCAACAAGTCGGGATACCCCGCGGTCGGGCCGCTCCGGAAGCGGATCGCGGCAGACCTCGCCGCCGACGTCGTCGCTCTCCTCGACGGCGGCGCGACACTCGACGTCGGGGGCGACACCCGACTCGTCGAACCCGGCGACATCGCCGTCCTGGTGCGCACCAACGCGCAGATCACACTGGTCCACGACGCCCTCGACCGGGCGGGTGTGCCGTCCGTGCTCGCCGGCGGGGCCAGTGTCTTCACCACTCCGGCTGCGCAGCACTGGCTTTGGATCCTGCAGGCCATCGAGCAACCGCACCGGTCCGACCGGGTGCGGCTGGCCGCGCTCACCCCGCTGCTCGGACACACGGCCGAGGAACTCGACGCTCGCGGCGACGACATCGTCGCCGAGGTCGGTGGGCAGCTCCGGGAGCTGGGCGCGGTGTTCGCCCAGTCCGGTTTCGCGGCGCTGTTCGAACGACTGTCCGCGGTCGCCGCGCTGGAGGCGAGACTCCTGCGGGTGGCAGCGGGCGAGCGGGCACTGACCGATCTCCGGCACGTGGCGCAGTTGCTCAACGGTGCCGCCGTCGAGCAGTCGCTCGGTCTGACGGCCGTCACCCGCTGGCTCACCGAGCGCATGAAGGATCCGTCCTCGGGTGGGGTGGACCGCAGCCGACGACTCGACAGCGACGCCGCGGCGGTGCAGATCGCGACCGTCCACGCCAGCAAGGGCCTCGAATTCCCGCTCGTGTACCTGCCGTACGCCTGGGACGCCGCCAAGATCTCGAAACCGAGCAAACTGCTGCTGCACGACGACGACGGACGACGCATCCTCGACGTCGGTGGTCCGGGCAGCCCCGGCTACGCGGACCGCAGGAACCGGCACGACGCGGAAGAGGCGGGGGAGGAGTTGCGGCTGCTGTATGTCGCGGTCACCCGGGCGATGTGCGGGCTCGTGGTGTGGTGGGCACCGGCGTTCACGACGGCGGGCGCGCCGCTGCACCGGATGATCCTGGGACGGCAGCCCGGGCAGCGGGAGGTCCCGCAGAAGGTCACCGTTCCCGAGGATCCGGTTGTCGCGGAACGGTTGTCCGCGTGGGGGACGGCAGCTCCGGAGACGGTGACCGTCGAGGCGGTGGGTTCCGACCCGATCGTGCGGGTCGGGTGGACACCACAGCGGGAGCCCCGCGGAGACCTGGAAGCCGCCCGCTTCCGGCGGCTGCTCGACACGCGATGGCGTCGCACGTCGTATTCGGCGTTGACGGCATCTGCGCACGACGCGCCCGCGGTGGGCAGTGAGGCCGAGGTCGAGGAGAAGACGGACGAACCGGCCGAACCTCCCTTACAGGCGCCGGCCGACATCACTTCGGGGGTGGCGTCGACGATGAACGAGCTGCCCGGCGGCGCGACGTTCGGCACGCTCGTCCACGCCGTCTTCGAGATCGTCGACACCGCGGCACCCGACCTGGATGCAGAGGTCCTGCGGTGCTGCCGCGACGTGATCGCGTCGACGTTGTCGGACATCGACCCCGCCCAGCTGGCGACGGCGCTGCTGCCCGTGCTGCGGACTCCCCTCGGCGCGGGGGCCGAAACGACGCTCGCCGACATCGCACCCGCAGACCTGCTGGCGGAACTCGACTTCGAACTGCCGCTGGCCGGCGGCGACACGCCCTCGCTCACCGTGATGCTCGACGGCGTCGGCGAGCTGCTGCGCACCCACCTTCCCGTCGACGATCCGCTGCGGTCGTACGCCGACGCCGTGCAGACACTCGAACCGACCCCGCTGCGCGGATACCTCACCGGCAGCATCGACGCCGTGCTGCGACTGCCCGGACCGCGATACGTCGTCGTCGACTACAAGACCAATCGCCTCGCGCAAGGCGACCTCACCACCGCGCACTACACCCGCGAGAGCATGGCCGCCGAGATGGTGCGGGCGCACTATCCGCTGCAGGCATTGCTGTATTCCGTTGCGTTGCATCGCTACCTGCGCTGGCGGCAACCGAACTACGATCCGGCGGTGCACCTCGGTGGCGTCCAGTACCTGTTCGTTCGCGGAATGGTCGGCCCCGACACCCCGCCCGGATGCGGAGTCTTCGACTGGGCACCGCCCGCCGCGTTGATCACCGAGCTGTCCGATCTGCTGTCCGGGTCGGCCTCCGAGCACGAGGGGACGCGATGACCGAGGTGCAGGTGGCGCAGCGCGGCAAGGGAATGCTGCGGGTGTTCAACGAGGCCGGTGTGCTCGCCGCCGCGGACGTGCACGTCGCGTTGCGGTTGTCGGCGCTCGGAGGCGAATCCTCGGAAGACGTCGTACTGGCCACCGCGCTGGCGGTGCGCGCGGTGCGGTCCGGCTCGGTGTGCCTGGACCTGACGCGGCTCCGTGAGGTGACCGTCGACGAGGAGTCCGAAGTCGATCTCGACGCACTACCCTGGCCGGACGACGGCATCGTCGTCGAGGCACTGCGGCGGAGCCCGCTGGTCACCGGTGGTTCGGCGGGTCCGCTGCGGCCGCTGCGGCTCGTCGACACGGCCGACGGCGGACTGCTCTACCTCGACCGGTACTTCCGGCAGGAAGCGACCCTCCGGCGGGTACTCGACCAGCGCGCCGTCGGGCATCCCCCCGTCGACGAGCAGTCGCTGCGGGAGGGCTTGGACGCGTTGTTCCGCGACCAGCACGACGACGGGGCGTCGGCTCCGGCACCGGACCGGCAGCGAATCGCCGCCGCGGTGGCCGCCACACAGTGGACGTCGGTGGTGGTCGGCGGACCCGGAACAGGTAAGACGCACACCGTCGCCCGGGTGCTGGCGCTGCTGACCCGGCAGCCAGGGCCGGGCCTCCGGATCGCGCTCGCCGCACCCACCGGGAAAGCCGCGGCGCGGTTGCAGGAGTCGGTGCGCGAGCAGTCCGACGCACTCGGGTTGCCGCCCGACCTGACCGCGATGACGCTGCACCGGCTGCTGGGCTGGCAGCGCGGACGTGGCAGCCGGTTCCGCTACAACGCGAACAATCACCTGCCCTACGACGCGATCGTGGTCGACGAGACGTCGATGGTGTCGCTGACGATGATGTGCCGGCTCCTCGAGGCGGTCCGCCCGGACACCCGGTTGGTGCTCGTCGGCGACCCCGATCAGCTGACGTCCGTCGACGCGGGCGCGGTCCTGGCCGATCTCGTGGCCCGGCCGGTGACGGGAACCGAGAATCCGGTGCTCGCCAGGATCGTCGGCGCCGACCTGGAGGCGGCCGACGACCCGCTCGAGGCCGCCTTGAGCGCGGGGGAACGGGACAGGTTGCGGGGCGGGGTGGTCCGGCTCAGCCGCGGGCGGCGGTTCGGCGGCGGCATCGCCCAGCTGGCTGTCGCGGTGCGGAAGGGCGAACCGGACGAGGTCATGAAAATCCTGTCGAGCGGTTTCCCCGAGGTGTCGTTCCACAGTCCGGAAGACCTGGACGCACTGCGGGCGGACGTGGTGGGGACGGCCGCCGCGGTCACCGCAGCTGCGGAATCCGGTGATGCCTTTGCTGCACTGCGGCATTCGGAGGGGCACCGGCTGTTGTGCGCGCACCGGGAAGGTCCGTACGGCGTGCAGCGGTGGACGCGGCAGGCGATGGAGTGGATTGGGGAGACGATCGGGCAGCGGCTGAACCCGGATCGCTGGTATCCGGGCCAGCCGCTGATGGTGACTGCCAATGATCACGAAACGAAGATCTACAACGGCGACACCGGGGTGATCGTGCGCCGCGACGACGTCGAACTCGTCGCCGCATTCGTGCGGGGCAACGAACCGTTCCTGTTGCATCCGACGCATCTGTCCGCGGTGCAGACGGTGTACGCGATGACGATTCACCGCAGTCAGGGCAGCCAGTACGACACGGTGTCCGTGGTTCTTCCCGGCGAGGCGTCGTCGCTGCTGACTCGCGAATTGCTGTACACGGCGATTACCCGGGCACGAAAGCACGTGCGGATCATCGGGTCCGAGGATGCAGTGCGGGCGGGAGTGCAACGCCGGGTGCTGCGGGCGAGTGGGCTTCGGAGGGTGATTCCGTAGCCCGGCTCCCCCGGTAAGCGATCACGACCGCGAGTGTCGCCGACACGAAGACGACCTGCAGGAGTGTCCGGGGGATCAGGGCTTCGAACGGTCCCGTCGAGAGTCCCTCCACGGCGGCGTACACGTTCGCCGGGAACATCACGATGAGCAGGGCGGTGAGGCAGCCCGCCGCCCACGGCGCGGTGCCTCGTATCAGCAGCCCTGCGGCGCCGGCCAGTTCGAGCAGACCGGTCACGGTCACCAGTAGCTCGGGGTTCGGCAGCGACGGCGGGACCATGGCGACAAGTTCCGCACGCATCCCGACGAAATGGGCCATGCCCGTCAGCGTGAACATGGCCGCGAGGCCGCCCCGCAGGGCAACAGGCCACGGCCGGCATCGGCGCACACCCGCCGCGCCTGCGACGAGGAGTGCCAGAGTGACGGCAACGAGGGCGATCAAGGGTTCCATGATTTCTCCTGAATTGATCACTGATCGTGGGTGTTGTTGCTGCGGGACAGCCGGTCTCGGGCTCGGCTGAACTTCTGTGTGACGGGCACACGTGCGGTGGCGCGGGCCAGCCCCATCGCCGGCGTGCCGACGTAGATCGACTCGGCATGGTCCACCGGATAGGTCTCGTGCCAGACGCCGACCGCCCCGGGTGCCTTGCGGGCCCGCCGGTTGAATGCGGCCCAGGCCGGACGATGCTTCGCTTGGCTGTCACTGGCGTAGGCGTACAGCTTGTCGACGGAGTTCCAGTACTGGATCACCGTCGGGCCGCGCCCCTCGAACGTCAGGCGGTAGCCCATCAGACCCGAATCCGGGTCCTCGGACAGTTCGCGCAGCATCCTCGGCATCGCGAGGAAAGTGGGCAGCCACAGGTCCGGTCTCCAGGGTCGGTTGACTGTCATCCCGATCAGGAAGACCACCAGTTCGCCGTCGTAGTGGTGCGTCGAACGGGTGGGGTCGATCGTCGTCATCGGATGCCTCCCAATGTTGGATACCGATACTATCTAATAGTGGATAGTGCGGGTATCCAATGTCAAGGGGTGTGGGCATACGAAAACCCGGACCGCGCAGTGCGCGGCCCGGGTTAAGGGGTCAGGAGTGGTTTACGGAGCCGGAGGTGTCGGTGTCGGTGTCACCGGGACGACCGAGGCGAGTGCGCGCTCGTGGGCCTCGGTGGACCATTCGGGTTCGGTCGTGATGTTCATGTCCCCGACGATCGTGCCGAAGATGTCGATCTCGGTGCTGTACAGGATCACCGCGTTGCGCTGCGAATCCGTGAAGTTCGTGCCGGTGATGTTCGCGTCGCTCAGATCGGCGTACGACAGATTCGCGGCAGCGAAGTTGGTGCCGGTGAGGTTCGCCCGTTTCAGGTTCGCCCCCGACAGGTCGGCGAAGCTCAGGTTCAGGCCGGCCAGATTCGCGGAACTCAGATCGGCGCCCGGGCAGGTCGTGCGATCGTCGGGGTTCGGATTCGCCACGATCCTGCAGCCGTTGATCTCGGTGAGGACGTCCGCCGCGGCCGTTCCGGCGCCCGCAGTGAGTGCGGCACCCCCGGCCAGCGCGACCGCGCCCAGTGTCAGAGCCGTGAAATGTGTCCTGCTCATGCCGGACTGCCCCCTCGCGTAGTACCTCAACCGTCATCGCCGAACTTAGTGCCGAGCGCCGTGTGCCGCACGGGGAATGGCGACACCTGCACGACGGCCGAGGCGCCACGAAGCACACACGCACCCCTTCTCGGTAGGCGCACCCGGTCTCGGGCTCGACAAGGGGTGCGGGGGCGCAGAAGGGGTGCGTGTGCGGGAGGCGCGCCGATGATCGACTACTCGCAGGCGATGCCGTCGTTGTCGCGGTCGAGGTGCGGCGCGTAACCGTCCTGGCCACGGTAGATGGGCGTCACACCGGCGTTGCGGGCTTCGGTGCAGTTCTTGTAGCCCGCGCGAGGTGCGGGAGCCTGCGGGGCCGGCGCGACCTGCGGTGCGGGGGCCGGTGCTGCCGGAGCGGCGGGTGCGGGCGGCAGGAGGGGGTTCACGGCGTCGGCCGAACCGCTCGGAATCAGGGACGCAATCTCCGGGGGAAGGAAGTCGAAGATCGTCGCCGCCTGTGCGGAGGGCGCGGCTGCCATCGAAATGGCGGCACAACCGAGGACGCTGAGTACTAACCGTCGAGCCTTCATATTTACCTCGTTCGGGGTGGGGTGGGGCCTCCACGGAATGGTCGAGAAATGCCACGACAGCCAATCCATTCAGTGTGACGAGGATAGTAGCCAACGGGTAACGGAATTCGAAAGCCGTTGAGGCGCAATGTTCCTCTGTGTCATTCACTCGAATGACACAACCCTCGACCTGTACTTGAACAAAAAACTACCGAGAAATTCGGGTCGGACGCGATATGTGCCGGCGATTTACGTGTCGTCGATCAGAACGACGAGAACTGGGCTCTATAGTCGCTCTGTGCTTTCATCTGCCTCCTCGACCATGACCCGGCCGGTGCGATTGCCGACGGGGCACCGCTGGGTTGTCGTGGATGTCGAGACCTCCGGTCTGCGTTCGTCCACGCACAGAGTGCTCAGCGTCGCGGCGTTGGCGTTGCGTGAAGACGGTTCGGTGGAGCGTGAATTGGTGACTCTGCTCAACCCGGGCTGCGACCCGGGACCGGTACATATCCACAATCTCACGCCACAGCGTTTGGCGGGGGCGCCCCGTTTCGAAGAGGTCGCGAACGATCTGCTCGAACTTCTCGACGGTCGGACGCTGGTCGCCCACAATGCGTCATTCGATTACGGCTTCCTCGACGCCGAGGTACGGCGGGCCGGGATGACGATGCCGACACGGCAGAGGCTCTGCACCCTTGCCCTGTCCCGCCGCCTCGAGATCGACGTCCCCAACCACAAGTTGTCGACTCTGGCCGCGCACTGGAAGGTTCGTCAGAACCGGGCTCACGACGCTTACGACGACGCCCTCGTGCTGACGGAGGTCTTCGCACACAGCGCCTCGCTCGCCGAGTCTCTCAGACTTCCTCTGCCGGTCGTCGGCTGCGCCGATCGGCGGGCGGTATACCCAGATCGGGTTCCGCGTGTGGAGTCTCCGTGGCGGAATCCGGGTCGGCTGGATCCGGGGGTGGGACTGGTCCAGGGCATGAAACTGGTCATCAGCGGCAGCACGGATGTTCCTCGTCTTTCGCTCGCCGCACGTCTGACCGCCGCCGGCCTGGACGTCATGAATTCGGTCAGCCGTCAGACGGGCGTCGTCGTCTGCAACGACCCGCACTCGTCGAGTGCAAAGGTGCGCCGCGCGGTGGCCGACGGGATTCCTGTCCTGACCGAGCGGCAGCTCGGCGAGATGTTGCTGCACGTGACACCGGGTGAGCCGAAGGCGGCCGCGGCACCGTCCGAAGTTCAGCGGCCTCGACCTGCGACAACTGTTCCCTCCACGAAGCCTTGGCACGGAAGAAGAGTGCTCATCGTCGGTGGCTCGCATGCGGACTCCGTTCTGATGCGCTCCCGCATCGTGCAGCTGGGTGCCAAGCCGTCGGTCAATCTCTCCGCAGGAGTCACCGATGTCCTCGTTCTCGACGGTGGTGAACTCGATCCCCGCATGGACCGAGTGTCGGCCCGTCAGTTGCCTCTGCTCACCGCCCCCGATGTGAACTCCGCACTCGAACCGGCGGCACCACCCGCGCGGGGGGCGCTCCGCGAGCCGATCAGACCGCCTTCTCAGTGGGTTGCGCCGTTGCTCGCTCGCGGAGAGGTGATCGACCTGCCACCACAGACGACATCGCTGACGGTCAACGCGTCTTGGCGCGCCCACACCGAGGACGATGCGTTCGACGTGGATGTGGTTGCGCTTCTTCTCGGCGACGACGGCCGGGTCGGTTGCGACGAGGACTTCCTCTTCTACAACTCGCCGACGAGTTCGGACGGCACCGTGGAATTGTCCTGCGACGGCAGCAGCGAGCAAGGAGTGCGGATCGAACTGGCTGCCCTGCACTCCGACTACCAGTGCGTGTCCGTATCGGCGGCGATCGGCGGAGATCGCACCTTCGGTGAACTCGGTCCGATCTCGGTGACCGTCGACGCTCCGGACCGCACGATCGCATCGTTCGTTCTGGACGCCGGCACGACGGAACGGACGATGCATTTCGCCGAGATCTACCGACGCGCCGAGCAGTGGCGTCTCCGCGCGGTGGGGCAGGGGTACGAATACGATCTCGCCACGCTCGCCACCGAGTACGGGGTGACGGTCGACGATTGAGGATCCCTCGCGCCGAGGCTTTGCTTGACAACCTTCGCCTTCGCAGCTGGCTGATTCCGGTAGGCGTCGTTATCTCGTGTCGTTCCTTTTCCTTACGAGTTTCGCGATCGTGAGCACTCTCGGCCGACGTCCTCGGACCGACATCGACTGCCATTCGGCTAGCTTATGTCCGGGGTCGGCGTCGGACTGACAGACCTCGCGTCGACTCGCAGGAGTCGAACATTTCCGATTGCTGGATCGGACCGGCACGATCCCGAAGATATGGGTGAACGCCAATCCCATACAGCAATCAATTGGCAGCCGACTCGCTGTACTGGTCAATTCGCTGATTGTCGATGGGTGGGTTTTACCGGTCGATGATCCCTTCGGCCGTGATGAGCGCCGCGTCGGGGAAGGCTTTCGCTTGAGGCGGTGTCGGTCGAGTGCTCCGGGCACTTGCGGTCCGGCGTTCTGCTCGGCTGTGTTCCGAGCATGCCGCGTGCTGGCCCGCTCGCCAGGAAACGCCAACGACCGCACCCTGCACGTTCTCGACACGGACTAGAAGAGGGGCGCTGAGACGCACCAGATCATGCACGGTCGCGCGGAAACGATCCGTTAGTCTGGTATCAATGCGGCGACATCCCGCGGGAGCAGGTGCGCGGCGGCCGTCCGCCACGGGGCGAGCAGGGTCTCGAAGTGTGCGCTGGTGAAGTCGTGCCGCCCGACCAGATCCGACACCGCGTGCGCTGCGGCCGCGTCGCGCACCGCGGTCGCGATGTCCGCGCACAGTCGCTCGTCCTCGCGCACTGTCGCCTCGTCCATGAAGTGCCGTTCCCAGGCGGCGTCCTGGGCGCGATACCAGGATGTGATCCGGCCCGCGTCCCAGGCCGCCTCACGTGCGCAGGCCCAGGCGCCGAGCCGTCGACGGCTGTCGACGACGCTCCTCGTCCGGGTCAGCGCACCGAAGTGCCCGTCCAGGAGGGCTGCCGCCTCCACGGCATGTCGCACGACGTCATGCCAGTTCGGGCCGAAGCTCTGCTCGCATTCGTGTTCCGTCACGGCGAACGTGTCGAGGGCGGACAGCGCGTCGTCCACGACGTCGAGGTGGAGAAGGTACGACCCGGGCAGCTCACGTCGGCTCAGCAGTTGGAACGCGACGAACGCGTCGCCGCGGACCGGGGCACAGTGCACGAGGACGTCGAGCACCGACAGCCGGGTCTCGGGCGTGTAGTCGCCGGGCTCCGGAACCGGGTGCCGGCGGATGAACTGGGCGGCGCGGGCAGGGAGAAGGCGGAGTTCGTCGGTGATCATGTCAGCACTCGACATAGTTGACCGGGACGTTGACGGCCAGACCGCCGGTCGACGTTTCCTTGTACTTCGACAGCATGTCTGCGCCGGTCGAGCGCATCGTCTCGATCACCTGGTCGAGGCTGACCCGGTGGGTGCCGTCGCCGCGCAGGGCCATGCGAGCGGCGTTGATGGCCTTGCCCGCCGAGATCGCGTTGCGTTCGATGCACGGAATCTGCACCAGCCCTTCGATGGGATCGCACGTGAGGCCGAGGCTGTGTTCCATCGCGATCTCTGCGGCATTCTCCACCTGTTCGATTGTGCCGCCGAGGATCTCCGCAAGCCCGGCGGCGGCCATCGACGCCGCGGAACCCACCTCGCCCTGACAGCCGACCTCGGCTCCGGAGATCGACGCGCGTTCCTTGTACAGTGATCCGACGGCGCCGGCGGCGAGGAGGAAGCGGATCGCGGTGTCGTCGGGATCCGACTTCCCGGCCGGGGTGTAGTGAACGGCGTAGTGCAGCACCGCGGGGATGATGCCCGCGGCCCCGTTGGTCGGCGCGGTGACGATCCGGCCGCCGGATGCGTTCTCCTCGTTGACGGCCAGGGCGACGAGGTTGATCCAGTCCTCGGCGAATGCGGGATCGCGGTGCGGGTCTTCCTGATCCAGGCGGAGATACCAGTCCCGTGCCCGCCGGCGCACGCGCAGAGCGCCGGGAAGGATCCCGTCGCGCGCGATCCCGCGCTTCTCGCATTTCACCATGACGTCGCGGATATGGAGGAGCCGCTCGTAGATCTCCACGGTCGACCGCGTTTCGCGTTCGAACTGGAGCATCACGTCACTGATGGTGTAGCCGTGGCGGGCCGCGATGTCGAGGAGTTCCTTGGCGGACCCGAACGACAGGCCGCCGGTGGCGGCGCGCGGCGGCTGTGCGCTCTCCGCTTCGGTGACGACGAAGCCGCCGCCGACGGAAAAGTAGGTTTCGCTGTGGATCTCGACGCCGGCGGCCGTGGACGCGGTGATCCTCATCCCGTTCGGGTGCAGCGGCAGGATGGTCAGCGGATGGAGGACGATCTCGTCCTCGGCGAGCGCGACGTCGTGCGAACCGCCGACCCTGATGCGCCGGGTGCTGCGCATCTCCTCCAGACGTCGTTCCATCTCCTCGGTCTCGATCTTCTCGGGAAAGTACCCCTCGAGCCCGAGCAGCACCGCGGACATCGTTCCGTGGCCCGCTCCGGTCGCCGCGAGCGACCCGTACAGGTCGACGCGGATGTCCGCCACTGCGGACAGGGCGTCGAGGGCGCGGAGGTCGGAGACGAACCTCGCGGCGGCGCGCATCGGTCCGACGGTGTGCGAACTCGAGGGGCCGACGCCGACGGAGAACAGGTCGAACACGCTGATGGTCATGGGATTACACCGCCTCACTGAGTTCGTTCGCGTATTGCGCGGGGGTCAGAAGTCCGTATGCGGACGACGTCGGCGAGGGGAGGACGGCGAACAGCCAGCCACGGTGGAACGGGTCGTCGGCGACGAGTTGCGGGTTCTCGGCGGCGTCGGTGTTCGTCATCGTGACGAGTCCGCTGATCGGCGCGTACACCGTGACGACGGTCCGGGCGGACGTCCACACGAGGGCGCACGGGGCGCCTGCCTCGATCGTGCTGCGCACTGTCGGAAGTTCCAGTCCGACCACCTCGACCTCGTCGAGTGCCGTGTCCGTGACCCCGGCCCGGAGCGGGTAGTCGGAGAAGCTCTGTCCGGGTGCGAGGGCCAACCAGCTGTGCGTTGCCGTGAACCGTCGATCAGAGGGAATCTTTCCAGCTCTCATGCCTTTTCCTTTGACAGTCGGGCGTAGTGGTCGCGGAGTCGCGCTGTGATCCAATAGGTCTGATATTGATATATCAGTGTGTGTAATAACAGTAGGTCAGGCATGGGGGTGGGTCAAGAGGTGGTCCGGAAACGTCCGGAAACGAAGTGGCTACGGCCGGAGGGTCGCGGGCAGCACGCCTTTGAGTGAGCTCGTCACGGCCAGCGCTTCAGCGGCCAGGAGATCGCCCGGCGTGAGAATGCGTTCGCGCATCAGCCCGCGGTCGAGCTGCCACGACCGCTCCACGCCGGGCAGGCACCCCGACGCCAATGGTGGCGTCCACCAGACGCCGTCGATCCGGGCGGCGAGATTCGCGATCGTGGTCTCGGTGACGTGCCCGAGTTCGTTGACCAGCACGACGTCGTCGGCCCCGGGATGGCGGTGTCGTCTGCGGTCGTAACGCTCACGCAGCGTCGTCTTGTGTCCGAGGAGGACGTCCCGGGAGTCGACGGGCTCGTCGTCGAGTACGAGAGACACCGACGCGGGTGCGACCGGCGGCCCGAAGACATCGACGTCCACCCCGCCGTCGCGGTGCAGGCGCACGCGGACCCGGGCCGGACCGCCGCCCGACAGCCGCTGCGCGAGGTGGCGCCGGACGTCACGTTCCGGGAACTCGTACCCGAGCACGGCCGCGGAACGGGCCAGTCGTCGCAGGTGACGCTCCGCGTGCCGCAAACCGGTCCGCGGATCGTGGTACATCGTCTCCATCAGCTGGGCGCCGGCATCGATCAGCTGCGCTTCAGCGGGACCGATCGTCGCGAGACCGGCGGCGGACACGGAGGTGTTCACAGTGCGGAGACTCGATTCGACGCGTGACTGAAGCTGGCGGGACCACGATATACGAGTGCGCGGAGCACGGACACCGCGTCCACGGTGGCGGCGACGTCGTGCACCCGGAGGACGGCTGCCCCGTTCTGCGCGGCAATCAGGGCAGCGGCCACCGAGGCGGCCTGACGGTGCTCGACGCCGCGACCGGTGATCGTGCCCAGCATGCCCTTCCGGGACAGTCCGGCCATCACGGGAACACCGAGATCGGTGATCTGCCGCAGCTCGGACAACAGCGCGAGGTTGTGGGCGAGGGTCTTGCCGAAGCCGAAACCCGGGTCGACCATGATGTGCTCGAGCGGAATTCCCGCGCCCCGGCAGGCGCCGACACGGTCGACGAGGAACCGGCGCACCTCGGACACGACGTCGTCGTACTCCGGCGACCTCTGCATCGTTTCGGGCTCGCCGCGCATGTGCATCAGGCACACCGGCACGTCCAGATCGGCCGCGGTCCGCAGTGCACCCGGAAGCCGGAGGGCGCGAACGTCGTTGATCATCGACGCGCCGACGGTGACCGCCTCTCGCATGACGTCCGGTCTCGAGGTGTCGACGGAGATCGGTACCGACGTCGACATCGCGAGGGCCGCAACTACCGGCACCACGCGCGCGATCTCCTCCGCGACGGACGGCGGGCGGGACCCGGGACGGGTCGACTCGCCGCCGACGTCGAGGAGGTCGGCGCCCTCTGCGACCAGCGACAGGGCGTGTTCGACCGCGGCGGCGGTGTCGAGGTACCGACCACCGTCGGAGAACGAATCCGGGGTCACGTTGACGATGCCGCAGACCAGGGGAACGTCGCGTGCGAGGGCGTCGAGCAGTCGACCGGCGCCGGTGGCGGTGAGTGCGGGGAACGGAACCATTCGGGCGCACCTCCTTCCAGAAGGGAAATCGGCCCGGTGGACGACGCTGTGCCGCCCACCGAACCGACTGGCGATTACACGGGGTCGACGCCGAACTCCTCGGCGGCGTCGATCAGCCACTCCGCGAGATACCGGGCGAACGACGACCGCACGAGAATCCGGTAGTCGGCCCCCTCGTCGTCGAGCGCGATCAGGATCACGCCCGCGAGGCCGAGCATGGTCTGCGCTGCAGTGCCGCGGCCGCACACCCTCGGATGCAGATCCAGCGAGCACCCCTTCTCGAGGACGTCGCGGGCGTGAATCCCGCGCAGCCGCAGAGTGGTTCGCTGTCCGGAGACGTCGATCGCGGCGCCGCCGTGGGGGGTCACCGCCGCCCGCAGGTCCGATTCGAGCGCGGGCGCCGACTGTGACCGCGTGGTGATCAGCCATTCCTCGGGACCGAGCCAGACGGCGGTGGTGGCGTCGGTGCCGGCGGACGTCGACGCCGCGGTGGGGAGGTCGAACCCGAGGACCGTCGCGGCGGGCTCGGCTCCCGGTCCGGCCGGGTCGACCCACAGGTCGACCATCGCGACGAACGGTTCCTCGGCGATGCTCACCGATTCGGGGAGTTCGGAGAATTTCTGGTCCCAGCCGTGCAGGGGGCTGAGGGGGACGAGGGTGTCAGCCATCGCGACGTGCTCCTTCGGGATCGACGAGGACGGAACTGGTGACCTCGACGGCGACCAGGTTTCCGTCCACCGGGACGTGCAGGGTGTCCCCGAGCCTTGCCCGGCCGCCCTTGACGAGGGCGAGCCCGAACGGGCGGCCGAGTTCGGCGCTGAGGTAGCTCGAGGTGACGTGCCCGAGCATCGGCACCGGCGGGGGCGGCAGGACGCCGTCGGAGATTTCTTCGATGATCTGCGCGCCCTCGGGCAGCACGGTCTGCTTGTCGAGGGGCAGCAGTCCGACGAACTCCTTGCGCAGCGGGTTCTGGTTCTCCGCCCGGGTGAAGGAGCGCTTCCCGATGAAGTCGCGCTTCTTCTTCGACACGGCCCAGCTCATCCCCAGGTCCTGCGGGGTGACCGTCCCGTCGGTGTCCTGACCGATGATCGGGTAACCCTTTTCGGCACGCAGGACGTGCATGGTTTCGGTGCCGTACGGGGTGATGTCGAATTTCTCGCCCGCGGCGATCAGGCGCGCCCAGACCGCGGGTGCGTGCCAGCCGTCGACGTTGACCTCGAACGCGAGTTCGCCGGAGAAGCTGATCCGCGCGACCCGTACGTGGACGCCGCCGAGGGAGGTGTCGCGCCACGCCATGAACCCGAACGCGTCATTGGTGACGTCGAGGTCGGGGAAGACCTCACCGATCACGTCGCGGGAGCGCGGTCCGACGACGGGGAACGTGGCCCACTGTTCGGTGACCGAGGTGAGCCGGACCCTCAGGTGCGGCCATTCGGTCTGCAGCCATTCCTCCATCCAGTCGAGGATCTTCGCGGCGCCGCCGGTGGTCGTGAAGACCTGGAACCGGTCGTCGTCCAGGCGCATCACGGTGCCGTCGTCGATGACCATGCCGTCGACCCCGCACATGACGCCGTAGCGGACCATGCCGACCTTCAGGGTGCTCATCATGTTCGTGTAGATCATGTCGAGCAGCACCCCGGCGTCGGGACCCTGGACGTCGATCTTGCCGAGGGTGGAGCCGTCGAGGATGCCGATGCTGCGGCGCACGGCAGCGCATTCACGCAGCACCGCGGCGTCCATGTCCTCTCCGGGCAGGGGGTAGTAGCGGGGACGCTTCCACTGGCCGACGTCCTCGAACACCGCGCCGCGGCCGACATGCCAATCGTGCAGTGCCGTCACCCGTTCGGGGTCGAAGAGGGCGCCGCGGCTGCGGCCGGCGAGGGCGGCGAACGCGACCGGGGTGTACGGCGGCCGGAACGTGGTGGTGCCCAGCGTCTCGATCGGCCTGCCGAGCAGTTCGGCCGTGATGCCGGAGGAGATCACCCCGGACGTCTTGCCCTGGTCGTGCGCGGTTCCGATGGTGGTGTAGCGCTTGATGTGCTCCATCGACGTCATGCCTGCGCCGACCGCGCGGGCGAGGTCGGCGACCGTCGCGTCGCGTTGCACGTCGACGAACTGGGTGTCCTCACCGGCGACGTCCTTCACCCGCCAGAGCACCAGCGGGGTGGACTGTTCGATCGCCGGTGCAGGTGCCGGGTCGATCGTGTGGTCGGGAACGGTGAAGCCGAGGTCGCGCATGATCGACTGGCCGGCGGTCTGGCCGTCGCGCAGGCACCCGTCCAGGTCGAACACACCGTTCGCGGAGCCGGCGACGGAGACTCCGTCGAGGTCCTCGCCGGGCACGAAGGCGCCGAGGTTCGCGTCGTAGCGGAGCTTGCCGCGGGCCTGCGAGAACAGGTGCACGGCCGGGTTCCAGCCGCCGCTGACGAGCAGGACGTCGCAGGCGAGGGGGATGCGGAATCGGTGATCGGTGTCCGTGCGGTGCGACACGACCGCGTGACTGATCCGGCCGTTGCCGCGGGTGCCGGACACCACCGACGCCGCACGGATGGTGATGCCGCGCGCGTCGCATTCACGCTGCCAGCGGGCGGGTGCGTCGTCGCGGGCCTCGACGATCGCGTTGATCCGCACGCCCGCGTCGTGCAGGTCGATCGCGGCCTCGTACGCGCTGTCGTTGGTGGTGAACACGACGGCCTGCTCGCCGACCTTGACACCGTAGCGGTGCAGGAAGGTGCGGGCGCCGTGCGCGAGCATGATGCCCGGGCGGTCGTTGTCGGTGAAGACGACGGGACGCTCGTGCGCCCCGGCGGCGACGAGGATGTGCCGGGCGCGGATACGCCAGACGCGCTGGCGGCTCAGCGCGGCGGGGGCCTCGACACCGAGATGGTCGGTGCGGCGCTGCAGCGCGAGGACGAAGCCGTCGTCGTAGTTGCCGAACGCGGTGGTGCGCTGCAGGTGCAGCACATCCGGGTAGGTGGCGAGTTCGGCGACCGCGGCAGCGACCCAGTCGAGGGCGGGTGCGCCGTCGATGAGGTCCGTGGACCCGAGGAGGTCGCCGCCGGCTTCGCTCTGCTCGTCGACGAGCACCACCCGGGCGCCCGCCCGGGCCGCCGTGAGCGCGGCGGCGAGACCGGCCGGTCCGGCGCCGGCGACGAGGAGGTCGGTGTGGACGTGCTTGGCGTCGTACTTCGCCGAATCGGCGATTTCGGCGAGCCGGCCCTGACCGGGGATGCCGCGGGCGACGAGGCCGTCGAACAACTCGATGGTGGTGGCGAGCAGCATCGGCTCGGGGAACGGCTCCTCGATCTGCACGAGCCCGCCGGTGTCCTCCGCCCACGCCGCGGTGATGCCGCGTGGCCGGCCGAGCTTGATGCTGGTGGTGATCTGGTGGACGCCGTTCGCGAGCAGGGCCGAACCGAGCGTGTCACCGGGGTGACCGGTGAGTTCCCGGCCGTCGAACGTGAAGGTGTAGGAGGTGTTGCGGTCGAGGCGACCGCCCTGGCGGGTGCGGAAGGGTGCGTTCACGATATCGTCGGCTTCTGCTCGTCCAAGCGGTAGACGCTGTGGAATCGGTAGGTGGCGGTGTCGCGTACGGCGTTGAACCAGCGCCGGCAGCCGGCGCTGTGGTTCCACCGTTCCGCGAAAGGACCTTTCGGGTTCGCGCGGAAGAACACGAAGTGTGCCCACTGTTCGTCGGTCAGCGACTCGGGATCTTCCGGATAGACGACGTGGGCTTCGCCGCCGTAGTGGAACTCGGTTTCCTCACGGGACCCGCACCACGGGCATTCGATGAGTTGCATTGTGGCTCCTGAATTTCAGTGCGCGAGGTGGGATCAGTGCGCGACGGCCGCGGCGCCGTGCTCGTCGACGAGAGCGCCGGTGACGAACCGGTCGAGGCTGAACGGCGCGATGAACTCGTGCGGTTCGTCGTTCGCGATGGTGTCCGCCAGACACCAGCCCAACCCGGGGGTGGCCTTGAATCCGCCGGTGCCCCAACCGCAGTTGAGATACACGTTGTCGTACGGGGTGCGTCCCACGATCGGGGAGGCGTCGGGGCACACGTCGACGATGCCGCCCCAGGTGCGCAGCAGATGCGCGCGGGCGAAGACCGGGAACAACTCCACCGCGGCCGCCATCTGACGTTCGATGATGTGGAACGCGCCGCGCTGGCCGTACCCGTTGTAGGAGTCGACACCGGCGCCCATCACCAGTTCGCCCTTGTGCGCCTGCGAGACGTACACGTGGATGGCGTTCGACATCACGATGGTCGGGTGCACGGGCTCGAGGAGTTCGGAGACCAGCGCCTGCAGCGGGTGGCTCTGTACGGGGGTGCGGATGCCGAGCATGTCGGTGAGCGTCGAGGTGTGCCCGGCCGCGCACAGCGCGACCTGACCGGTCGCGATGTCGCCGCGGGTGGTGCGCACCCCGGTGACCTTGTTGCCGTCGGTGACGAACCCGGTGACCTCGCAGTTCTGGATGATGTCGATGCCCGCCTCGTCGGCGCGGCGCGCGAAACCCCAGGCCACGTAGTCGTGTTTGGCGATGCCGGCGCGCGGCTGATACGTCGCGCCGAGCACCGGGTAGCGGATGTCGCTCGAGATGTTCACCAGCGGGCACAGCTTCTTGACCTCGTCGGGCCCGACCCACTCGGCGTCGATTCCGTTGAGCTTGTTCGCCTCCACCCGGCGGACGCTGTCGCGGACGTCCTGCAGACTGTGCGCGAGGTTGAGGACGCCGCGCTGGCTGAACAGGATCGGGTAGTCGAGGTCGTCCTCGAGACCCTCCCACAGTTTCAGGGCGTGCTCGTAGATCTTGGCGCTCTCGTCCCACAGGTAGTTCGACCGGATCAGCGTGGTGTTGCGGGCCATGTTGCCGCCCGCGAGCCAGCCCTTCTCCAGGACCGCGACGTTGGTGATGCCGTGGTTCTTGGCGAGGTAGTGCGCGGTGGCGAGGCCGTGTCCGCCGCCGCCGACGATGACGACGTCGTACGACTTCTTCGGCTCCGGATTACGCCACAGGAAGTCGGGGTGGTCGGGCAGGTGGGCGCCGGGTGGCTGGGTGGCACTCATCAGTTCGCCTCCGTGAGGTCGGGGTAGAGCGGGAAACGCAGTGCGAGAGCGTCGACGCGGCCGCGGAGTTCGTCTAGCCCGGCCTCGTCGGTGGCCGGCCGGAGCGCGTAGCTGATGATGTCGGCGACCTCGGTGAACGCGTCCAGGTCGAAACCGCGGGTGGCGAGTGCGGGGGTGCCGATCCGCACCCCGGAGCTGACCATCGGCGGACGCGGGTCGAACGGGACGGCGTTGCGGTTCACGGTGATTCCCACGCGGTGCAGCCGGTCCTCGGCCTGCTTGCCGTCGAGCTCGGACTCGCGCAGATCCACCAGCACCAGGTGCACGTCGGTGCCGCCGGACACGACGTTGATGCCGGCCTGCCGGGAGTCGTCCTTCAGGAGGCGGTCGGCGAGGATCTTCGCGCCGGCGAGCGTGCGCTCCTGGCGCTCCCGGAATTCGGGCTCGGCAGCGAGCTTGAACGAGACGGCCTTGCCGGCGATCACGTGCTCGAGCGGGCCGCCCTGCTGTCCGGGGAACACCGAGGAGTTGAACTTCTTGGCCAGTGCCTCGTCGTTGGTGAGGATGACGCCGCCGCGGGGGCCGCCGAGGGTCTTGTGCGTCGTCGACGTGACCACGTGGGCGTGCGGGACGGGGGAGGGGTGCAGTCCGGCGGCGACGAGTCCGGCGAAGTGCGCCATGTCGACCATGAGGTACGCGCCGACCTCGTCGGCGATGCGCCGGAACGCGGCGAAGTCGAGTTGGCGGGTGTAGGCGGACCAGCCGGCCAGGATCAGCTTCGGGCGGTGCTCACGGGCCAGATGCTCGACCTCGTCCATGTCGACGAGATGGTCGTCCTCGCGGACGTGGTACGCGGCGACGTCGTAGAGCTTGCCGGAGAAGTTCAGCTTCATCCCGTGCGTGAGGTGACCGCCGTGCGCGAGGTCCAGGCCGAGGATGCCGTCGCCGGGCTCGAGCAGTGCCGACATCGCGGCGGCGTTGGCCTGCGCTCCCGAATGCGGTTGCACGTTGGCGAATTTCGCACCGAACAGCGCGGTGAGGCGGTCGATGGCGAGCTGCTCGATGACGTCGACGTGCTCGCAACCGCCGTAGTAGCGGCGGCCGGGGTAGCCCTCGGCGTACTTGTTCGTCAGCACCGACCCCTGCGCCTGCATCACCGCGAGCGGGGCGAAGTTCTCACTGGCAATCATTTCCAGGGTGCCCTGCTGTCGCCCCAGCTCGGCGGCGATCGCCTGGTGCACGGCGGGGTCGAGATCGGCGAGCGAATGCGTCAGCGTCGGGTTCGCTGCTGCCGCCTCGGTGAGGTGTGCGGTGTCCACGGTCATGGTTCGCCTTTCTGGAAGGTCAGTTGACTTCGAACTGATATATCAACTGGAAAGTAGAGTAAGGTCAGTGACGGACAAAGGTCAATAGCTCCGGAAAATCAGGGAGACGGAACATGAGCCTGGCGCATTCATCGGTCGCGGACACGGCATCGAACGGCGGCACCAACGCCGACCGTGCGTACGAGATCGTGCGCGAACGCCTGGTCATGCTGGACATCCGGCCCGGCGAGCCGATCAACGACGACCGACTCGCCGAGGAACTCGGATTCGGCCGGACACCGGTGCGGGAAGCGCTCAAGCGCCTCGAGCGGGAACGCCTCGTCGTCGCCTACCCGCGTCGTGGCACGTTCGCCACCGCCGTCGACATGACCGATCTCGCCGACATCTCCGAGATCCGCAAGCAACTCGAACCGACCGCGGCGGCCCGGGCGGCCCGGACCGCCTCCCCGGACGCGCGAGCCCGGCTGACCGCGCTCGCCGACGAGATCGCCGAGATAGACGACAGCGAAGACCCACGCGAAGTCCTGCGCAAGGACGTCCGCGTCCACCGCGAGATCTACCGAGCGTCCGGGAACCCTCACCTCGAGGACATCCTCGTCAGCCTCGACGCACACGCCACCCGCATCTGGTGCCTCTTCCTCGACCGGCTGCCCGACGTCGCGAGCCACGTCCGCGAGCACGTCGCCCTGCTCCGGGCCATCGTCGACGGCGACGAGAGCACCGCCTCGTCCCTCACCCTCGCCCACGTCGCGGGTTTCGAGAAGGCCATCCGCGACCTGCTGTAGGCGCTTCGCGCCCGTGAGTGGTTAACGAGTCCGGGGACTCGTTAACCACTCACGGGCGGCGGAGCCGCCTCAGCTGAAGACAACCGTCCGATGACCGTGCAGCAGGACGCGGTTCTCGCAGTGCCAGCGCACGGCCCGCGACAGCGCGAGGGCCTCGGCGTCCTGCCCGACCGTGGCGAGTCGAGCCGGGTCGAAGGAGTGGTCGATGCGGATGACTTCCTGCTCGATGATGGGCCCCTCGTCCAGATCGGGTGTCACGTAGTGGGCGGTGGCCCCGACCTGCTTGACGCCGCGATCGAATGCCTGGTGGTAGGGCTTGGCGCCCTTGAATCCGGGCAGGAACGAGTGGTGGATGTTGATGGCCCGTCCCCGTAGCGCGCGGCACGCGTCGTCCGACAGCACCTGCATGTACCGGGCGAGGACCACGAGGTCCGCGTCGTATTCCTCGACGAGTTCGAGCAGCCGGGCTTCGGCCTGCGGCTTGGTGGCCGGGGTGACGGGGACGTGGACGAACGGCAGCCCGGCGGCCTCGGCCATGGGGCGCAGCACCTCGTGATTGGAGACGACGGCGACGAGTTCGGCGCCGAGGTTGCCCGCTCGCCAGCGGAAGATGAGGTCGTTGAGGCAGTGACCCATCTTGGAGACCATCACGATCACCCGGGGCAGGTCGGTGCCGTTGAAGTTGAACGTCATGCCGAATTTCGCGGCGACGCTCCCGAATTCCGCTGTGAGGCGTTCGATGTCGACATCTTCTGCCGACACGAACGACGTGCGGAGGAAGAACGCGTCGCTTCGGGTGTCGTCGAACTGCTGATGCTCGGCGATATCGCAGTTCTGCTCGAAGAGGAAGGAGCTGACTGCGTGAACGATCCCGGGACGCTGAGCGCAGCTGAGCGTCAGGGTGAAGGTCTGGGTCATGTGGGTCTCCTCGATGCCGGACCAATTGAGGTGTCAGTCCGAGCGAACTGATATATCAGAATGGGCCCATGCTATTTCAGGCTCTACGAGCGGGTCAAGGGGTGGAGGCGGAGTCAGACGCTGCTGCGGAACCCGGCGAGCACGGACTCCGATCGAGTCTGGGCGTACTGGGTCCCGGCGGCGTCGACCGTGTGATTGAGCAGCAACGCGGTGGTCACCGGGCCCACCCCTCCGGGGACCGGGGTCAGCGCGCCGGCCCGACCGTCGACGGCCGCGGCGTCGACGTCACCGAGGAGTTGGCCGTCCGCGGTCGCGGTGGTCCCGACATCGATGACGACGGCGCCGTCGGCGACGTGGTCGGCCGTGATCAGTCCGGGGATGCCGACCGCGACGACGAGGATGTCGGCGTCACGGGTGCCGGCGGCCAGGTCGGTGGTGTGCCGGTGGCAGACGGTGACCGTCGCGTTGCGCTGCACGAGCAGATGCGCGACGGGACTTCCGACGACCGTCGATCTGCCGACCACCGTGGCCGTCCTGGCGTGCGGGGAGATTCCGTGGTGATCGAGGAGGGCGATCACGGCCTGTGCGGTGGCGGGCGCGAACGCGGGCAGACGCGCGACGAGACGGCCGAGGCTGACCGGGTTCGCGCCGTCGACGTCCTTGGCGGGGTTGATCGCTTCCCGGAGGGCGTCGAGGTCGGTTCCGTCCGGCAGGGGTGTCTGCAGGATGATGCCGTGGACGTCCGGGTCGTGGCCGAGCTCGACGAGCGTGCTGCGGATCTGCTCGGTCGATGCCGCGGCGCCGAGATCGACGATGTCGCACAGGATTCCGGTGCGCTTCGCGGCCGACGCGATGGACCGCACGTACCAGGCGGTCGATTCGTCGTCGGTGGCCTGCACGACCGCCAGCTTGGGCCGGGTACCGAGGTCGTTGAGTGCTGCGGCGGCGACGGATGCGTCGTTGCGGATGGAGGTGGCGAGTTCGGCGCCACCGAGGCTTCTGGTCATGAAGTCAGCTGCTTTCGTACTCGTGTCGTGACGGCGTCGGCACGCTCGACGATCGCGTCGACGCCGGACAGGCATTCGGTGAGGGCCCGGCGGGTGTCCGCATCGGTGATACCCGGCAGGTTCACCTCGATGTTGACCCGGGCGGTGGTGGCGGCTGCGCGGGCAGCCTCGGCGGCGGCCGCGACGTCGCTGACGACGGTGCGGTTCGCCACCGGCAGCAGGACGTCGGCGAGTGCGACGACGTCGCCTGCCGCGACCACCACCTCGGCGGGGACCGCGGCCGCGCCGGCGAGGGCGGTCGCGATCGCCGACGTGCGGGCATCGGATTCGTCGTCCGTGTCCTGGGGGAGCCGGTAGGCGTCGATGACGGCCGTGAATGCCGCCATGTCGTCGTCGGCGAACTGCAGTGCCTTCTCGCGGAACGCATCTGCGGACGCGCAGATGCGTTCGACGAGCATCCCGTGGTCGGCGTACCTCTTGCCGGTGGTGTAGCGGGCGACCATCGAGACCAGTGCGGCTGCCTGGCCGAGGTGGAGCGCGCCGGTCGCGCCGCCACCGGGCGCGGGAGTTCGATCGGCGAGCGAGTCCAGGAATCCGGCGATCGTGTCGTCTCGGAGGGTCATGATCGGATCTTCTTCATCTCGGGGTCGACGAGCGGCTCCGCCACGACCGTGGCGGGGATGCGGCGTCCGAAGTACTCGATCTCCACCGGGGTGTCGACGGTCGCGTTCGCGGGAAGCCAGGCGTAGGCGATCGGCGCCCCCACCGTGTGACCGAACGCCGCGCTCGTGACGTACCCGGCGGGCTGTCCGTCGACGAACACCGGCTCGTGGCCGAGGACCACCGACGTGCGGTCGTCGATCATGAGGCACGCCAGGCGCCGCTCCACCGTCTCGTCGGAGACGCCGTCGAGCGCGTCACGCCCACGGAAGTCGCCCTTCTGCAGTCGGACCGCGAACCCGAGACCGGCCTCGTAGGGATTGTGCTCGGTGGTCATGTCACTGCCCCACGAGCGGTAGCCCTTCTCCATCCGCAGGCTGTTGAACGCGGCCCGGCCGGCGGCGATCACATCGTACTTCTGCCCCTCCGCCCACAACAGATCCCACAGGCGCAGACCGTTGTCGGCGGACGTGTACAGCTCCCAGCCGAGTTCGCCGACGTACGACAGACGCATCGCCATGACGGGAACACCGCCGATGCGGACCTGCTTCGCCCGGAAGTACTTGAAGTTCTCGTTCGTGAAGTCGTCGGAGCTCAACGCCTGCACCAGATCCCGGGCGCGCGGACCCCACAACCCGATCCCGCACGTGCCGCCGGTGACGTCCCGGATCTGCACACTGCCGTCGTCCGGGGACTGGCGGCGGAAGTAGTCGAGATCGAGGTTGCCGTTGGCGCCGACCTGGAAGACGGTGTCGGACAGTCGAGTGACGGTGAGGTCGCTGCGGACGCCACCGGCGTCGTCGAGCGCGAGCGTGTAGGTGACGGACCCGACGGACTTGTCCATCTTGCCGGTCGTCAGCCGGTCGAGCAGGGCCAGTGCGCCTGCGCCGCTGATCTCGAGGCGCTTCAGCGGTGTCATGTCGTACATCGCCACCGAGGTTCGGGTCTTCCAGGCCTCGGCCGCGGCGATGGGGGAGTGGAACATCGCCGCCCACGGCTCCCGGGCCGGCGGCTGCCATTCGGCCGGAAGGTCCTGCACCAGATGGGCGTTGGACTCGAACCAGTGCGGGCGCTCCCAGCCGGAGCTCTCCAGGAACACGGCGCCGAGCTCCTTCTGTCGAGCATGGAACGGGCTGACCCGCAAGTCGCGGGGAGACTCCTTGGGCTGCAGCGGGTGCAGCACGTCGTAGATCTCGACGAAGTTCTGCTGCGACGTCTCGCTGACATAGTCGGGCGCGAGCTGGATCTCCTCGAAGCGGTGCACGTCGCAGCCGTGCAGTTCGACCTCGGAGCGGCCGTCGACGAGCAGTTGCGCGACGGCCCGTCCGACACCGGCGGAGTGCGTCACCCACACCGCCTCGGCGATCCAGAACCCGGCGACGTCCGGGGACTCGCCGATGAGCGGTCCGCCGTCGGGAGTGAACGAGAAGACACCGTTGAAACCGGCGTCCAGTTTCGCGGATTCGAGGCACGGTAGCAGCAACTTGCTCTGCTCCCACGACGGCGCGAAGTCCTCTTCGGTGAACGGCAGCATCGACGGCATGTCGGACGCGGACACGTCGTCGCTCTCGTCGAGGTCGCGCAGGTTCACGGGCATCGGGCGGTGGGCGTAGGTGCCGATGCCGAGACGGTCGACGTGCTCACGGAAGTACAGATCCTGGTCCTGGTGACGCAGGATCGGAAAGCCGGCCTCGGCGAGTTCGGTGTTGCGTCCGACGAGTTCGGGAATCTGCTCGGTCTTCGCGTACTGGTGCGCCAGGGGCAGCAGCGGGACGTCCATACCCACCATCGCGCCGATGTCAGGACCCCAGAAGCCCGCGCAGGACACCACGATGTCGGCGGGGATCACCCCGTCCGCGGTGGCGACGCCGGTCACTTTGCCGCCGCTCTGCTCGATGCCGATCACCTTCGTCGAACCCTGGAACACGGCACCGCGGGCCTCGGCGCGCCGGGCCAGCGCGACGACGACTCGGGACGCCTTCGCGAGACCGTCCGTCTCCACGTACAGCCCACCGAGTACGCGCTTCTCGTCCAGCAGCGGGTGCAGCTTCGCACACTCGGCCGGGTCGAGGACGGCGCCCTCGATGCCCCAGGACGTGGCCCAGCCCTGCTTGCGGTGCAGATCGGCGAGACGCTCGGGGGTGGTGGCCACCTCGAGCCCGCCGAGTTGGTTGAAGCACCATGCGCCGTCCACGTCGAGCCCGACGAACTTCTCGACCGTGTACCGGGCGAACTCGGTCATCGTCTTGGACGCGTTCGTCTGGAACACCAGGCCCGGTGCGTGTGACGTGGAGCCTCCGGTGAGCGGCAACGGTCCCTGATCGAGAACCGTGATCCGATCCCAACCGCGAGCGGTGAGCTCGTCGGCCAGATTCGCGCCGACGATGCCGGCTCCGATGATCACTACGCGCGGTGACCCCATGATGGTCCTCCTGGTTGGGTGGGTGCCTGTGTGTGGCGAAGTAGCGGGAGATTCGGTGTTCGGTGTGGGCTCGAACGGCGCCGGAAAGAACTGTGAATTGCGAAACGGATCGGACTGATCCGAACCAATATCGACAACTGATATATCAACACATTAGGTCTGGGCGAGTAAGGGGGTCAACCCCGAATTGCGGGCAATTCCACGACGATTGGTCGAGGAAATGGCAGTAATTCCGCGATCCGTGGTGGAAATGCGCACCGACCCGACTGTGATGACGCGGAACCGGGTGTGGATGGAGGTAACCGTCGCACGGTGATGTCGCCTATCCTGAAGTCGCGATGACTGAATTGGACGATAACTCGAATGGAGATCGGAGCCGGCCGTCCGGCGCTGTGCAGTCAGTGGACCGCGCTCTGGCGGTACTCGAAATCCTGGCGAGGCTCGGTACCGCCGGTGTCACCGAAATCGCCGATGAGTTGGGTGTCCACAAGTCGACCGCGTCGCGCCTCGTTGCCGTTCTGGATTCGCGAGGGTACGTCGCGCAATTGAAGAACCGGGGAAAATTCCAACTCGGCAATTCCATCGTCCGGCTGGCCCGCACCGCGTCGCCGGACGGCGATCTGGTGCGGCAGAGTCAGGAATTGTGCGCCGAACTGGCGGAAACTGTCGGTGAGAGCGTCAATGTGTCGATACTCGACGGCAATCGATCGGTCAGCATCGTCAAAGCGGACGGTCCGTCCGGCGTCGGTACCAATACCTGGGTGGGTCAAAGCAGCCCGGCGCATGCGACGGCGAGTGGAAAATTGTTGCTGACGGAATTGTCCGACAGTGAACTCGCGGAGCGCGTGGGAGAAACTCCGATTGCTCTCACGGCCAAGACTCTTACCGATGTGCCCGCGCTCGTGGAATCGTTGAACGCCGTTCGCGAGCGGGGATGGGCGGAGTCCGAGGAGGAACTCGAACTCGGGCTGAACGCGGTGTCCGTCCCGATCCGCGACTACACGTCGAAAATGATTGCTGCTCTGAGCGTGTCCGGCCCCGCCTACCGGCTGCTGCCGGAACGGTTCGAGGACGTCGCCCACGCCGCACTCGACACGTCCCAGCAGATCAGCAGCCGTTTGGGCTATGCCGTCACGTAGCGCCGGCATCAGGCCCGCGACCTAGCGAGTTGCTTCTTGTACCGGGTGAACAGCCGGGGACTGTTCATCGCGAACACGCCGACGGTGTCGCCGTCCCGGTCGTAGGTGGCCACGAACGTGCCGGTTCCGGGGTCGCCGTCGACGAACCGGACCTCGTCGGTGCTGTGTCTCGTGCCGGCGAACTGCAGCATCTTGCCGTACTGGTGGGACCAGAAGTACGGGATCGCGGCGGGCCCGGACGGCGTGGCCATGATCGTGTCGGCGACGGTGGCCGCCTGGGCGACGGCGTTGCTCCAGTGCTCGCTTCGGTGGTGCACCTGGTGGGCGTCGTCGAAAGTCCGTGCGCAGTCACCGATCGCGTACACGCCGGGCACGTTCGTGCGGCACGACGAGTCGGTGAGGAAACCGTCGTCGATCATCAATTCCGAATCGCGTGCCCATTCGACGTTGGGGACGGCCCCGATTCCGACCACCACGGCGTCCGCGGGGAGGATCGTTCCGTCGCTCAGCTGGACGGCTTCGACCGCGTCGTCACCGAGCAGCGCGGCGACGACTGCCCCGGTGAGGAGACGGACGCCGTGTGCGGCATGCTGTCCAGCGCAGATCGCCCCGAGTTCGATGCCGAGCGGGCCCGCCAGCGGCGTCGGTGACGCCTCGACGACGGTGACGTTCAGGCTCATGCGGGCCGCGGTGGAGGCCACCTCGGCGCCGATGAACCCTGCTCCCACGATCACGAGGTTCTGCGCACGCGACAGCGAATCCCGCAGTGCGCGTGCGTCGTCGATCGACCTGAGTGTGTGCACGCCGGCGAGGCCGGAGTGGCCGGGCAGGGTTCGGGCCCGCGCGCCCGTCGCGACGACGACGGCATCGGCGTCGAAGTGGGACCCGTCGTCGAACGTGACGCGGTGGAGCCCGCCGGGGGAGTAGACCAGACCGGTGGCCGTTCTGTTCATGCGCCATTCGACGTCGAGGGTGTCGTCGTCGCTGTTCATCAACAGCAGATCCTCGTCGGTCAGGTCGCCGGTGAGGAATTCCTTGGACAGGGGCGGCCGGTCGTAGGGCAGGGACTGCTCGCTGCCGGCCACGATGAGGCGGCCGGTGTATCCCTTCGCGCGCAGTGCGCGCACCGCCGACAGTCCGGCGAGGGAAGCGCCCAGTACCACAATGGAATTCGGGACAGTGTTCATCGGGCGTCGCCCTTCTGGTCGAGATGAAGCAGCACGGTGCCGTCGACGATCGACACGTCGTGTGTGCGAACCGCGATCTTGGCCGGCGGGCCCGAGGGCACTCCGGTGCGGAGGTCGAAGCACGCCTCGTGGAGCGGGCACTCGACGGTGCAGCCTTCCACCCAGCCGTCGGCGAGGGAGGCGTCCTGATGGGTGCAGGTGTCGTCGATGGCATACAGGCCGTCGGAGGTGTGGAAGACGGAGATGGGAGCCAAGCCCGGCGGGGTCACCGTGACGACTTCGCCCACGGGCAGTGTCACGAGTTCGCAGACGGGGAACGCCGTGGCGCCGGGGTGGGTCACAACTGGGGAATCGTTATCGAGAATCACTCGATACCTCCGAAAGCGTCGGGGAGGAAGGACAAGTTGTGGAGCGGTTGTTGCGCTATGCGCGACGACTTGCAAGCTGTGCAACACAATGCTCTCCGGTGCTCCCCCGCGGTGTCAAGCATTCGCGTGTAAAAACTGCGTTCCGGAAGTCGGTGGGCATAACCTCGGGGCATGAGTGAATCCGAGGCGCCCGCGGCCCAGGGCGCAGAAGGAAAGGCGAAGACCGTGCACGCGGTGGAACGTGCCATCGACGTGCTCGAGATAGTCGCGGCCGAAGGCCGTGTCGGCGCCTCGGAGATCGCCGTGCGTCTCGGCGTGCACAAATCGACCGTGTCACGCCTGATCGCATCGCTGCAGCAACGCGGATTCGTGGAGGAGGCGGGCGTCCGCGGTAAGTATCAGCTCGGATTCGCGGTAGTGCGGTTGGCCGAGGCCACGGTCGCGCAGAGCGGGCTCGTCGAGGTTGCGCAGCCGGAGTGCGACCGCCTGGCCGACGCCTTCGGGGAGACGGTCAACCTCGCCGTGCTGGACGGTGCGGCGACCCTCAATGTGCTCGAGGCCCGCAGCGATCGCCACGTCGCGCTGCGCACGTGGGTGGGTCAGGTGACCCCGGCGCACGCGACCGCGACGGGCAAGGTGCTGGTCTCGGAAATGACGTCCGGCCAGCTCCGAAGCCGGTTGGGGCCGCACCTGAGCGCGCTCACTCCCAACACGATCACCGACTTCAAGGCTTTCGACGTCGAACTCGAGCACGTGCGGTCGCGAGGGTGGGCGTCCACGGCCGAGGAGCTCGAAGCGGGGCTCAATTCCATCGCCGTACCGGTGCGGAGCAAGGTCACCAACCGGATCGTCGCGTCGATCTGCGTGTCCGGGCCGGAGTACCGGCTGGCGCCCGAACGATTCGAGGCGGTGGCACTCGAGCTCGCCGACGCAGTCGTGCGGATCGAGGCGCAGCAATCCGTCGGCGCGGGTGACTGACCGCCCGGAAGTGCTTCTCCCTCAAGGCGGGACGAACGGATAGTCCCGTTTGCCCGGGTTTCGGCCGTCCGCGGTTAACGCGGTGTTTCGGTCGTGTCGCGTCCACGAAAGAAGTGTCGAATGTGATGTTTGACACGTCTGCTGGCGACGGTCTAAGTTGTGTGAATCGCATAGCGTTGCTGATGACGCAACAATGCTGACGCCGCGATGACTCGGCGGGAACAGCTGTCCGCTGTTCGGACGGTCGCCGCGGATCGGGCACGCATGTCGTCACACTCGGCAACGGTGCCCCTTGCGATCTGCGCCCCCAACGCACACAGACATCAGGTCACAGCTCGACCGACACGCATCTTTCCCGGCAACGAAAGAAACGGTGACATCTATGTCCGCTCCGGACGTTCAAGCCCCCGCCCCTGCCTCCGCGCCCGCACCGGCACTGATCCCCACCCTGGGTGGCCGGTACTACACCGACGCCGACATCTTCACGGACGAACAGGAGAATCTGTTCGAGGCAATGTGGTTCTGCGCCGTCCGCGCCGCCGATCTCGCCGACCCCGGAGCCTTCCGGAAGATCACGGTGGGCCGGGAGAGCGTGCTCCTCGTCCGCGGCCGCGACGGGGAACTGCGCGCCTTCCTCAACATCTGCCGGCACCGCGGCGCCATGCTGTGCACCGAGGACGAAGGGCAGATCCGCAGAAACCTGCAGTGCCCCTACCACGCGTGGACGTACGGACTCGACGGCAAACTGGTGGCCGCCCCCAACATGGCCGCGCTGCGCGACGAGACCGGAGCCGACATCGACCGGGTGCGGTACGGGCTGGTGCCGGTCGCGCTTCGCGAATGGCTCGGCTACGCATGGGTGTGCCTGGCCGACGAACCTCCGTCGTTCGAGGACGAGGTCGTCGGCGCCGTCACCGAACGACTCGGTGATCCGGCCGCCATCGACCGGTACCAGATCGGAACCCTCGAACTCGGCCGCCGGATCGTCTACGACGTCGCGGCCAACTGGAAGCTGATCATCGAGAACTTCATGGAGTGCTACCACTGCGCGACCATCCACCCCGAGCTCACCGAGGTACTTCCCGAGTTCGCGGACGGCCTTGCGGCACAGTACTTCGTGGGGCACGGTGCCGCCTTCGGTGACGACGTCGAGGGATTCACCATCGACGGAAGCGGCGGATTCGAGTCGTTGTCCGGCATCAGCGAAGACCAGGACCGCAAGTACTACGCCATCACGATCCGGCCGCAGGTCTTCGTCAACCTCGTGCCCGACCACGTCATCTTCCACCGCATGTACCCCGTGTCCGCGGATCGCACCATCGTCGAATGCGACTGGCTGTACTCGCCGGAGGTCACCGCTTCGGGTCGCGACGTCTCCCGTTCGGTGGAGCTTTTCCACCGGGTCAACCAGCAGGACTTCGACGCCTGCGAGCGGACCCAGCCCACGATGGCGTCGAAGGCGTACCGGAACGGGGGTGTGCTGGTGCCCGCGGAACACCACATCGGCGAATTCCACGAATGGCTACTCGAAAGGCTGAGCGGGGATCCCCGATGACCTACGCCGGCGAACAACCGAGGGTGACCGACCCTCCCCGGGTGAACGGTGTCGATCCGCAACCCCGACACCAGGCGCAGGAGCAGCAGCCGTCCGACGGCGAGGGGCGGCGGAGCGTCGACAAGGTGGTGTTCGGCACTGCCGCGGCGCTCGGTGTCGGACTCATTCTGTGGGGACTGCTGGCACCGGAGAACCTCTCGATCGTGTCGACCGCGGCGCTGGACTGGCTGGTGGCCGACCTCGGTTGGCTGTTCATCGCCGCGTCGTCGGCGTTCGTCGTCTTCTCGCTCTACCTCGCGTTCTCCCGGTACGGCCGGATTCCGCTCGGCCGCGACGGCGAGAAACCGGAGTTCCGGACGGTGAGCTGGATCGCGATGATGTTCAGCGCCGGCATGGGCATCGGATTGATGTTCTACGGCGTCGCCGAGCCCGCCGCCGGGAACGGACGGCTCCGTCGGGTCGGCGATGGCCACGACGATGTTCCACTGGGGGCTGCATCCGTGGGCGATCTACGCGGTCGTCGGGTTGTCGATTGCGTACGGCTCCTACCGGCGTGGCCGCAAGCAGCTCATCAGCGCCGCATTCTTCCCCCTCCTCGGTCGCCGCTCGGAAGGCGCCGTGGGGAAGGTGATCGACATCCTCGCGATCATCGCGACGATGTTCGGCACCGCCGCGTCGCTCGGACTCGGCGCACTGCAGATCGGTTCCGGTCTCGAGATCATCGGCTGGATGGGCAATGTCGGCACGTTCGCGCTCGTCGCCCTCGTCGGGCTGCTGACATTCGCGTTCGTCGGTTCGGCGGTGTCGGGAGTGGCGCGGGGCATCCACTGGCTGTCCAACATCAACATGGTGCTGGCGGTGATTCTCGCGCTGTTCGTGTTCGTGCTCGGTCCGACCGTCCTCATCCTCAATCTGCTCCCCACCGCGATCGCGGACTACGCGGCGCAACTCGCCACCATGTCGGGGCGGACGGCCGCGAGTTCCGGCGACGACACGGCGTCCTGGCTGTCGTCGTGGACGATCTTCTACTGGGCGTGGTGGGTGTCATGGACTCCGTTCGTCGGAATGTTCCTCGCCCGGATCAGCCGGGGCCGCACCATCCGGCAGTTCGTGATCGGCGTGATCGTCATTCCCACCTCGGTCAGCCTCGTGTGGTTCGCGGTGTTCGGCGGCGCCGGCATCGGACAGCAGCAGGACGGAGTCGACCTGGCGGCGCGTTCGTCGACCGAAGGCCAGTTGTTCGGGATGCTCGACCATCTGCCGTTGACGGGGTTCGCCACCGTGCTGGTCATGGTGCTGGTCGCGATCTTCTTCGTGTCCGGCGCGGACGCCGCCTCCCTGGTGATGGGCACCCTGTCGCAGCGGGGTGCACGCGAACCGAGCACGTGGGTCGTCATCTTCTGGGGAACCCTCACCGGGGGCACGGCGGCACTCATCCTCTGGACCGGCGGCTCGGACGCCCTGCAGGGTCTGCAGACGATGACGATCATCGCGGCCGCGCCGTTCCTCCTGGTGATGATCGGATTGTGCTTCTCGCTGTACCGGGACGTCTCCCGTGATCCGCTCATCGTCGGTTCATCGAAAAAGTATGCACACGAGAGGGTTTCGGACACAGTATGAAGATGACGGCACTATCCGCGGATCAGGGCGTCCAGAGGTTGTTCGGGAAGGTGAATTTCATCGCGGGGGAGTGGGTGGCGGCGACGTCGGGGCGCACCCGCGACTGCATCGACCCGGCAACCGGGAACGTGATCGCCACGGTCGACGAGGCGTCGCCCGAAGACGCGGCGCGAGCCGTGCAGGCGGCCCGGTCGGCCTTCGACGCCGGGGACTGGCCGGAGACGGCGGTCGCCGTGCGGTCGTCGCTCCTGTCGCGTGTCGCGGATCTGCTCGAGCGCGACAAGGAGGAATTGGCGCGTATCGAGACGCTGAACACCGGTAAGACGTTGGTGGAGAGCCGAATCGACATCGACGACGTCGTCTCGGTATTCCGGTACTACGCCCGGCTGGCCCTCGTCTCCAGCGACCGGGTGGTCGACGTGGGTGACCCCGCCGTCGTCTCCCGGGTCGTTCGCGAACCGATCGGGGTGTGCGTCCTCATCGCGCCGTGGAACTACCCGCTGCTCCAGATTTCCTGGAAGGTGGCACCCGCACTGGCCGCCGGTTGCACGATGGTGCTCAAGCCCAGCGAAGTCACGCCACTGAGCACGATCGCGTTCGCCCGGCTGATCGAGGAGGCGGGTGTGCCCGCCGGTGTCGTCAACCTGGTGCAGGGGAGCGGCGCCGACCTCGGACCCGCGCTGACCGACACCGGTGACGTCGACTTCATCTCGTTCACCGGTGGACTCGCGACCGGCACCACCATTCTGCGGACGGCCGCGAAGCACGTCACGAAGGTCGCCGTGGAACTCGGCGGGAAGAACCCGCACATCGTGTTCGCGGACGCCGAGTGGGAGTCGTCGGTCGACCAGGTGCTCACCGGCGTCTTCCTGCATTCGGGGCAGGTGTGCTCGGCCGGGACGCGGTTGATCGTCGAGGAGTCGATCGCCGACGACTTCGTCGCCGCCCTCGTCTCGCGCGCCGAGGCCATCCGCGTCGGCCCCGGGCTCGATCCCGGCACCGAGACCGGACCTCTCGTGTCGACGGCGCAGCGCGACAAGATCGAAGCCTATGTGGCACTAGGTATCTCCGAGGGAGCGGCACTCCGGACGGGTGGTTCCCGGCCCGCCGATCCCGCGCTCGACGGCGGCAGCTACTACCTGCCCACCATCTTCGACCACTGCGACCGGTCCATGCGCATCGTACAGGAGGAAACGTTCGGGCCCATTCTCACGGTCGAGAGGTTCACCACCGAGGAGGACGCGGTCCGGCTCGGCAACGACACCGAGTACGGCCTCGCCGCCGGAGTCCGGACGTCGGACGCCGCCCGCGGCGAACGGGTGGTGCGCCGCCTGCGCCACGGGACGGTGTGGCTCAACGACTTCGGGTACTACACCGCGGCGGCGGAATGGGGCGGATTCAAGAAGTCCGGCAACGGGCGCGAACTCGGACCCGCCGGGCTCTCCGAATACCAGGAAGTCAAACACATCTGGAACAACACGACCTCGCCTCTCGCGGGTTGGTTCACCGCGACCTGACGTGCTCCCGGCAGGGGCGCGCGAGCAGGCCTACTCACCTTCTCAGGAAGTGATCGAATGACCAGTACCGACAATACGACCGGCGATCACGACAGTGGACTCGAGGAATTCGGCTACAAGGAGTCCCTCGATCGCAGTATCGGCAAGTTCGCGAGCTTCGCCGCGGGCGTCAGCTACATCTCCATCCTGACCGGCACTTTCCAGTTGTTCTACTTCGGATTCGGCACCGCAGGCCCCGCCTACCTGTGGTCGTGGCCGTTGGTGTTCGTCGGCCAGCTCGCCGTGGCGCTCTGCTTCATGGAGTTGGCCGCAAAATATCCGATCGCCGGCTCCGTGTACAACTGGGCGAAGACGCTCGGCAGCCGAATAGTGGGGTGGTCCGCGGGCTGGCTGATGCTCACCGCGTCGATCGTCACCCTGTCGGCCGTTGTGCTGGCGCTGCAGCTCAACCTGCCGCGGCTGTGGAGCGGCTTCCAGATCGTCGGTGACGGCACCGGAGAACACGACTTCGCCACCAACGCCGTCATTCTCGGGACGGTGATGATCGGCTTCACCACCGTCGTCAACGCGCTCGGTGTCCGTCTCATGGCGATGATCAACAGCGCCGGGGTGTTCATCGAGATCATCGCGGCGGTGCTGATCGCGATCATCCTCGCCGCCAACATGACCCGCGGCCCACAGGTGTTCTTCTCCACCCACGGATACGGCGCAGGCGAAAGCGGCGGATACCTCGGTGCGTTCCTGGTGGCGACGCTCGCGTCGGGTTACGTGATGTACGGCTTCGACACCGCGAGTTCACTGGGCGAGGAGACGGTGGAACCCCGACGGACGGCCCCCAAGGCGATCTTCCGCGCGATCCTCGCCTCGTTCGTGATCGGCGGCGCGATCCTCGTGTTCGCCGTGATGGCGGCACCCGACCTCGACGACCCGAAGATCGGCGCGTCGGACGGCAGCCTGCAGTACATCGTGGAGCAGGTGATGTGGGGTCCGCTGGGCACGATCTTCCTGGTGTGCATCGTGATCGCGGTGACGGTCTGCTCGCTGGCGGTGCACACCGCCGCGATCCGGCTGACCTTTGCCATGGCCCGCGACAACGCCCTCCCGTTCGGTGAGCGGCTCGCCCGGGTCCACCCGCGGACGCGGACACCCGTCGTGCCTGCGGTGACCATCGGGGTGGTGGCCGCGCTGATCCTGGTGGTCAACATCGGTCAGCCGCACATCTTCACCGTGCTGACGTCGATCGCGATCATCATGATCTACCTGGCCTACCTGATGGTCACCGGGCCGATGCTGAAGAAGCGGCTGCGGGGTGAGTGGCCGCCGCGGGACCTGAAGGAGGGCGGCTACTTCACGATGGGCAGATGGGGACTGCCCGTCAACCTCGTCGCACTCGTCTGGGGAATCGGGATGGCCCTCAACCTCGCGTGGCCGCGCGAGGCCGTGTACGGCGAACCGTGGTACAACACCTGGGGCGCCTTCGTCTACATCGGCGTCATCCTCGGGTTCGGCCTGTTGTGGTACCTCACCACCGGCCGGCACCACATCGGAACGTTGACGTCACACTGCGCGGCGGTGGTAACGCCCGCGCCGGAATCCGAACCGAACGACAAGGAGCTCGCCCGATGACCGACGGCGAATCGAAGAGCACTGCAGGGGAATTCGACTACGTGATCGCGGGCGGTGGCAGCGCGGGCTGCGCTCTCGCGGCACGTCTCAGCGAAGACCCGTCGGTGACGGTGTGCCTGCTCGAGGCGGGCCCGTCCGACGTCGGGGACCGGGCGATCCTCGAGCTGTCGCAGTGGATGCATCTGCTCGACTCCGGGTACGACTGGGACTATCCCGTCGAGCCGCAGGAGAAGGGCAACAGCTTCATGCGGCACGCCCGGGCCAAGGTCCTCGGTGGCTGCTCGTCCCACAACTCGTGTATCGCATTCTGGCCGCCTGCCGAGGCACTCGACGACTGGGAGGCGATGGGGGCGTCGGGTTGGGGTGCGCGCGACATCCTCCCGTACGTCAGCCGGCTGGAGAGCAACGACGCCCCCGGCGACGGGCACGGCCGCAGCGGGCCCGTGCGGCTGCGGGACGTCCCGCCGAACGACCCGTGCGGCCGAGCGGTTCTCGACGCCGCCGCCGCGGTAGGGCTGCCGACGGTCGCCTTCAACCGCGGCGGAACGGTGCTCAACGGCGCCGGATGGTTCCAGATCAACGCGTCCGAGGACGGCACCCGGATGTCGTCGTCGCACGCCTACCTGCACCCGATCCTCGGGACCCGGCCCAACCTGGAGGTCCGGACCGGCTGCTGGGTGAGTGAGATCCTGTTCGACGAGCAGCAGACGGCGACGGGCGTCCGGTACCAGCGTCCCGATCTCACCGGCTACGACACGGTGTCGGCGCGACGGGAGGTGGTGGTGACGGCCGGGGCCATCGACACACCGAAGCTCCTGATGCTGTCGGGTATCGGTCCGGCGGAGCACCTCGCGGAGTTCGGGATCCCCGTGCGCGTCGACTCGCCCGGTGTCGGATCGAACCTCGACGATCACGTCGAGGGCCTCGTGTTCTGGGAGGCGTCCCAGCCGATGGTCACCGAATCGACGCAGTGGTGGGAGATCGGACTGTTCGCGACCACCCGGGAGGGGCTGAACCATCCGGACCTGATGATGCACTACGGCAGCGTCCCGTTCGACATGAACACCCTGCGGTGGGGTTACCCGACCACCGACAACGGATTCTGCCTGACACCCAACGTCACTCAGGGCCGCTCCCGCGGAACGGTCCGGCTGCGGTCGCGGGACTTCCGTGACCGCGCGAAGGTCGACCCCCGATACTTCACCGACAGTGAGGGCCACGACGACCGGGTGATGCTGTCCGGGGTGAAGCTGGCCCGCACGATCGCCGAGCAGAAGGCGCTACGCGGTTGGATTGCCCGCGAACTGGCGCCGGGACCCGACGCGGTGACGGACGCCGAGATCCTCGACTACATCCACAAGACCCACAACACGGTGTATCACCCCGCGGGCACGGCCCGCATGGGCGCCGTCGACGACCCGATGGCGGTGCTCGACCCGGAACTGCGGGTCAAGGGGGTTCGAGGACTGCGGGTGGTCGACGCGTCGGCGATGCCGAAACTGCCGCACGTCAACCCGAACATCACGGTGATGACGATGGCCGAGAGGTGCGCGGATCTGCTCCGCGGCCGGGCCGGGTCCGGGCTGCGGGCGGCGGAGTCGACGTTGTCCGAGGTCTGATCCGGGCGTCGATCGCCTCGGCGGTCCTTCGCCAGATCTCACTCTCCGGATCGATGACGGTGAAATGATCGCCGGGCCCCTCGATCCGCACGACGTCGTCGGGTGTCGCCGCGGCGGCGTCGTGGTACTCCCTGCTCATCTCCAGCATGTCCGGCTCGTCGTCGACGGCGCACACCACCAGCTGGGCGGTGCCCAGCGGCAGTCGCTCGATCGGTGACGACCGTTCGTACGTCGCCCGGTCGCCGGCCCGGTCGCCGCCGACCGCATCCGCCACCGCGCCCTCTCCGAGGTGGCGTTCGCCGGCGAGCCGCAGATTCAGCACCCCGGCGAGGCTGACGGCCAGCGCCGGACGAACCGCTGCGTCCTCGGCCGCGGCGTCGGCGGCGGCGCGGAGAGCGAGCTGAGCACCGGCCGAATGGCCGAGGATCACGACCCGCTCCGGGTCCGCCTCCGGCACCGTCGCGACGGCCTGCACGGCATCGTCGACATCGGACGCCATTGCGGCCCAACGATTCTCCGCGCCGCGCCGGTACTCGACATTCCAGGTGACGTACCCGCGGGCCGTCAGGTCGACTGCCAGCGCGTCCATCAGGTCGGACTCCCAACGCGGACGCCAGAATCCGCCGTGGATCAGCACGACGACGGGAAAGGGGCCGTCGCCGCCCGGAATCCGCAGTTCCACTCGCTGATCGGGGTGGTCGCCGTAGTGGACGATCCGTGCGGGGTGGAAGCGGTGGTGATACCAGCTGTCGACGGCGTAGCGGAGTCCGTCGAGTCCGCGCCCCCGAATGTGGACCCGGGTGCGCGGCGAGCGGTCGGCCTCGCACTCCCCGAGATCGACGCGGATCGCCCCGCCGGCCGGGGCGGTGAAGGAGGCCCCGGCACCGGGCACGGCGATGAACTCGCCTCGCCCCGCCGCCGACCGCACGGCCCGCTCCAGCCCGGCGGTGTCCGCGGCGAACGTCAACTCACCGGTCAGGCCGCGCGCATCCAATGCCCGGCCCACGAGTTCCTCCGCGGTTCCGCGGTGCGCCACCACGCCGGGGGCGAAGACGATGTCGACTCTGCGCGGTGGTTCGCTCACCCGGTCACCGTACGTACCCGTGACGACATCTGGCCAGGACACGCGAGATCCGTGCGCCAACCGCCGATTGGCGGCGGTGGTGCTGGTGCAATGTAATTCGGGTCTCGTTACGGTTGTGTGGCCCTCCCCCGGATGTGCTCGAAGGCGCCGTGAGATGCGCTGAGTGTCCCCGGGTGCGCCGAGGGTGTCTGGCTGTTCGTGTCGTGGGTGAGGTAGCTGTGTGCGTGGTCGCTCATCACATGCGCGCTGAGTCGGTGCGCACGGGTGGCGAAGCCGCATAATTGAGGGTGCGAGGTGAGACCGGTGCGGCAGACACCCTGGTTGGCGACGACGGTATTCGTCGGGTCGGTTGCTGTCCTGCTCACAGTCCACACCGGCGGCGGTGCGTCGAGCGAACCCGGCAGGGAAGCGACGCGCATGCTCGATCCCGCCGGGCCGATCCTCGTCCTCACTCCGCCGCGCGGGCAGCCGGGCGACCGCATCCAGTATCACGCGACGAATCTTCCTACCTGTGGCGGGCCGTGGGCGGTGGAGTTCGGCGATCGTGTCCTGGGCGAGACCCGTCAGGTCGGCAGCGTCGCCGACTTCCGCGCGGCGGTGCCGAACCGCGGCAGTCGCGGTTTCCAGGTGGCCGGTCTGCGGTGCCTGCCGACCCCGTCCATGGTGGTGCAGACGACTTTCGAGGTGCTCCCGGTGACACGCTTGCCGGAGCCGACCACTACCTGGATGCTGCCCCCACCACCAGAGCTACCGACGCGGACGAAGAGACCCACACCGACGCCCACCACGACGATCACAGCTCCTGCTGACGCGGAGCGGTAGCGGCGGGATCGACTGCTGGGAAACCGTCGTCCGCCGAGGGCCCTGGGTGGACGTCCTCAGACGGTGTAGTGCAGCAGAGAGACGCCGTTCTGGAAGCCGCGGGCCTCCACCAGCTGCAGCCTCGGCATCTCGTACCCGTCGGGGAACAGCCTTCGTCCCCGACCTTGGACGACGGGGTACACGAACAGCCGGTACTCGTCGACCAGGCCGGACTCGATCAGGGCATGGGTCAGCTTGATGCTGCCCGTGACCACGATGTCGCGGCCCTCCTGCCCCTTCAAGGCCTGTACCCGGGCGATCCAGTCGCTCGTGAGCACGGTCGAGTTCCGCCACTGGGGGTCGACCATGGTCGAGGAGACGACGTACTTCTGAATCTGGTTCAGCTCGTCGGTAATCCCCGTCCGGTCGTCGGTCTGTCGGGGCCAATAGCCGCGGAAGTCCTCGAACGTCTGCCGACCCAGCAACATCGCATCCGCGCGCTCGGACTGACGGCGGGTCGCCTCCAGCAGCTGTGGATCCTGGTCCGCGGGGTCGAACCAGTCGCCGAGCATCTCGATGGAGCCGTCGAGGGTGATGTTCTGGGTGATCGCGAGTGTTCTCATACCAAATACTGACACCGTGACGGCCGAGAAATCATCGGCAGCACCTGCACACCTGACGACGGCGAACAGGGGGGCACACGTCACGGTGAGCGAACGGAGCCTGCGAGTACGCTGGCGCGGTCGAGAAGGAGAGGTGTTGTGCCCATGAGTGAGCCGTATGCAGTCGTCGGAGCGACGGGTGGTCAAGGAGGCGCTGTCGTCGACGCGCTGCTCGAACGAGGGCGTGAGGTCCGCGCGCTTGTCCGTCGAAGCTCTTCTCGCTCAGATGCATTGCGCCTACGAGGCGTCGAGATTGCCGTGGCCGATATTACCGATCGGGCGGCGATCGCGTCTGCTGTCGATGGGTGTGCGGGCGTGTTCGCCATGACGACGCCGTTCGAGGACGGCCCGGAGGCGGAGATCGCTCAGGGTGCCGCGCTCGTCGGCGCGTTCAGTGATTCCGGTGTTCCACACGTGGTGTTTTCTTCGGTGGCCGACGCGGACAAGAGCACCGGGGTCCCACATTTCGACACGAAGGCTGCGACCGAGTCGTTGCTGCGAGAATCCTCGGTCTCGTACACGATCGTCGGGCCGACCTACTTCTATGACAACCTGCTCGGTGGACTCGACGGCATCCGCCATGGCCGACTCGATCTGCCTCTGCCAGTCGATACCCCGTTGCAGCAGTTGTCGCGGCGAGACCTCGGTCGGTTCGTCGCCCTCGTGTTCGACGATCCGGACCGATTTTCCCGGACACGAATCGACCTGGCGTCGGATGATCCGACGCCACGTCGAATGGCCGAGGTGCTCGGTGAGGTACTGGGCACGCCGGTACGTGCCCATTCGTCCGACGCGGACGCCATCGCGTCGCCGGACATGCGCGCTATGTTCCGCTTCCTCGCCGACACGGGGTACGACGCGAAGATCGGCGAACTGCGCCGGCTCTACCCCGAGGTGGGCTGGCAGAGCTTCGCCGACTGGGCAGCCGAGTTGGCGTGAGGTCTGCCGGGAGCGCCAGCGGTACCGATGGATCTACCGGTGTGGCACCCGGGGTGGCGCGTATTCGACAACTGTAGCGGTCGCCACGATTATGTAATATGGGGTTCGGGAGCCCGGTACTCGAACACCAGCAGTGAGGACGGTCATGGGCGTGCAGGCCAACACCAGAGCCATCGAGAAAGACATCGTCACCGACTTCAGCGAGCGGATGAGCTACGCCTCGTACCTCGACCTCGACACCCTGCTGAGCGCGCAGAAACCGGTGAGCCGCCCGGAGCATCACGACGAACTGCTGTTCATCATCCAGCACCAGACCACCGAACTCTGGCTGAAGCTCGTCCTGCACGAAACACTCGCGGCCCGAGCTGCTTTCGACGAGGACGACATCGGCAGGGCGCTCAAGTGCGTGGCGCGCGTCAAGCACATCCAGAAGACGCTGACCGAACAGTGGTCGGTCCTGGCCACGCTGACCCCCACCGAGTACTCGGAGTTCCGCCGGTTCCTCGGCAATTCGTCCGGGTTCCAGTCCTACCAGTACCGCGCCGTCGAGTTCGTGCTCGGCAACAAGAACGCCGGAATGCTTGCGGTGTTCGAGGCCGATCCCGCCGCCCACGACCTGCTCGGACGGCTCCTCGCCGAGCCGAGCCTGTACGACGCGTTCTGGCAGTGCCTGTCGCGGCTGGGGTACGACGTGCCGGCCTCCGCGCTGGACCGCGACGTGACCGCCGCCTACACGCTGAACGAGGACCTGCTGCCCCTGATCAAGTTCGTCTACGAGAACCACGACGAACACTGGGCCGTCTACGAGGCCTTCGAGGAGTTCGTCGACCTCGAGGAGAACTTTCAGCTGTGGCGCTTCCGCCACATGCGCACGGTGCTGCGGACCATCGGCATGAAATCCGGAACGGGAGGGTCCAGCGGAGTGGGATTCCTGCAAAAGGCGCTGGACCTGACGTTCTTCCCGGAACTGCTGGCCGTGCGCACCGAGATCGGACGATGATGACCACCTCGACCGATGTGCCGGCCGCCCGCGCCGCCGAACTCGACGCCGCGGACCCGCTGCGCCCGTACCGCGACCTGTTCATCGGCGCCGACGACCCCTCGGTGCCCGCCTACCTCGACGGCAACTCGCTCGGCCGGCCCACCAAGGCGAGTGCCGAGCGGATCAACGCCTTCGTCACCCAGTCGTGGGGCGGCCGGCTCATCCGCGGGTGGGACGAGGAGTGGTACGACCTGCCGATCACGATCGGCGACACCCTCGCGAGGGTGTCGCTCGGCGCGGCCGCCGGGCAGACCACCATCGGCGACTCGACGACGGTTCTGCTGTACAAACTCGCGCGAGGTGCGCTCGCGTTGCGGCCGGACCGCACCGAGATCGTCGTGGACCGCGACAACTTTCCGACGGACCGCTACGTGCTCGAGGCCGTGGCCGGAGAACTCGGGCTCACGCTCCGGTGGATCGAATCCGATACCCGGGGCGGCGTCACCGTCGACGACCTGACGTCCGTGGTCTCCGAACGCACCGCGCTCGTCGTGCTCAGTCACGTCGCCTACCGCTCGGGCTACCTGGTCGACGCCGCCGGCGCCGCGCGCGTGACACACGACGCCGGTGCGCTCCTGCTGCTCGACCTGTGTCACTCCGTCGGCTCGGTTCCCCTCGAACTCGACACGTGGGGTGTCGATCTGGCGGTCGGGTGCACGTACAAGTATCTGAACGGCGGTCCGGGCTCACCGGCGTTCGCCTACGTTCGCGCCGACCATCAGCAGGACTTCGTACAGCCGATCTGGGGCTGGATGGGCCGCGACAACCCGTTCGCGATGGAGCAGGGCTACCGACCGGCGCCCGGCATCCGGCGGGTGATCAGCGGAACGCCGTCGGTCCTCGGCATGATCGCGCTGCAGGACACCCTCGCACTCCTCGACGAGGTCGGCATGGACGCCGTGCGCGCCAAGTCGATCGCGCTCACCGAGTACGCACTCGACCTCGTGCGCGAGGTGCTGATTCCCTTAGGCGTGGAGATCGGGTCGCCGGAGGACTCCGCCGAACGGGGTGGTCACGTCATCATCGACCACCCGCGGTTCCAGACCGTCGTCGAGCGACTGTGGACGAAGGGCGTCATCCCCGACTTCCGGGCCCCGCAGGGGCTGCGGCTCGGCCTGAGCCCGCTGAGTACCAGCTTCGGTGAGGTGTTCGCCGGGATACTCGCGATCCGTGATGAACTCACCGACTGAACCGGCGAGCGCCGTCCTCGACGACTTCGATTCGCGGCCCGGCAGCGCGACGTCCCTGATCCGCACCGTCCTCGGCGCGTACGTGCGCGACCTCGGCGGGTGGGTGGCGATCGCCGACTTCGTGGAATTGATGCAGGCCGTCGGTATCCCCTCCGAATCGACGCGCATCGCAGTGGCCCGCCTGAAGAAGAAGGGGGTGCTGCGGCCGCTGACCCGCGACGGGCGGAGCGGGTACGAGGTGACCGAGCAGGCCGAGGCGATGTTCAGACGCGGCGATCCTCGGATCTTCGGCTTCCGTCAGATGTCGGAAACCGATCCCTGGCGGCTGATCTCGTTCACCATCCCCGAATCGCAACGGGCGGTGCGGCACCAGTTGCGCAGGCGACTCGGCTGGATCGGCTGCGGAACCGTGTCGCCCGGCCTGTGGATCGCCCCCGAGTACCTCGCCCGCGAGGTCCAGGACATCGTCGACGCGCTGGGCCTGTCAGAGTACGTGACCACCTTCGTGTCCACATCGGTGTTCGTCCCCGATTCGATGGGGGACGCGGCGACGCGGTGGTGGGATCTGGACGGCATCGCCGCGCGGCACCGCGACTTCCTGGACCGCCACCGGGTCGCTCTGTCTGCCGCAGAGGAGGTGTCGCCGCGCGAAGCGTTCGTCCGGTTCGTCCCGCTGCTCGACGAATGGCGCATCATCCCCTACATCGACCCGGGCCTGCCCGCCGGCATGCTGCCCGAGGACTGGCCCGGCGCCGACAGCGTCCGCCTGTTCGCGTCGGCACGGGACCGCTACCTCGACGGGAGCCGCGACTGGGTGCGGAGCGTGCAGTCGCGGCTCCCGGTGTGAGGTGCTATCCGAGGAATTCCTCGCCGATGTTCTTGGCCCACTCCTCGGCCTGATCCTTCGGGCGGATCGAGCTGGACCCGTCGTGCCTGCCGTGTTCGCCCACCTGGACCGCGCCGAGGGAGACGAGCTTCTCCGCGATGATCTCGCCGCCGCGGTTGTAGGTCTCCTCGTACACCTTGTCGCCGAGGCCGAACAGCGCGAACTGCAAACCGGTGAGATCGGGTTCGTCTTCCTCGAGACCCTCGAAGAAGGGTTCCGCGCCGGTGGGCAGCTCGCCCTCACCGTAGGTGGAGCACACGATGACGTGGAAATTCTCGGGGTCGAGATCGCCCGCGTCGAACTCCATCATGTCGTACAGGGACGTGTCGCCGTAGTCGCCGAGCACGTCGGCGATGTTGTCGGCCACCAGTTCGGAGGTCCCGCCCTCGCTGCCGTACAGAATCACCACTGCCATTGTTCTTGCTCCTCGTGAGTTGCTGCCGACGTGGTCAGTACACGTCGCGCAGGTAGCGCTTTTCCTTCTTGAGCTTGGTCACGTAGTCGGCGGCCTGCTCGGTGGAAAGGGTGCCATGGGTGGCGATGACCTCGTGCAGGGCCCGGTCGACGTCCTTCGCCATCCGGGTGGCGTCGCCACAGACGTAGAAGTGGCCGCCGTCCTCGAGCCAGGCGAACAACTCCGCGCCGTTCTCGACCATCCGGTTCTGCACGTAGATCTTCTCCGCCTGGTCGCGGGAGAAGGCGAGGTCGAGTCGGGTGAGGAGACCGCTGTCGCTCATCGCGCCGATCTCGTCCTCGTAGATGTAGTCCGACGCGCGGTGCTGGTCGCCGAAGAACAGCCAGTTGCGTCCCGACGCGCCCCGCGCCTGCCGTTCCTGCAGGAACGCGCGGAACGGCGCGATGCCGGTGCCGGGGCCGACCATGATCATCGGTGCGTCGTCGTTCGCGGGGACGCGGAACGACTTGTTCTTCGACACGAAGATTCCACCGCTGCCGCCCTCGGCGATCCGATCGGCGAGGAACGTGGAGCACACGCCGCCGCGGTCGCGTCCGGCCGAGCTGTGGCGGACGCTGGCGACGGTCAGGTGCACGCTGCCGGGGTTGGCGAGCGGGCTGGACGAGATGGAATACGCCCTGTGCTGCAACGGCTTCAGCAACCCGACGAACTCGTCCGCGGTCAGGGTCACCGACGGTTCGAGGAGCAGCAGGTCGAGCACGTCCTTGCCCCACAACCAGGCGTCGAGGGCTTCCTTGTCGCCGTGCCGCAGCACGTGGCTCAGTTCTTCGTCGCCCGCCCGCTTCTCGATCTCGTCGATGAATTCGTGGCTCGGCGTGGAGATCTCGTACCCGTGCAGCAGGAGGTCGCTGAACGGCCGCTCCTTCCCGGTGACGGCGGCGTCCGCCGGGATGCCCAGCCGGGACACCAGAGCGTCGACGAGCGCGGGATCGTTGATCGGCATCACACCGAGCGCGTCACCGGCCTCGTACTCGAGACCGCTGTCGGCGAGCGCGAACTCGTAGTGCCGGATCTCCTTCGCGGACGTCTCGCTCGACAGCCGCCGGTTCACGGAGAGCGTGGACGCGTAAGGGTTCTTGCGGTTCCACTGCGACCGCTTCCGGGCCGGCTTCGTCTCGGGCTCGGCGACATCGGCGACGGGGGACTCGCCGCGAATGCCCTCGACGGCCGCGAACAGGGGGAGGGTGTCGGCGACCCACGCGGCGGCAGTGTCCTCGTAGTCGACGTCGCAGTCGACGCGCGGAGTGACGCGGCGGGCACCGAGCTGCTCGAGCCTGGTGTCGATCATCTTGCCGGCCTGGCAGTACCCGTCGTAGCCGGTGTCGCCGAGCGCGAGGACGGCGAAGTCGGTGTTCTCCAGTCGCGGCGCGGTCTCCGCGGCCAGCGCCTGCCAGAACAGTTCGGCGTTGTCGGGCATCTCACCCTCACCGTAGGTGGAGGTGACGACCAGGACGCGTTGCATGGCGGCGAGGGCGTCCGTGTCGACGTCGTCGAGCGCGCTCACGACCGGCGCGAAGCCCTGCGAACGGGCCGCGGCCGCAGCGTCTTCCGCGACACCCTCCGCGTTCCCGGTCTGGCTGCCGTACAGCACGTGCATGGCGGGCAACTGCCCACCGGCCGCCGCGGCGGGCGCGTCGGAGCCGCCGACGACGAGGCGCGAGCTCATGCCGGCGAGGAAGCCGGTGAGCCACACGCGCTGGTCCTCGCTGAACGGGGCGTCCTGGGGGATGTAGGGCATCTTCATGAGGGGACCACGTCTCTCGTGGGGATGAGATCGGGGAGAGCGTGCTGCGCGAACAACTCCTCGAAACCGGGCAGCCGGCCGATCTTGTCGACGTTCTTGGCGTCCTGGTGCAGGATCCAGCCGTACGTGCCGGGGGCGTCGATGGACCGGACGTTGCGGCGGCGCAGCGCATCCTTGTAGTCGGCGAGACGCTTGGCCGCCACCATCACGGCCAGGTCCTCGTCGCTGTAGTCCTTCAACGCTTCCCGCGCGTACCGCTGCAACCGCTGCATGAGGAAGAAGTCCTCGGTGAGCAGCAGGTTGCGGACGGCCTTGTCGACCGCCGGATCGGACGGATCCGCGACACCCGGCAGCTTGGACAGCGCCATCTCCTGCGCCGCGTTCAGCACGGTGTAGTTGTTCAGCAGCGCGAACATGGCTTCGGTGTCGGCCTCGCCGTAGCCGGGCACGGCGCCGTCCAGCACCGCGTGACCGTCCCGGTAGTCCAGCTTGAACTTGCGCACCTGGTGCGCGACCAGTGCGGCGGCGAGTTCGTCGGCGAGCTCCTTGCGGGGCTTGGCCTTCAGGATCTCGTCGCTGTCCTGGTACTGCAGCAGTGCGCGCGGCATGCCGTACACGAAGTGGTGCTGTTCGGTCTCCCAGTTCTCGAGCAACCAGGCCGCCTTGGCGGAGCCGGTGGCCTCGAGGTGCCACCCGAGCAGCACGTGCACGGCCTGACGGTGCAGCGCCGCGTGCTCGTCGTCGCCGGTGATGGAGCCGAGCAGGATCGAGTCCGCGCTGGCCTTGCCGGGCAGCTTGCCCTCGGGGTCGTACTGGTAGACGAAGCCACCGCTCATCCCGTTGCCGACGCCCTTGCCGAAGCTGCCGAGGTTGAGGACGGCGCCGTTGGTCATGTACTCGCAGGCGAAGTCGCCGACACCCTCGACCACCGCGGTGGCACCCGAATTGCGTACGGCGAAGCGGTCGCCCGCCTGACCCTCCACGAACGTGCGTCCACCGGTGGCGCCGAACAGTGCGAAGTTGCCGATCAGCACATTGCCGCCGTGCCGGTCGGAGCCGCCACCGGGCGAGCGCACGACGATGCTGCCGCCGTTGGCGCCCTTGCCGACGCCGTCGTTGGCGGTGCCGGTGTGGACGAGGGTCATGCCGTCGTTGCAGAACGCACCGTACGACAGGCCCGCGGACCCGGACGTGGCGATCCGGACGCTGCCGTCGCGCAGGTAGCCGCGGCCGCGCTCGTCGCGGAGCACGGCGGGCAGTTCGACATCGGTGAGCTCGTGGTTCAGCATCCGCTCGATGTCGACCGCCAGCTGGGCGCCGACGCTCTTGTTGCGGTTGCTCAGGTGCACCCCGTCGCCGAGCTCGACCGTGGCCTCGCCCTGCTCGACCAGCGCGGCGCGCAGCTGCACGAGCCAGCCGTCGTCGAGGGTGTAGTCCTTCTCCAGGTACACCGGATCGCCGATGGTCACTTCCTCGACCACGGCGAGCATCGCACGCAGGTCGAGCTGGCCGACGCTCGACGGGTGGTCGAGGAGCTGCAACAGATCGGAGCGGCCCCGGGCCTCGCGCAGCGAGGACATCCCCAGCTCGGCCAGCACCTCGCGGGTCTCGTGCGCGATGTTCAGCAGGTACTGCGCCATCGCCCGCGGATCACCGTCGAACAGTTCGGGGTTGGTGGTCAGACCGGCGGGGCACTTGATGTTGCAGTTCTTGGCCATGACGCACTTGAGCATCATCAGCGCGGTGGTGCCGAACTCGAAGCTGTCGGCGCCGAGCAGCGCCGACTTCACGACGTCGCTCGCCGTCTGGTGCGCCCCGGAGCACCGGAGCAGCACCTTCTGCCGCAACCCGTTGGCGCACAACGCCTGATGGACCTCGGCGACACCGATCTCCGCCGAACGTCCGGCGTACTTGAGGCTGGTCACCGCGGCGGCACCGGTACCGCCGGTGTTGCCCGCGACGTTGATGACGTCGGCGCCGGCCTTCGCGACACCCACCGCGATGGTGCCGATGCCCTCCGAGGACACGAGCTTGACGATGACGCGGACCCGCGCCGCCTTGCAGTCGTGGATGAGCTGCGCGAGGTCCTCGATGGAGTACGTGTCGTGATGCGGTGGGGGAGAGACGAGTTCGACGCCGGGAGTGCCGCCACGCGCTGCCGCGATCTCGACGGTCACCTTGGGTGCGGGCAGCTGCCCGCCCTCGCCGGGCTTGGCGCCCTGCGCGATCTTGATCTCGAGTTCCTCGAGCATCGGGTCGGCCAGGTAGCCCGCCCACACACCGAAACGGCCGGACGCGAACTGCTTGATCCGGGAACCGCGGATGGTGCCGTAGCGCGAGATGTGCTCGCCGCCCTCACCGCTGTTCGACATACCGCCGACCATGTTGGTGCCGTGCGCGACGGCCTCGTGCGCGTTGGAGTTCAACGCACCGTGGCTCATGGCGCCGGACGTGAGGAACGGGGTGATCTCGCTGGCCTTCTGCACCTGACCGATCGGCACGCTCGCCGGAGCGGTGCGCAGCAGCGACAGACATCGCAGCGCCTCACCGGACGTGCTCACCACAAGGGCGTCGCCGTCCACGCTGTGGTCGAGGAGGTCGTCGCCGAACCGCATGACCAGCGATTCGCCGAGCGCCGCGAGCACACGGGACTCGCCCGCGTGGGGGCCGGTGAGCCGCAGCCGGAACCGGTCCTCGCCGATGGCCTCGGATTCGAGCCCGCGCACCGCGAAGCTGTTGTTGCCCTTGCGGGAGAAGCGGCCCATCTGCTTGCGGAACTCGGCTGCCGTGGTGAGGAACGTGACGTCGGCAGGCAGATCCAGCACGTCGCGCAGCGCTGCCGGACGACGGGTGCGCTCCTCGGCCATCGTCCGCGCGAAGGCGCGGTAGCCGGGGGTGATCTCGAAGCAGTCGATCGCCTCGGGTGTCAGCTTCTGGAAGCCGGCGTTGCGGTAGGCGTCGTCGTCGAGACCGAACGCGTCCTCGAGCCGGTTCAGCGGCAGCAGTCGCAGCGATTCCGTGTGGTCCTGCGTGCCCGCCGTGTCGAACGAGATGGGCTCCTCGGTGAGGTCGACGAAGCCGCGCACGGCCGCCGTGCCGTACGAGTGACCCGCGCCCTCCGCGCGCTCCTTGAACAGGCCGAGCAGCGGGACGTCCTTCTCCCCGGTGACCGTCAGGGCGCGCTGGTGCCAGTCGGCGACGGCCTGCGCGATGACGGCGAACCCGACACCACCCACCGGCGTCTTCACGTTCGCGAAGTAGCGGCGCAGCACCCGGTCGTCGGTGTCGAGGTAGTTGGGTTCGAAGAATTCGCCGCCGATGTAGCTTTCGGCGGTGCACAGGCCGACCCGGCCCATCGTCTTCATCAGCGACTTCTCCGCGGCCTTCGCGAACCGCTTGAACGCCACATCCGCCTCGTCGGCGAACTTCTCCTCGGCGCGCAGACGGACGGCGAGCGGGTAGATCGCGGCGGCGCCGAAACCGAGGGCCGCGGCCACGTGGTGCGACGACGAGATCTGACCGCTCTCGGCGACGACGGACACCCGCAGGCGCAGGCCCTCCTCGATCAGCCGCTGGTTGACAGCGGAGATCGCCACGATCATCGGCAGCGCGGCGCGGTCGGTGGCCACGTGACGGTCGGTGACGATCGCGATGCCGCCCTGCTCGCGGGCGAACGCCTCCACCTCGTCGCAGAGCCCGTCGACCGCGGCCTCGAGCGCAGCCGCGTTGGCGGCGGAGTCACCGTGGACGGGGGTGTACAGCATCGGGAAACGCTGCACCGGGGTCTCGGACTGCTTGCGGATCCGCAGCATGTCCATGTGGGTGAGGATCGGCGACGGCACCACGATCTGCGGCGCAGACTGCGCCCCGCTGTTCGGCTTGGCGCCGAGCGCGACACGCAGCGTCATGCCGTCGGCCTCACGGATGCTGTCGAGCGAAGGGTTCGTGACCTGGGCGAAACGCTGCGAGAAGTACTTGGCCACCCCGCCTTCCTGATCGGAGAGCGCGTTGATGGCGTTGCCGTAGCCCATCGCGGAGATCTTCTCCTGACCCGACGCGAGCATCGGGTCCATCATGAATTTGAAGCTTTCCTGGTTGTGCGAGTACGCGACGTAGCGCTGGGTGCGCTCGAGGTCGCCGTTGTACCGCAGCGGTCCCGGCTCGGCCTCGACCTCGGGCAGCGCCTCGATGGTCCGGCGGGCCTCCGCGACGAGCGTCGGGTAGTCGTTCCGGGAGGCGAGCAGCTCGAGTGCCTCGTCGGTGGAGTACGAGCGGCCCTCGCGGTGGTCGAAGTACAGCATGCCGCCGGCCTCGATGCGTCCGCGGTGCACAACGGTCTCGGGGTCGAAGTCGATCTGCCCGGCCTCGGACGTGACGCACAGGTACTCGTCCGTCTCCACCGAGCGCAGCGGACGCAGCCCGAGCCGGTCGAGCCGCGCGCCGACGACGGTGCCGTCGCCGAAGATCAGCGCGGCCGGGCCGTCGTTCTTCTCCTCGTACAGCGAGAAGTACTCGAGCATCGCCCGGACCTCGGGCGACAGGGTGGAGTCGTTCTCCCACGCCGGCGGCATCATCGACACCACCGCGGTCACCAGGTCGAGACCGTCCTCCACCACCCGGCTCTGCAGCGTCTGGTCGAGGCGGCAACTGTCCGACTGGCCGTGCGGGCGGACGATCTCCCGGTTCCGGGCACGAGCGAGCGCCGTCTCGGACAGGCGATTCTTCTTGTCCGTGTTGAGCTCGCCGTTGTGCGCCATCAGACGGAACGGCTGCGCCATCGTCGGATGCGGGTCGGTGTTCGTCGAGAACCGGGTGTGGAAGTACAGGGTGTGGATGGCGTGCGCCGGGTCGACGAGGTCCTGGAAGTAGGGCATCACCTCGTTCGAATTGAGGCGGCCCTTGAGCACCTGGGTGCGGGCGCTCAGCGACAGCGGGTACAGCCCGGCCAGATCGGGCTGGGTGTACGCGACGGCCTCGATCGCGAGCAGGGCGTCGTGGATGCGACGGTCGAACTCGGTCTCGTCGGCGCACGCGTCGGGCGCGGTGAACACCCACTGCCGGATCGGCAGCTGGTGCCGGATCGCGGCGGGCCGGAGCACGGTCGCGTCGACGGGCACGTCACGCTCGAGCAGCACGTGGAAACCCTGGTCGGCGAGAGCCCGCTCGATGACGGCCTCCGCGTCGCCGTGGAATGCCACGTCGGTGGGGAGGAAGAAGTTGCCGACACCGAACCGGCCGGCCTCGAGATCGTCCTGACCGGTCAGGGTGCGGAAGAACGGCACCGACAGGTCGACGCAGACACCGGCGCCGTCGCCGACACCCTCCGCCGACATGCCACCACGGTGAGGAACAGCACACAGGGCCTCATGGCCCCTGATGAGGACGTCATGGGTCTGAATGCCGTCCTTGCGGGTGATGAAGCCCACGCCGCAGCTGCTCTTGTCGAGCGTCCTGTCGTACAGGCCGGACTCGGTGGCACTCGTGTTCAACCGACTGTCTCCTCGCGATACTCGCCGAATATGGGGCCGTGCTGGGCGCACGGGTGGCGTCGGCGAGAGGAACACGGCAGAGAACCGGCCCCGAACCGATACGCCGGTGAGGCAGACGTCGTTGTCTGAGGTGCGGACCTTTTCCAGGTCCGCGCGAAATCGCAGATTAGCCGAGGCTAAGTCCCTACTGCAAGCTGCTCGATCCGCAGCCGCCGAGCGGTACCAAATCCGCGACGAGCGTGCAGCCGAACGCCGAGTTGCGAACATCACACCTGGCCAGGACGCTGGGCCGCGCTCGTAGACGCAACGCATTGGTCAGATGCCGACGCTATTGCGGGTGCGGGTGACCATTCGGTGGGCGTTTGTCCCGCTGACCTCAGTCGGCGAGGTCGATGCGGACGGTCAGCAGGTCGGTGCCGACGGCCCGGACGGCGACGCTGTTCATCCGGGGAAGCTGCGCCAGCCGGGCGCGGGCGTCGTCGTCGGGGAGCAGCGTCGCGGTGCCGGCGTGCCACCTGCCGTGGATCCGCAGCCGAACGGCATTGTTCGCGCGGATGTTGCGGATGTAGTTCGACCGCTCACCGAACTCGGACACCAGCCAGAACTCGGTGCCCGTGCGCCGGCCGCCGATGGGCGTGACGCGGGGCTGCCCGCTGACGCGGCCGGTGGTCTCGAGGAGCGTCTGGCTCGACAGTCGCGTGGAGAGCGGGTTGGCGACGTGCCGCTGGAATTGCATGACGATCCGTCGTTTGATCGCGTCGAGGTCGGCCATGACGAGAGCCTTCCACGTGGGGAAGGCTCTCGTCGACCGTTTCGCTACTTCGCGGCGACCGCGTCGTCGTCCTCGAACGGGTCGCCTGTCCGTTCGGCGTTGTAGCGGGCTTCGTCGAGGATGCCTTCGCGCTTCGCGACGATCGTCGGGACGAGAGCCTGCCCGGTGACGTTGACCGCGGTGCGGCCCATGTCGACGATCGGTTCGACCGCGAGCAGCAGGCCCACACCGGCGAGGGGCAGCCCCAGCGTCGACAACGTGAGCGTCAGCATGACGGTGGCGCCGGTGGTGCCCGCGGTGGCAGCGGATCCGATCACGGAGACGACGATGATCAGCAGGTAGTCGGTGAACGACAAAGGCACACCGTAGAACTCGGCGACGAAGATCGCGGCGATCGCGGGATAGATGGCAGCGCAGCCGTCCATCTTGGTGGTCGACCCGAGCGGCACGGCGAACGACGCGTACTCGCGGGGGACACCGAGATTGCGTTCGGTGACCCGCTCGGTGAGGGGCAGGGTACCGATCGACGAACGGGACACGAAGCCGAGCTGCGTGGCAGGCCACACACCGGAGTAGAAGGCACGCACCGACAGTCCGTGCGCGCGGATCAGGACGGGGTAGACGACGAGGAACACGATGGCCAGGCCGATGTAGACGGCGGCGGTGAACCAGCCGAGCGAGCCGATGGCGTCCCAGCCGTAGGTGGCGACGGCGTTCGCGATCAGCGCGGCGGTCCCGATCGGTGCGAGGCGGATGATCCACCACAGCACCTTCTGCACGATCGCGAGGAGTGACGCGTTGAACTGCAGGAACGGTTCGGCCTTGGCCCCGACCTTCAGTGCGGCGATGCCGATCGCGGCCGCGACGACGAGCAACTGCAGCACGTTGAAACTCAGCGACGTGCTGGCTGCGCCCTCGGTGAGGGTGGTCTTCGCGTTCAGGCCGAGGAAGTTGCTGGGCACGAGGCCGGTGACGAACGCCCACCACGAGCCGGTGGTGGCCGGTTCCTTGCCGGCGCCGGTGACGGTCGTGTGGGATCCCGGCTGGATGACGAGTCCGATGACGATCCCGATGACGACGGCGATGAACGCGGTGATCGCGAACCACAGCAGTGTCTGCACGGCGAGGCGCGCGGCGTTGGCCACCTCGCGCAGGTTGGCGATCGAACTGACGATGGCCGTGAACACCAGCGGGATCACCGCGACGGTAAGGAGTTTCACGTAACTGGAGCCGATGGTGTGGACGGTTCCGACGAGCCAGTTCTCGTTGCCGTCGGCGGCGACGGGCATGGCGCGGGCGACGAGTCCGAGGATGACGCCGACGACGAGACCGGTGACGATCTGGGGGCCGAATGATGTGGCCCACTGGGGTAGACGGCGTCGAGAGGTGGTCTCGGCGCGCGTGGACAGCGCGGGACTGGGCATGGGTGTGCCTTTCGCGTGGGGCCGTGGAACGTCGCCCGGTGGGGCGGATACGGCGAGAGAGAGTCCTGAGTGGAGAGGTGCGTCAGCGCGAGCGCGGACAGATTGCGCTCGCCTGCAGGCGGAGGTCGACGTAGCGCCGAGAGGTCAGGAACAACACTGCGGGAACAATACTCCCGGTGGCGGCGCGCGTTTACTCCGGTTCGGCCTCGTCCGGATACCAGCGGGCGTAGACGTCGGGGTGCGCGCGGGTGCGGCTCTTCCACGCGTTCTCGCCGTACGTGCGATAGAGCGGATTCGCCGGATCGAGTTCGATGCCGCGGGCGCGTTCGGCCAGGTGAGGCGGCAGCTCGATGGTCGGGACCGTGGCGTCGAGGGCGGGATTGAGGAAGTACGGCACGGACAGTCGTTCGGGCGCACCGGCGGGGGTGAGCACCCGGTGCCGGGTGGCCCTCAGGTACCCGCCGGTCGCGACCTCGAGCAGTTCGCCGATGTTCACCACGAACGAGCCGGCGCGGGCGGGTGCGTCGATCCAGTCGCCGGTCTCTGTTTCCACCTGGAGTCCCGACGACCCGGGTTCGAGGAGCAGCATCGTCAGCACGCCGGAATCCTTGTGGGCGCCGACGCCCTGCTCGCCGGTGTGGTCGGCGCTCGGCCGTTCCGGGTAGCGGACGACCTTGATCAGCGTGGCGGGGGCGTGCGCGAAGGCGTCGTCGAAGATCGCCGGATCGGCGTCGAGTGACGCGGCCCAGTGCCGCAGGAGCCGCATCCCGACGTCGGCGAGCGCGGCGTCCAGGGCCTCGATCGTCTTCTCGAGGTCGGGGAGATCCGCGGGCCATTGATTGGGACCCTGCAGTCTCAGGTAGCCGTCGGCGCCGGGGATCGGTTGCCGTTCGGGGCCGATGTCGATCTGTTCCCGCCAGTCGGTCTCGCCGTTGGTCAGTTCGTCGCCCACCCGGTTGTAGCCACGGAAATGGGGGCTGTTCAGCATCGCGATCGACTGCTTGGAGTCGTCGGGCAGGGCGAAGAATTCCCGCGCGACGGTGAACACCCGATCGAGCAGTTCCCGGTCCACGCCGTGCCCGTCGAGGTAGAAGAACCCCACGTGGTGGGTGATCTCCCGCAGCCGTTCCCGCCCGGCCGGAGTGTCCAGTTCGGCGAAATCGATGACGGGGAGCATCCCTCCACGGTAGCTCCGGTTGGTCGCGGTGTCAGGTCTCCCGGCAGCGCTCGAGCAGCACGCTGTCGTGCCAGACGCCGTCGATCTGTGCGAGTCGTTGCCGCACCCCGACCGTCCGGTAGCCGACCGCGTGGTGCAGTGCGATGGACCCGGTGTTCACCGCCAGCACCGAGGCCTGGAGCGTCCAGATGCCCGAGAAGTCCGCTTCGTCGATGAGCCGCCGCATCAGCGCGGTCCCGACGCCCGCGCCGCGGAACGCCCGGGCCGTGTACACGGAGTTCTCGGCCACCCCGCGGAAGCAGCGCCGCGAGGACACGGGGGACGTGGGGTGTCACGTTTCGGGGCGAATGTACCCGCGGGCGCTTCGGGAGCGCCGACGGGTACATTCGCCCGCCGAGGTCGGGGATCGGCACGGTGTCGTGACGCTCACTGCCGCAGCCGGATCCACGTCGTCTTCAGCCCGGTGTACTTGTCCGTCGCGTGCAGGGAGAGGTCGCGGCCGAACCCGGACTGTTTGAACCCGCCGAACGGGGTCTGCGCGCTGATGGCGTCGACGGTGTTGACGGAGACGGTCCCCGCCCGCAGCGCCGCGGAGACGCGGTGCGCCCGGTTCAGGTTCTCGGTCCACACCGAGGCGGCCAGGCCGTAGATGCTGTCGTTGCCCATCCGGACGGCCTCGGCCTCGTCGGTGAACGTCTGGACGGTGAGGACGGGTCCGAACACCTCCCGGGTCACCACCTCGGCGGTGGGTGCGACGTCCGCGAAGATCGTCGGTTCGACGAAGGATCCCCGGGCGTCCACGGTGGTCTTGTTGCCGCCCAGCAACACCCGGCCCTCGGACCGGGCGCGGTCGATGAACCCCGTAACGGTGCGAGCGTGGTTCTCGTCGACGATCGCGCCCAGTGTGGAGGCGGGATCGAGCGGATTGCCGGGGCGGATCGACGACGCCCGGCGGACGAGGGCCTCGGTCACCTGTTCGGCCACCGACTCCTCGACCAGCAACCGGGAGTTGGCCGAGCACACCGCGCCCTGGTTGTAGAACGCGCCGAAGACCGCCTTCTCCACCGCCTCGTCGAGATCGGCGTCCGCAAACACCAGGTTGGGGCTCTTGCCTCCGCATTCGAGCCAGACCTGCTTCAGATTCGAGTCCGCCGCATACCGGAGGAACCGCTTCCCGGTCGCGGTCGAGCCGGTGAAGGCGAGGACGTCGAGGTCGGGATGCAGGCCCAGCGCCGCCCCGGCGGTGGCGCCGAACCCCGGGACGACGCCCAGGACGCCGTCGGGCAGGCCCGCCTCGGCGGCGAGCTCGGCCAGCCGCAGCACCGACAGGGGAGCCTGCTCGGCGGGTTTGAGGACGACGCTGTTGCCCGCGGCGAGGGCCGGCGCCAGCTTCCACACCGCGAGGTCGAGTGGGAAGTTCCACGGGACCACCGCCCCGACGACCCCGAGGGGTTCGCGGGAGACGAGCGCGAGACTCCCAGGATCGGTGGGCGCGATCTCCCCGCCGATCTTGTCGAGGGCTTCGGCGTAGAACCTGAAAAGATCAGCGGCCGAGGGGACGTCGACGGTCAGTGCCTCCACCACGAGCTTGCCCATGTCGAGGGAGTCGAGCAGGGCGAGCTCGTGCCGGTGTTCGAGGATCAGCTCGGCGAGCCGGAGCAGGACCCGCTTGCGGTGCGACGCCGGGCTCCGCGACCAGACGCCCGAGTCGAACGCCTCGCGCGCAGACCGCACCGCGGCGTCGACGTCCGGGGCGTCCGCGGCCGCCACCCGTGCGAGCAGCTCACCGGTGGCCGGGTTGATCGAGTCGAACGTCTCATCGGACTTGGCGGGACGGAACGCGCCGTCGATGAAGAGCTCCCGGCGCGGCGTGATCGTCGCGGCGAGCCGGGTCCAGTCGTCGAGTGTGGTCGGGTCAGGCATCGTCATCCCTCGTGCTCGAAAGTGGTGGTGTGGGATCAGGGAACATAGATGGCGAACTGTTTGAGCAGGGGCTCGTCGACGCGGTACTCGCCGCGCCACCCCTTGGTCAGGGTGAATGCGTCGCCGGGTCCGAAGGTGTGCGAGACGCCGTCGTCCGCTGTCAGCGTCACCGAACCCTCCAGCACCCGGGTGTATTCGTCGCCCGGGTAGGACTCGATGTACTCGCGATACGGCTCGGCGCGCCAGGAGCCGACGGTGAACTTCTCGTCGCCGCTGCTCAGGTGGATCATTTCGTGTTCCTTCGGATCGCCCGCCCGGAGCGTGTCCGCGGTGACGTACGCGCTGGGTGTCATCGCCGCGATGTTCCGGGCGTCGGTCGGGATCGGGTGCACTGCGGTCATGGTGGTGTTCCTCAGTTCTGTGCGTTGGCGAGCGGGGGGACGGAGAATCTCTCGACGGGTTCGATGGACAGTCCGGTGACTTCGCGTCGGAAGGCGACCGGGCCCGCGGCGGGTGGTTCGTCCAGTTCCTCGGCGTACCGGTGCCCGGACCAGACCGCCGCCGCGATGGTGGACGGGGCCCAGGCGTCGCCGATGCCGCGGACACTGCGCAGGTCGGCGCCGCCCCATTCGGATTCGCGCGACTGCAGTTCGTGGAACAACCCGTCCTTCGGGAGCCGCGCGGTGACGAGGACGACGCTGTCCGCGTCGACGAACTGCTCGTCGCCGGTGAACGCGCACACGGTGCGGACGCCCTGGGGGGTGACCGCGGTGACGGCGCGGTTCACCTGAACGTGCACACCGGCCTTGATGATTCGCTTGCGGATGCGGACCACCTCCATGGTGTTCGTCGTCCACTGCGACACGTGCGCGGCCGGCGTGATCAGGGTGACGTCGAATCCCTCCTTGGCGAGGAGTTCGGCGACGACGGCACCGAGGTAGTAGTGGTCGTCGTCGAAGAGGACGACCTTGTTTCCCCGGGGCCGGAGCCCCGCCATCACGTCGTCGGGGGTCAGGACGTCGGCGTGCTCGTCGACAGGAACGGCGTGGGTGTGCCACCGGCCGACGCCGTCGCGGCGCCAGTGCGAGCCCGTCGCGACGACCACGTGCTGGAAGTCGTTCTCGATGACGTCGTCCGCGGTCATCTCGCTCTCCATGAACACGTCCACGTCGGGGAGCCTGCGGAGTTGCTGTTCGCGGTAGTCGACCACACGGACCCACGCGGACAGGCCGGGCAACTTGGACTCGCGGGTCACGCGGCCGCCGAGTTGCCTGCTCGCCTCGGCGAGGCTGACGTGGTAGCCGCGTTGCCCGAGTGCGCGGGCCGCCTCGAGTCCGGCGGGGCCGGCGCCGACGACGAGGACGTTCGAATCGGTCGAGCGCACCTTGATCCGCTCCGGGTGCCAGCCGCGCCGGAACTCCTCGCCCATCGTCGGGTTCTGGGTGCAGCGGATCGGCGACATGGTGAAGTCGCCGGACACGCAGATATTGCAGCCGATGCACTCCCGGATGTCCTCGAGGTTCCCCTCCTCGATCTTGCGCGGAAGGTACGGGTCGGCGATCGAGGGTCGGGCCGCCCCGATGAAGTCGAGGATGCCGCTCTTGACCTGATGCAGCATCGTGTCGGGCGAGGTGAAGCGGCCGACACCGACGACGGGTTTCGTGGTGAGCTGCTTCAGCCCGCGGACATACGGCTCCTGCTCCGCCTCGGGACCGAACCGCGACGTGACGGAGTCGTCCTCCCAACTGCCCAGCACGAAGTCCCACAGATCGGGGGTCTCGCCGAGCAGGCCGATCACGTCCTCGATCTCGCTGCGGGTGATCCCTTCGTCGCCGAGGAGTTCGTCGACCGAGATGCGGCACGCCACAGCGGCCTTCCCGTCGGCGACCTCACGCGAATCCTCGAGGATCTCGCGGAGCAGGCGAACCCGGTTGGTCAGGCTGCCGCCGTACTCGTCCGTCCGGTTGTTGTACCGGCGGGACAGGAAGTGGTGCAGGCCGCCGATCGCGTGCCCGGCGTACACGTAGACGATGTCGTATTCGGCCTTCAGCGACCGGCGCACCGCCTCCTTGTGCCAGTGCCGGAGGTCGGCGATGTCCGACTTGGTCATCGCCCTGGCCTGGACGGGGTCGTAGTTCCAGGAGACGACGGGCAGATTCTGCGGGCCCAGCGGGGTCTCGCGGCTGATCAGGTTGGGACTGTTCAGGCCGTTGTGGGCGAGCTCGATGCCGGCGAGGGAGCCGCCCTCGTGAATCTTCTCGGAGATCCGGGTCAGGGCGGGCAGGTCCTGGTCGTCCCACAGGCGCAGCTCGATGAACGGGCCGATGTCCGAGGTCGGGTGGATCTCGACCTGCTCGGTGCAGACGACGGCCCAGCCGCCCTCGGCCTTGACGCGCCGCATGTAGGCCTCGCCGGAGGGATCGCGGTAACCCATGCCGTTGCAGTGCGGGACTTGGAAGAATCGGTTGCGGGCGGTGACCGGTCCGATCTTGACCGGTTCGAAAAGGATGTCGTATCTCGGATCACGCACGGTGGGTTCCTCACGCTGTTCGGTTCGTGCAGTGCCAGAATCGTCGGTCCGCGCGACCACAACAGTCAACAGGATCTTTCCGTGCCACTGCATCAGTTATTCAGATGCCAACCCGGCGGCCTCAGCATCTGGATAACTGATGCAGTACCCCGGATCTTTGTGCTGTACAGATTTGCCGGGTGCGGACGAGAGTAGTGACCGGCATCACTGCAACGTGAGAGGCACGATCGATGAGCGACAACACCCCCACCGCCCTGGCGGACGAACAGATGCAACATCTCGAGAAGTCACTCGGCCGTTTCGACATCGTCTTCCTCATCGTCGCGGCGGTGGTGTCGGTCGAGGTTCTCGGTCAGGTCTCCACCTTCGGCGCGGAGACCTTCACCTGGGCACTGGTTCTCGCGGTGTTCTTCCTGCTGCCCTACGGCCTCATCTTCGCCGAGATCGGCAGCACGTTCACCGGCGAGGGCGGGGTGTACGTGTGGGTCCGGAGAGCGTTCGGCCGGCCGCTGGCCGCCCTCGCATCGCTGCTGACGTGGGTGACCCAGCCCGTGTGGGTCGGCGGGTCGATGGCGTTCATCGCCGCGGAGACCTGGAACCACTACGTCACCGCGTTCGAGGAAGGATCGGTGACGGACTACCTGTTCAAACTGGTCTTCATCTGGCTGACTGTGCTCGCGGCCGTCGTGAGTCTGGCTCGCGGCAAATGGATTCCGACGGTCGGCGCGTTCCTCAAGATCGTCTTCCTGCTGTTCTTCCTCGTCACCACCGGCATCTACGCCGCGAAGAACGGATTCGCCGGCATCTCGGCCGGCGACTTCAGCCCCACCCTGACCGGGCTCCTCGGTGTGACGCCGCTGCTGCTGTTCTCCTACCTCGGGTTCGAATCCGGGAACAGCGCCGCCGGGGAGATGAAGAACCCCGCCCGCGACGTCCCGATCTCGATCGCCCGCGCCTGCGCCATCGCCGCCGCGTCCTACCTGCTGCCGATCTTCGCCATCCTGCTCGTCGTCCCCGCGGACGACATCACCGGTGTCGGCGGACTCCTCGAGGCGGTCGCGACCGTGTACAGCGTGTACGGTCCCGCCGCACCCGCCATGCTGACCGTGACCGGGGTGATCTTCGCGGTGATCCTGATGACCCAGGGCGCGGCGTGGATGATCATCAGCGACCGCATGCAGGCGATGGCCGCGGCCGACGGTGCGTTCTTCGGCGGATTCTTCGGCCGCTTCCATCCGCGTCTGGGAACGCCGGTGCGCGTCAACTTCCTGTCCGGACTCGTCGCCACCGTCTTCATGGTCGCGGCCATGCAGATCACCGGCTCCGGCGGTTCCATCTTCGCGGTCGTGCTCACCATCTCGATCTCGACGTTCCTGCTCAGCTACCTGATCGTCATCCCGTCGGCGGTCCGCCTGCGCACGCGTTTCCCGGACGTCGTGCGGCCCTTCCGGGTTCCCACCGGAAACGCGGGCTTCCGCGTCCTCGGCATCCTGTGCTTCGCGTGGGTGTTGCTCGGTTCCTGGGTGGCGGTCTTCCCCGGCACCCTGGAATCGGTGTTCGGCCTGGACTACGACTTCGAGGAGATCTGGGGAGTGAACCAGGGGACGTTCGAACTGTTCACCCTCGGGACGCTGGCCGTGCTCGCGCTCCTCGGCGCCGTCGGATACGTGCGTGGCAATTCCGTGCGGTCGGCGAGCGGCCCGCGCCGCACCCGGGAAGACGGCCCCGGATCGCAGCCGGATCCCGACCTCGTGAACGCCGACATCCGCTGACGGTGTCGCGTCCGCCGCGTGTGTCGTGGGTGGCTCCCCGGTCGGAGACCTGCAATCCTGGTGGCCTCAGATCCCGAGGAGAGTGCATGCAACGACGACCCGACGTGACGTTCACCCAACTGAGGTATTTCGTCGAGGCCGCGAACTTCTCCAGCATGACGAAGGCCGCCGACGAACTGATGGTCGCGCAGTCGGCGGTCTCCTCGGCGATCTCCCAACTCGAGCATCAGATCGGCACCCAGCTCTTCATCCGGCAACGGTCCCGCGGACTGGTCCTCACCGCTGCGGGGGAGGAGATGCTCCGCGACACCCGCAGCGTCCTCGCCCACCTCGGTGAGGTTCTCGACGCGGCGCGCGGCCACGAGGACAACGTGCGGGGAACGGTGCGCCTGGCCTGCTTCGTCACCCTCACTCCGTTCATCCTCCCGACACTGATCTCGGACCTGCGCGATCAGCACCCCGACCTGGAGGTCGAGGTCGTCGAGACGCAGGCGGAGGCGGTGCGGGCGGCGCTGCGCAACGGCACCGCGGAACTGGCCCTGACCTACGACCTCGCGCTGGGCGACGACATGGAGACGGAGACGCTCGGCGTTGCCAGGCCGCACGTCATCCTTCCGCCGGACCACCGGCTGGCCGGCCACGACGCGATCACCCTCGCCGACCTCGAGGGCGAACCCATGGTGTTGCTGGACCTGCCGAGCAGCCGCGACTACTTCCTGGCGATGCTGTCGGCGGCGGGGGTCACGCCGGTGGTCCGGTACCGGTCGGCGAGCTACGAAACGGTGCGCGGACTCGTCGCTCGCGGCCACGGCTTCTCGATCCTCAACCAGCGGCCCGCCGAGGGCCGGACCTACGACGGCGGACGCGTCGCGTCGCTGCCCATCGCCGACGACGTTCCCGGCCTCCCGGTGGTGCTTGCCCGGCTGAAGGGTGTGCGGAGCACGGCGCGGGCCCGGGCCGTCGCCGAACGGGCGCGGGCCGTGTTCGCGAAACAGGCGGGTTCGGCCCGCTAGAACGGCCACCCCATCTGGGCGTCGCGGTCGGCGCCGAAGGCGTGATCGAAGCGGTCGAGGACGTCGGGGTCCGCGGCCTGCAGCCGGTTCGCGGCGGCGAAGGTGCGTGCCCGGTGGGCGCCGAGATACAGGCTGCCCAGCACGTCCAGGTCGAGCACCACCTGCGGGGTGGAGTCGGTCGGGGTGCACAACGCGGTGCCGTCCCGCACGGTCAGCGCGAACCGCCCGCCGGCGTCCAAAAATCCGTCGTCGACCTGGATCACGACGTCGAAGTCTGTTCGGTACCTGCGGGCCTCGAGTGCGGCGGGCACGTCCATGATCCGGACCCACAGCTCGTCGTGGCGCGAGGTGGTGCGTACCAGCCGGCCGTCGGTCAGCAGATACGGCAGTGGGTCCTCGGGGGTGAGGTGCGCTTCGATGCGCCGCACGAGGTCCAGGCCGAGCAGTGCTCGCCACAGCGCGGCGTGCGCGTCTCGCGTGACGGTGCGGATCTCCTCCACCCGGGCGACGGTTCCGTTGTCGCCGGACACGCGACGGTAGAGCACGTAACCGTCGTCGTGCACGAGCCCGAACAGGCTTGTGCCGCCGCCGCGCTCGCTCTCACGGTCGGCGAAGATCCGATTCCACACGATCTCGGGCCGCACCTGCGCCCCCGGGGTCACCCGTTGCCAGCGGTCGTAGACGTCGGTGAACGCGGCCCGGGCCTCCGCCGGATGGACCATCCGCACACCACCCGGGTCCGGTGCCTTCGGGTGCGGCACCGCGAATCGGCGGTCGATGCTCGACGTGGTCTCGATGGTCGCGGGTCCGTACCCGAAGCGTCCGTAGATCCCGCCCTCACTGGCCGTGAGGAGCGACAGCGGGACCCCCGACGTCCGGATGCGGTCGTGATGTTCGGTGTAGAGCGCGCGAAGGAGGCCGCGGCGTCGATGGGTGGGCGCGACCGTCACCGCGGTGACGCCCGCCGCGGGAACGCCCTCGCCACCGGGAACGGTGACGGTCATAGGGATGTCCATGGTGGCGCCGACCACCGCGTCCTCGTCGACCGCGATGATCGGCGGCGCGCCGCTGACGAGTTGCCTCCAGTGGGCGGTGAACTCCTCGGTCTGCGGTGTCACGAAGCAGATCTCGTTGAGCAGGGTGATCTTCGGCCAGTCCTGTTCGGTGGCCGTTCTGATCGTGATGCCGGCGGTGGTCGTCGTCATTCCCCGACACTGGCACACCCCACGTGGACTCGCAGCCGAATTTCGGCGTCCGACCTTGACCCGGTGCGCGCTTTCGGAGAGTCTGAAACCTTGCCGACCGGTGAGGGGGTGACGTCACGGTGTCGAATGACCACCCCTCGTCCGCGCCTCGCCGCACGCTCCGGCTGCGCCGCGAATCCTGGGGATTCGTGATCGGCTCCTTCCTGTTCGGGCTGGCGGCCACCCGGGTGTACGGGCACGCGGTCGGCGCCGAGATCGACAACATCACCTACTTCGTCGGGTCGCTGTTCTTCACCACCGCCGGGTTCATCCAGTTGCGGCTCAGCGGCAGGCCGGTGCCCGGGGAGGACTCCGCGACGGTCGAACGCTACGACTGGTGGGCGGCGCTGATCCAGTTCGTCGGCACCTTGCTGTTCAACGTGAGCACCGGCGTCGCGCTGATCCAGGGCCTCACCGTCGAACAGGACCGGGTGTGGGGGTGGCGTCCCGACATCTTCGGGTCGACGGCATTCCTCGTCGCCAGCGGTCTGGCTGTGGTGGCCACCACCGAAACCGACAAGCTGTGGGATCCGCATGCCCGCAACTGGCGCAGCACCTGGTTGAACATGATCGGGTCGGTGGCGTTCGGAGTGTCCGCTGTCGGCGCGTTCATCGTGCCCGGCACGGACTCGCTGAAGAACCCGACGATCGCCGATCTGGGCACGTTCGTGGGCGCGGTCTGTTTCCTCGTGGCCGCACTGCTGATGCGCCCGCCTCACCCCAGGTATTCGCCGAACCAGGCGAGGACACGTTCGTAGGCCTCGGCTGCCGCGGTCGCGTTGTAGCGGGGCCCGGTGTCGTTGAAGAACGCGTGATCGGCGCCCGGAACCGTGACGATCTCATGCGGCAGTCCCGCCTTCGCGAGTGCGGCGGCAGCGGCGTCCCGGGACGCGTTCACCCGGGCGTCCAGTTCCGCGTAGATGGCGAGGACCGCGGCCTTCGACCCGGAGAAATCGGCGCCCTCGGGCAGGGGCCCGTAGAAGGGGACCGCCGCAGCCAGCCTCGGCTCACCGGACGCGAGGAGTTGCCACACCATCCCGCCGCCGAAACAGAACCCGACCGCCGCGATCTTCTCGTCCGGCACCCGACGCCCGAGTTCGTCCACCCCGGCCTTCATGTCGGCGACGAAGCGCGCCGGCGGCACGGTGGCCAGCGCGGCGGTCGCCTGCGCCTGATCGGTGAACGTTGCGGTCCCGCCCTCCTCCGAGAGCAGGTCGAGGGCGAGCGCGGAGTAGCCGGCACCCGCGAATCGTCCCGCCACCGAACGGATGTGGTCGGTCAGGCCCTTGTTCTCGTGTATGACGAGGACCGCTCCGCGAGGTGTGGCGGCGTCGGCCCACGCACCCTGCAGGACGCGGCCGTCCGGCCCGGGGAACGTCACCGCTTCGGTCTCGACGGCCTCGGCCGCTCCCGGCGGTGGGGGCGTCGCTCCGCCGGGCGTCACCGGCGCCGACGTCGGCGACTCGTCGCTGTCGGTGGAACAGGCGGCGAGCAACGAGGACGCCGCCGCCACGCCGAGGCCGATGAGTCCGAGTCTTCGCAACGCCTCGCGGCGGGACAGCAGCCCGTCGGCATGGTCGATCGCGATCTCCTCGGCGATATAGCGTTGCAGTGGCGTCATGATCGTCCCCGTCCGCATCGGCTGATGTAGGGAATTATCCCTGGTCGAACCCGTGATCGGCATCGGTTCCCAGTTCATCACTTTTCCTTATGCAGTGCGCCACTTATCTGTGTTGTACAGATTTCACCGGGGACCTCAAGATTGGTGCAACGGCACGAACTCCTCGCTCACCGCACACAGAAAGGAGCCCGTCATGCCGATCGCTGACCGTCACCCAGCCGTCGAAACGACGGCCCGAACATCGGTGGCCCCACCGATGCCGGACAACTCGACCGCGAACTTCGTCATGGCCATGAGCGCCGTCGCGACCGGAGTCACCGTCGTCGCGACCGACGGTCCAGGCGGGCGCGCCGCCCAGACCGTGAGTGCGATGTGCTCCGTCTCGGCCGACCCGGCACTGGTGCTGGTCTGCCTGCACGGACGAAGCCCGGTCAACGACGCGATCTCCGAGAACGGCGTCTTCTGCGTCAATGTGCTTGCCACCCAGCACGATCACGTCGCCGACACCTTCGCCGGCCGCCCCTGGCCGGGCAAGCGGCGGTGGGACTTCACCTGCGGGCACTGGACCGTGGCCGAATCCGGCTCACCCCGCGTCCACGACGCGATCGCGTCGTTCGACTGCACCGTCCACGACGTCATCGAGGCCGGTACCCACCGCGTCTACATCGGACGCGTCGCCGCCGTGGAGGCACACCCCGGCGAACCCCTCGTGTACGCCTCCCACACCTACAGCAAGCCTGCAGCGTTCGAACCTTCCACCTTTCCCGACTACCCGGACGCACACCCCGCGCCGAGGACGAGGAGCACGAAATGATCCGCACCGGAGACGAATACAGGGAGTCCATCAGAGACGGCCGTGAGGTCTGGGTCGACGGGGAGCGCGTCAAGGACGTGGCCGACCACCCCATGTTCAAGCCGATCGTCGAGGTGCGGGCACGCATCTACGACCTCGCGCACGAGGAGGCCACGCAGGACGCGATGACCTACGTCGATCCCGAATCCGGCGAACGCAACGCCATCGCCAACAAGCTTCCCCGCACGCAGCAGGACTGGCTCGACAAGCGCGCCGCCGTCGACCTGGTCCTCGGGGACACCCGGGGCGTGGTCACCCGAGTCGGTGACGAGACCATCGGCGAGATGTGGTCGCTGTTCGACGGCCAGGACGTCCTCAACGAGGTGGACCCGCGCTTCTCGGAGAACATCCGCCGCCACCTGGACCGGTCGGTCCGGGAGGACCCGTTCCACGTGTCGGCGAACACCGACCCCAAGGGCGACCGGTCCAAGGCGCCGCAGGATCAGGACCCCGACATGCTCCTGCACGTCGTGAAGGAGACCGACAACGGCATCGTCGTGCGCGGCGCGAAGTACGAGACCGCCGCCGCCTACTCCAACCAGGCGTTCACCAAACCCACCATCGCCAACTGGGGAAACAGCGAACTGTCCGACTACGCTGTCGGGTTCGTGCTCGACATGGGCGCGCCGGGGCTGAAGTACATCTCCCGCAACGGGTTCGCCGGCCGCGCGCCGTCCGCCGACTACCCGCTCGCCAACCGGGTCGACGAGGTCGAGTCCCTCGTCGTGTTCGACAACGTCGAGATCCCCTGGGAAGACGTTCTGTTCTACCGGCACACCCGGGCAGCCACGTTCATCCGCTCCACCCTGCACCGCTACAGCGCGTTCCCGTTCGTGCAACGCACTCTGCACCTCGCCGATCTGATGATCGGATCCGCACTGTGGAACGTCAAGCAGAGCGGCCTCGAGAAGCAGCAGGCGGTGCAGGAGAAGCTCGCCCAGCTCGCCTGCTACCGGGAGACGATCAACGCCCACCTCACCGCGGCCATCTCGCTCGCGGAGCCCAGCCCCGGCGGCCTGCTCATGCCCAACCAGTCCCTCCTCTACACCGGCCGGGTGATGGCGCTCAGCCAGCTGCCCGCGATGATGCACATCGCCCGCGAACTGTGCGGCGGCCAGATCTGCATCACCCCGGACGCCGCCACGTTCGCCGACCCCGACGTCGCGCCGTGGCTGGAGAAGTTCTACTCCATCAACGACAACTGGGTGGCCGACGACCGTCGCAAGCTCCTCGCGTTCGCCCGCGACCTGCTCAACAGCGACTACGCGGGACATCGCCTGACGTTCCAGCTCTTCGCCCAGTCACCGCCGTTCGCGCAACTCGCCGCCGTCTACCGCAACTTCGACTTCGACGGTCCGCTCGGACTGGTCAAGGCCGCAGCGGGACTGTCGAACAACGTCGACGGAGGTGCGGCATGACCACCCACACCCGCATCCGCCCGTTCAACACCCGCGACACGTACCCGGAACAGAACCTCGACAACGACCTCGCGCAAGCGGTCGTCGCCGGCGGAGTCGTGTATCTCCGCGGGCAGATCGGACAGGACCTCGACACCCGGGAGTCGGTGGGAATCGGCGACGTCGAGGCCCAGGCCGAGAAGGCGATGGCGAACATCGCGATGCTGCTGAAGGAATCGGGCAGCCGGCTCGAGGACGTCGTCAAGGTCACCATCTACCTGGTGGACATCCGGTACCGGGAGACCGTCTACCGGGTGGTCGGACGCTGGCTGAAAGGTGTGCATCCGGTGTCCACCGGCATCGTCGTCGACGCCCTCGCCCGGCCCGAATGGCTCGTCGAGATCGACGCGACGGCAGTGATCAGCTCATGACGTTCTCACTCGTCGCCCGCGATTCCGGGGGCGCGTTCGGGATGGTCGTCTGCTCCTCCAGCCCCGCCGTGGCCGCACGCTGCCTGCACGTGCGGTCCGGGGTCGGTGTCGTCGCCTCCCAGAACGTGACCAATCCGCAGCTGGGGCCGATCGGCCTCGACGCGCTCGCCTCGGGTGCGAATGCGGAAACCGCACTGAAAACCGCACTCGCGCAAGAGAAGTTCCCGGAGTACCGCCAGGTCGTCGTCGTCGATGCGGACGGCGGCACCGCGGTGCACTCGGGCGCGCAGACGTTGGGCATCCACAGCAGTGCGCAGGGCGGCGGCGCCGCCGTCGCCGGCAACATGCTCCGCGACGAAGGCGTCATCCGGTCGCTGCTGTTCGGCTACGTGTCGAGTACCGCCCCGACGTTCGAGGGCAGACTGTTCGACGGACTCACCGCGGCCGTCATCGCCGGCGGGGAGGCGGGGCCTGTGCACTCGGCGGGAATCCAGGTGGTCGAGGACGTGCCCTGGCCCGTCACCGATCTGCGCGTCGACTGGCACGACGACCCGGTCGGCGAACTGCACCGGCTGTGGACGGTGTGGGAACCGCAGAAGCGGGACTACCGGGCGCGGGGTGTCGACCCGACGGCCGCCGCGTCCTACGGCGTGCCGGGGGACCTGTGAGCGCCGACGCCGCGGTACGTGACGGAGCCAGGAGGGCGGAAGACCGGATCCTGGCTCTGTCGCACGACCTTCACGCCCACCCGGAGGTCGCGTGGGAGGAGGAACGTTCGTGCGTCCGGGTGGCCGGGGTGCTGTCGGACGCCGGTTTCACGGTGGAGCAGCAGTACGTCGGACTGCCCACCGCGTTCCGCGCGCACGTCGGTTCCGGACCGCTGCACCTCGCGGTCTGCGCGGAATACGACGCGCTCCCCGGGCTCGGACACGCGTGCGGGCACAACGTCATCTCCGCCATCTCGGTGGGGACGGCGCTGGCCCTCGCCCCGCTGGTCGACGACCTCGGGATCACCCTGTCGGTACTCGGCACCCCCGCCGAGGAAGGCGGGGGCGGCAAGATCGACATGCTGAAACGCGGAGCGTTCGAGGGCGTCCACGCCGCCGTCATGGCCCACCCCGGCCCGGTCGACGTCGCCCGGGCCGAACCGTACGCGGTGTCCCACAGTCACATCCGGTACGACGGCAAGGCAGCACACGCCGCCGCGTACCCGGAACGGGGCGTCAACGCGGCCGACGCGTTCACGGTGGCGCAGGTCGCCATCGGGCTTCTCCGGCAACAGCTTCCGTCGAGCACGCGAGTGCACGGAATGATGACCCGCGGGGGAGAGGCGCCCAACGCCATCCCCGAGCGCACCGAAGGTCGCTGGTACGTGCGCGCGGAGACGCTGGAGGAACTGGCCCGCATCGAACCCCGCGTGGCCCGCTGCTTCGAGGCCGGCGCCATCGCAACCGGCTGTGAACTCACCATCGCCCCCGAAAGCGAACCGTACTCGGAGTTCCGCACCGACGAGGCGCTGCTCGCGTCGTACGTCCGGCACGCGGAGGGACTGGGCCGCGGATTCCGCACCGGTGCGGACTCGCTGATGAACCGGGCCTCCACCGACATGGGCAACGTCTCGCAGGTGATTCCCGCGATCCACCCCTACATCGGAATCGACTCCGCGCCTGCCGTCAACCATCAGGCCGAGTTCGCCGCGGCCAGCGCCGCGCCCGCCGCAGACCGGGCGGCCGTCGACGGCGCGCTGGCCCTCGCCCTGACCCTGCTCGACGCCTGCGGCTCCGCCGCCCGTGAGTACTTGTCAACCGCCCGACGTTAAGAAGTACTCACGGGTGGAGCAAAGAATTCGAGCGCGATGTTGTCCGGGTCGCGGAACGAGATGCCGGACCCGTAGTGCGCCGTCTTGATGCCCCCGTGCTCGATGCCGAGGGCGTCGAGCCGCTCCACCCACCGGGGCAGCGCGTCGGGGGAACACTGGAACGCGATGTGGTCGAGTCCGACCTGCCGTTCGTCGAACCGTGCGGGAGCGCCGCTGTCGGGGTGCGTGTGGAGGCCGAAGAGCATGCCGCCGTCGAGCGCGAACACCGTGTGGTGGAAGGTTCCCGATTCCTCGTCCTCGTCGAGCACGGGGGCTGATTCGAACAGTGCGGTGTACCAGGCGGTGCTGGCCGGTAGGTCGGACACGGTGATCGCGACGTGGGTGAGGCCCGGGAAACTGGACATCTGCGACAACTTCCTTCTCCGGTGAATCGGTCTCTTCTTTCGACCCTAGCGAGCCGGCGCTGCCGGGTGGTGGACAAACGCGAAACCCTGCCCGAGCGGGCAGGGGCGGGCACTACGCACACCGCCCGAGCCTGTAACGGGCTCGGGCGGTGCGGTGTTCGAGGACTACAGGCGCGCAGGCTCACGCGTCGCGGCGGACGTGCTCTTCGCTCCGGTCGAACCGCGCCGGGCCAGGAGCAGGTAGATGGGTCCGGTCACCACGAGTCCGGCCACCCAGGACAGGTCGGCGCCGCCGAGGAACGCGGACACCGGGCCCGTGTAGAGGGACGTGGCCAAGAACGGAATCTGGACGATGATGCCGAACAGACTGGGTCCGAGGGCGCCGGTCACGATCGGGAGCGGGGCGAGGTTGCCGCCGAACCACAGCGTGAACAGATCACGAACCTTGCCGTGGCGATCGGATTCCGGGACGAACCCGATGGTGTGCTTCTCCAGCATCGGGGCGACGTGGGTGTCGGGCATCAATGCTCCGAACGGCGCAGGTGCGCCACTTCTAGGTCGAGTCGTGCAGACCACAATGGCCGGAGGCCGTGTATCTGTACAGAACAACTAACTGATGCGTTGCATCACTTGTTCTGATTCAGCAGGTCGGGGCTAGCCTGGGCCGATGCGCACCGTGGGAGTCGACCTGGCTGCCGAGCCGAAGAAGACGGCCCTGGCGATCATCGACTGGTCCGACGGTGTCGCCCGCGTCGAGTCCGTCCGGCTGGGAGCCGGGAACGACGCCGTCACCGAGGCCGTGCTGGCCTGCGACAGGACCGGTATCGATGCACCGTTCGGCTGGCCCGACGCATTCGTCCGCATGGTGTCCGAGCATCACGCCGGCCGGCTGTCCGCAACCAACGGCCTCGCCAACCGCGAGGGGCGTCGACCGTTGACGAAGCGGCGCACCGACCTCGTGGTGCAGTCCGCGACGGGGATATCCCCGCTCAGTGTGTCGGCGGATCTCATTGCGCACGTCGCGTTGCGCTGCGCCGGAATTCTCGCGGAACTCGGCGACCTCGGCGTCGACGTCGGACGCGTCGACGGCCGCGTGGTCGAGGTGTATCCGGCGGCCGCGCTGCGCACCTGGGGGCTGGTGTCGCGGGGATACAAGAGCGCGCAGAACCGGGTGACGCTGGGGGAGTTGGTCGACACGCTCCTGGCGGCCGCGGACTGGTTGGAACTCGGTGCATTCCAGACGATCTGCCGCGAATCGGACGACGCCCTCGACGCGGTGCTGGCCGCCGTCATCGCGCGGGCCGCGGCCGTCGGCCGCACAGCACTACCCGGGGGCGACGACCGCGCCATCGCCGAGCGGGAGGGGTGGATCCACGTGCCGACGGGAGACCTGCAGGCGCTGCAGCCCTAGCGGCGGATTCCTGTGACTGCGCTGGTAGACCGACCGCGGCGACGCCCCCGGGCGAAACCTGGCAAATTGGACACCACACGCACCGTGCGTGGGCACACGAAGAAGGAGTCCAATGGCTTTCTGGGATCAGCTGAAGGCAAAGGCGTTCGAGATGAACGGCCAGCTCAAGACCAAGACGGCACAGTTCCAGAACAAGGAGTTCGCCAACGCCAGCATGGCCATGTGCGCCCTCATCGCCGCGGCGGACGGGACCATCGACCCGTCCGAGCGTCAGAAGACGGCGGCGCTGATCACCAGCAACGAGGCGCTGAGTGTGTTCCCGTCGGACGAGTTGAGTCAGAAGTTCGACTGGTACTGCAGCAAACTGCAGTCCGATTTCGAGTTCGGCAAGATCGAGGCCACCGCGACCATCGCGAAACTGAAGTCCAAGCAGGATCAGGCACGTGCCGTCATCCAGATCGGCATCGTCATCGGTGGCGCCGACGGCAACTTCGACCAGCACGAGCGAAACGTGGTGCGCGACGCCTGTTTCGCCGTCGGCATCGCCCCGGCGGAATTCGAACTCTGAGGTGATCGGTGACGCGCCCGGGGCGGGCGCGTCACCCGACGCTCAGTAGGCCGTGATGATCGGCGCCGGGTTCCACATGCCCGAACGCTGAATCCGGGTGGTGTCGATCTCCGCCGTCTTCGCGCCGGGGTCGAGCGGGGAGTACTGCTCCACTCCGCCCCAGTCACGGTCCCAGTCGTCGCGCAGATACGACGGTATGGTTCGGCTCGACCGGGTCATCTCGATCCAGCCCAGGGGGCCTCCGCCGTACCGGTCCTGCCACAGGCTCGTCATGATCGCGCCGGGACGGTCGGGAAGGATCCGGTACTCGGGCGCCTCCGCGACCCCGGTGCGGTGGTCGAACGGTCGCTGGCACGGAAAGGCAAGTCCCACAGCCCAGTCGATCATCACGGGTGCGTCGGATCCGATCACGTCGTTCAGTGTCTGCGTCCGCGGAACACGCGGCGGTGTCACCGCCAGCCACTGCTGCGGATCACTGTCCGAGTCCGACGCCACGAGTCGGATGACATTCGTATCGCCTGGCAGGGAATCGAGCGGGACGCGCAGATTCCGCCAGGACGGTGCCGGGCCGATGTCGATCGGCGTCACGCGTCCCGACACCGCGACCGCGCCGTCCGGCCCCGTCGTGCCGTATTCCACCTCGAGGTTCTGGCCGTAGGTGACGACGCCGTCCGCGTCGACGGAGTGGATGCGGCCCGCCGCGGCGATGGAGATGATGTCGCCCGCCCCGGCGTCCGAGTCGGGATTCGGCAACCGGAACCAGCCGGTGGTCAGTGACGCGTCGCCGTCGCTGCCGTCGCTGCCGAGGACCGGCGTGCGGTCGGGATCGAGGCCGAAGGGCAGGGCCACCGCGCTGCCGTTGACACCCACCACGCCGGCGCCGCCGCCGGTGCCCGCAGCGTTGCTCGACGCCGTCTGCTCGGTGTTGTCGGTCTTGACGGAGTTAGCGACCCCCGCATCCGACGATTCCTCGTCGGCACTGAGGTCGCCGGCGACGCCGTTCGGTGTGAAGCCGACAGTGCCGGTACCCGCCAGAGCGGTGGCGGCGTCGCCGGACAGCGGTTGCAGCAGCGACGCGTTCGGATCGGTTTCGAGCAGGACGTCGTTGGCGAGACCACATGGTGCGCCGGTGACGGCGTCGACGTTGGAACGGGCGAGGGAGAACGCGGGATACTGCGCGACCGCGCCCTTCGCCATCGACAGCACCTCGAACAGCACCATCGCGGCGGCCGCCACCGTCAGCGGCGGGATCGCCCACAACCGGCGTCGCCGCACGGAGTCGGTCCGGGTGTAGGGCTCGCGGAAGTAGCACCACGCCGCGACCAGCAGCATCACCAGCGTGGCGCCGAGCAGGATCGTGCCGGCACCCAGGCCGGCGATCGACACCGGCTTGTCCCACCACGGGACGCTGTAACTGGACACGTACCACCACCCATTGGTGCTGGTGAAACACATCGCCAGCAGGAACAGCAGGGCGGCCGCGAACAGGGCGCGGTTGCGTGGCGAGCGCACCACGGCGGTGCTCACCGCCACAGAGGCCAGGACGGCGAGCGACCCCGCGAGGCCCGCGTAGATGCCGAAGTGGTGCGTCCACTTGGTGGGCGTGAACATCATCAGCCCCATCGCGGCGAGCGTGATGCCGATGAGCCGCCGCGACGGTCCGGCCGCGGTCCCGGGAATCCGGCCACCCTTGCGGAGCATCACGAGAACCGTCACGGCCAGGCTCAGCACCATCACGAACACGCCGAACCGGCGCGACAGGGAACCGTCGACGGAGATGTTCAGCAGGTACTGGTAGCGGAGGTACTCGTCGAACCAGGGAACGTTGGGACCGATCGCATGAACGTGCTGCATCTCCATGACGGCGGCGAGGGTCTGGTCGGCGAACACCGCCACGAGGATCACGGTCCCCGAGGCGACGAGCGGCGCCAGCAAGGCGACGTATCCCACCGTCTTGGCCCGCGCGATCACGATCTGCAGGATCGGCCGGGCGCCCGCGACGAGGGCGCCGAAACAGATCAACCCGGACGGACCCGCGGTCAGCGTGGCCGCACCGACCAGGATCGCCACCGCGGCGGGCAGCAGTCGCCGGGTCGCGACGGCGCGTTCCACTGAGCACCAGGTGAGCAGCACGCCCACCGCGACGATCGGTTCGGGCCGCAGACCGTTGTTGTACGGGAGCCAGAACGCGAGGAACACCAATCCGCCGGTCCACAGCGCGAGCCGGTTGCCGCGGACCGCGGCGCCGAGTCGCGGCGCGACTTCACGGCTGATCACCAGCCACGCGACGATGCCGGCGAGCAGCGCGGGCAGACGCACGAACGGGCTCGCCGGGGTGATGTTCGCCAGCACCGCGAGGACGTCGTAGTACGGAGACCCGAACGGCGCCTCCGGGACGCCGTACCAGCGGAAGTAGTTGGCCATGTAGCCCGCGGACTCGGACGTGCGGGCCATGTTGAACTGATAGCCGTCGTCGGAGGTGGAGGCGCCGATGAAATGCCACAGCACCAGCGTGCCGATGACGACGGCGTCGACGACCCCGAACGACCACCAGCGGGTGGGCAGGAATCTTCGTGCCCGGCGTCCGTCCACGTTGTCGAGACGGTGCAGAGCCACCAGCGCCAGAATCGTCGCGAGCGCGCCCACCACCATGGCGGCGAACTTGAGGGTCGACGGCGTCGACGAGAAGCGGCTGTCTATCTCTGCCGTCACCTGCAGCCCGTCGGGCGCCGCACCGTCGAGGTCGCTGAAGATGCCCACCATCTGCGGGCGGAGGTCGCCGTCGACGACGGTCGGTGCGTCCTGGCCCGCCGCGACGACACCGGCGGTGGTCCGCGTGGAATCCGACGACACCACGAGCGTGCAGTCTGCGGGTAGCTGGTCCAGCGGCGACGACAGCAGCACCTTGTTCCGCAACAGCACCTCGACGCCGGCGGGACCGTCCGGGGTCGGGGGATTCACCTTGGCGACCAGTCCGTACTTCCCGGCGTCGGCGGCGCCTGCGGGGGCGGTGGAGGTCAGGATCCCGCCGCGGTCGGCGAGTTCGCCGACCGCCGAACAGGGGATCCGCACGTCGAGGCTCAGCGGCGCGTAGGTGACGAGCGGTGCTTCGACGCTTCCGGTGCTGCCGTTCTGCGGCCAGCTGAGGGTCGCGTTGTCCTGCTCGACCGGAAGGAACGGGAGCGACAAGGTGAGCAGCACTCCGAAGACGGAGGCGATGATCGCGAGAAGGCGGGTCGAGCGGACCGGCTGACCGAGGGGCGACGACTGGGGCGGGGTCTCGATCGGCGTCTCGTCCGAGTCGTCTCTGGACACATTCGCCGATTCCAGCCTGCTCTCAGTCACGAAGTCGGATAGTACCCATCCGCGACAATTGTTAGCGAAGGCAAGGAACAGGCCCGGTCGGAGGGCCGGCCGCCCCGGCGGATCACATGTGGAAGCGCTTCAGGATCCGCGACCGGCGCTCCGCTCGGTGAGGAGATGGTGGTGGTGCCGCGGACCGCGGCGGTGCCGAACTTCGGAATGCACTTCGCGAATGATCTCGAACATGCCTCCGCCCTCCTTCTGCGCGAGCCGGTAGCACGACGGTAGGTCGGCGACAGGGTGAGCCGATTCACCCTGGGCGGGTGAACCAGGTCACCCGGTCACGGGCTGCACCGACAGCTGCTTCACGCCGTTCTGCGAACAGCCGGTGGTGGCGTAGGGGACGAACACCGAACCGGTGTCGTCGGGTGGGTACACCCGGAATCCCGCGACCGGAGTGGGCTCACACGTCTCGGCCGGATAGTTCTGCACCACCGTGGCACGCACCGCTGCGGTGGCCCGCGAGCCCGGAGCGACCGTCACCGGAGTGTCGGTTCCGCCGTCCCGCTCGGCCGCGGCACCCACCTGCGGACCGTCCGGGGACGCGACGTACGAGACCCCGGGGTAGCCGTGGAGGACACAGCTGCGGGCGCCGGTGTTGGTGAAGACGAGCGGGATCTCCTGAGATCCCGCGGCCCCGCTCGCCCGTCCGAGCGTCACCTGCAATTCGCCGATCAGGCAGCGGTCGGGATGCGGTGCGGTCGTCACGGTCGGTGCGGACCTCGTGACGGTGATGTCACGCGAGGGTTCGGCGGTCCCCGTCTCGTCCGTCGAGCCACACGCCGAGGCGGTGAGCACGGCGGTGATTCCGAGTACGCCGAGAAGGGCGCGTGCCGGTGACTGCGTGCGCATCCGATCGCTCCTCCTCTTGATGTGCTGCCGTAGTCGATGGTCCGCGATCGGTGGCATCCCGGTATGTGATTCGGGGAGATCGCATTCGCCCCTCGCCGGAGGAGTCCGGTCGTAGGCTGCGGGGCGCAGGGGATCCGCGACACATTCACTGGAGGCTGACCGATGAGCGAAGTTCTGGACCGGACCAAGATCTACATCGACGGATCCTGGATCGATTCGCAGGGAACGGGCCGGATCGACGTGGTGAATCCGGCCACCGAAGATGTCATCGCGGTGGTCGCCGAGGGCACCGCCGACGACGTCGATCGCGCCGCGAAGGCCGCGCGAGCAGCCTTCCCCGCATGGTCCGCGCTCAGCGGCAAGGAACGTGGCGAGTACCTCCGGAAGGCGGCTGCCCTGATCCAGGAGCGCCTCGACGACTTCACCGCCCTGGTGTCCCGCGACATGGGCATGCCGCTCGGATTTGCGAAGCCCGTCCAGATCGGCATGCCGCTCGCGAACCTCGCCGCCTTCGCGGAACTGGCCGCCACCTACGACTTCGACGCCCACGAGGTGGGCAACTCCCTGATCGTGCGCGAGCCGATCGGTGTCGTCGGTGCGATCACTCCGTGGAACTTCCCGCTCCACCAGGTGGTGCTCAAGGTCGGCGGTGCTCTGGCCGCGGGATGCACCGTGGTGCTCAAGCCGACCGAGGTGGCGCCGCTCGCCACCTACGCACTCGCCGACATCTTCGACGAAATCGGTTTGCCGGCAGGCGTGTTCAACCTCGTCAGCGGATTCGGGCCCGTCGTGGGCGAGGCGATCGCCGGCCATCCCGAGGTGGACATGGTCTCGTTCACCGGTTCCACCCGCGCGGGCAAGAGGGTCGCCGTGGTCGCGGCCGAGACGGTGAAGAAGGTGGCACTCGAACTCGGCGGCAAGTCGGCCAACGTCATCCTCGACGACGCCGACCTGACGAAGGCTGTCACCGACGGAGTGGCCAAGTGTTTCCTCAACTCCGGTCAGACCTGCTCGGCGCTGACCCGGATGCTGGTCCCCGCGGGCAAGGTGGACGAGGCTGCCGCCATCGCGGCGAAGGTCGCGCAGAACTACTCCGTCGGCGATCCGACGGCCGCCACCTCGGTGCTGGGGCCGCTGGTGAACTCGAACCAGCTGAAGCGAGTGCGCGGCTACATCGAACAGGGCATCTCGGAAGGCGCGCACGCCGTTCTCGACGGCCGGGAGACCGGCCAGGAATCCGGCTACTTCGTCGGCCCCACCGTATTCTCCGGTGTCACCGAGGACATGACCATCGCCAAGGAGGAGATCTTCGGTCCCGTCCTGTCGATCATCGGGTACCAGGACGAGGACGACGCCGTGCGGATCGCCAACGCAACCGAATACGGGCTCGCCGCCGGCGTCTGGTCCGGTGACCAGGACCGCGCCGACCGCGTGGCGCGGCAGCTGCGCGCAGGCCAGGTCGAGGTGAACGGCGGCGCGTTCAACACCAACGCCCCGTTCGGCGGGTACAAGCAGTCGGGCATCGGCCGCGAGGCCGGCGTCCTCGGCTTCGAGGAGTTCCTCGAGATCAAGTCGATCCAGCGGTAGGCGGCTTCGCCGCCCGTGCGTGGTTGACGAGTCTCTGGACTCTTTAACCACGCACGGGTGCGGAGCGCAATTGGCCTCACGCTGAACCGAATCCGTGACTCCCGACCGTCGCGGTCCTACCCTCGAACCGAGGGGTGGACAGCGGAGATGAGGAGAACAACATGGATCTCGGTCTGGGCGGCAAGCGGGCCGTCGTCACCGGCGGCAGCCGCGGAATCGGTCTCGCGATCGCGCGTAGCCTCGCGGCGGAGGGCGTCGACGTGGTGCTCGCGGCCAGGGGCGTCGAGGCGCTGGAATTGGCGGCGAAGACGCTGTCGCAGGAGACCGGGCGGCGTGTGATCGGGGTGCCCACCGACACCGGCGACGACGATTCGGTGCGCGCCCTCGTGCAGCGGACGGTGGACGAACTCGGTGGCGTCGACATTCTCGTGAACGCCGCGGCCACACCGTGGAGTGTGGGCAAGCCGAGCGACTTCGCGTCCACCACCGACGACGTGGTGCGCGCCGAACTCGAGATCAAGGTGCTCGGCTATCTGCGGACCGCCCGCGCGGTGGCACCGCACCTCGTGGAACAGGGGTGGGGGCGGATCATCAATATCAGCGGGCTCGGTGCACGCCAGGCCAATTCCATCGCGCAAACCGTGCGGAACGTCGGGGTGTCGGCGCTGACGAAGAACCTCGCCGACGAACTCGGACCGCACGGAATCAACGTGACGGTGGTGCATCCGGGCCTGACCCGGACGGAACGACTCGTCGACCGGTTGGCCAAGCAGTCCGAGGACGAAGGTGTACCGGTCGCCGAGTTGGAGTCGCGGCTGGCCACCAACTCGATCCACCGGCTGATCGACGCGAGCGAGGTCGCGGACGTCGTCACGTTCCTGGCGTCACCGCGCAGTGTCGGGATCACCGGCGACGCGGTGGCCGTCGGCGGTGGTGCTCCGGGCGCCGTCTACTACTGAGACCGGGTGGGTGACAGCACGCCGTCGTGTTCGGTGACTTCGCGGGCGGCGCGCTCCCCGGACCTGATGGCCCCGTCGACCCAGCCGCACATCACGGACGAACTCTCCGTGCCGGCCCAGTGAATGCGACCGCAGGGGGTGCGGAGGGCGTGCCCGAATTGGGTGAGCACTCCCGTCGGCGCATGACTGAGCATGCCGCCGCCGGAGTACCGCTCGACGCTCCAGTTCTGCTCGATGTAGTCGACGGGGGAGGCTGCCTTATTTCCGAACCTCGCGGTCAACTCCGCGAGCACGGCCTTCCTCCGTTCCGCTTCCGGCAGCGTCCCCAGCTTGCGGGCGATCGGTCCCTCGACGATGACGCACAGAACGCCGGGACGTCCCGTGTCGGTACTGGCGTCGATGGTGATCGTCGCGGGGGAGTCGGGTGCCGCCGACTGCCCCGACAGTCCGGCGGCGCGCCAGAAGGGTTCGTCGTAGAGGACGGCGATTTTCATGACCGCACCGCTCGGCATTCGCTGGTGCAGGAAGGACCGATCCATCGGCAGCAGCGGTTCGTAGACGATCTGGCTCGCGATCGCGAGGGGTACCGCGACGATCGCCCTCCGGGCGCGCACGGCCAGATCCGCGGAGCGGACGGTCACGCCGTCGCCGTCCTGTGCGATGTCCCGGACGGGTTGTGACAGATGGAGCGCGTCGCCGATCTCGACTGCCATCGGACGATAGACGGCGCCCATTCCGCCGACCGGCCGCGCGTCCTCGGCGGCGTCCTTCACACCGAGGACGAAACTCGGACCGCCGCCGGATGCCATCTGGTACAGGACGAACAGCATCGACACTTCGGACGCCGCGGAGGTGTAGCAGCCGGCGATGGCGGTCTCGAGAAGGTCGTGGGCGGGTGTGGACAGCGTGTTGTCGCCGAGCCATTTGGCGAGGCTGATCGAGTCCCACTTCGCTGCCTTCTTCGCCTCCCACGGCGCCTCGAGCGGGATCGTCTTACACATCTCGCCGAGTTCGACGAACACGGCCCCGAGATTCGCGGCCGCCCAGGGACTCATCGTCAGGGGAATCGTGCCCTTGTACCGGTACTGCTTGCCGTCGACGACCATCATCGCCTCGCCGTCGGTGTACTGCTTGTAACTCTTGACGCCGAATTCGTCCATCATGGCGTAGATCCGGTCCTGTCCCGGCCCGATCCACGCACCGCCCCGATCTATCCACGAACCATCTTCGCGGACCTCGGTGAACGTTCGCCCGCCGATCCGGTCACGCGCCTCCACGAGCGCGACCGATTGTCCGGCCTGTTTCAGACGCAGTGCCGCCGTCAGTCCGGCGAATCCAGCGCCTACGACGCAATAGTCGACCTCGATGTCTGCCATGACAAATCCCCTCGCGCTGCGCGCCCGGCCCTCGTGCGGCCGTATGTAACGGGTGCGCCGCCATTGGTCCTGGGGGTGTGAATTCCTCTCTCCGGGAATGAAATCGCCGCGCACAGAACATATTCATCCTTACTCGCGGCGAGTGGTCCGGTCAAGGGCGTCCCGCCCGTGAGTACTTGTTAACCGCCCGTGGTTGACAAGTACTCACGGGCGGGGACGAGCGGGAAGACCTGCTCGGCGATGCGCTCGAGTTCCTCGTGCGCGGGAGAGCACTGGATGAGCAGCAGGGTGAGACCGGCGTCCTGGTAGGCGCGGATCTTCTCGGCGACCTGTTCCGGTGTGCCGACGAGGTCGGGTCGCAGTCCACGGGTGCCGACGGAGTACTCGCGCTTGGACAGCTCGACGTCGAGTTCGGAGTTCTTCACGAACTCCTCGAACGACGCGTACCCGGGCGAGTGCGGATCGACGGTGGTGATGCGTGCGAGTTCGGCGCGGGCCTCGGCTTCGGTGTCGCGCACGATGATGTACGTGGACATGCCGAATTCGGCCATGTCCCGCTGGTGGATTCGCTGGGACCGTGCGTTCATGTCCGCGATCTTCGTGCGCACCTCCTCGACGGTGCCGCCGTGCAGCACGTACGAGTCGGCGAAGGTCGCGATCGAATCGCGGCCGCTCTCGCTCTCCCCGCCCGCGAAGACCGGGGGATGGACGCCGGGCTTCGGCGACAGGATCGAGTCGCGCACGCTGAAGTGCTCACCCTCGTAGGTGAACGGGGTGTGTTCCCAGAGCCCACGGAGAACGTCGACGAATTCGGTGGCCTGCCGGTACCGGTCGTCGTGCCGGGTGAAGGCGCCGCCGTACTGCCGGGCTTCCTCCTCCCACCACGCGGCGACGACGTTGAGCGCGAACCGTGCCGCACCGGCCTCGGTTGTTCCGGCGATGTCGGTGATCGTCGCCGATTCCTTCGCGGTGACCGCCGGCAGGTGGAATCCGGGTCGCACCGCCGTCATCACCCGGAGTTGTTCGGTGACTGCGAGGATCGCCGACGACAGCGACCACGCCTCGAGGCTGGGCGCGTCGACGCCCTTGCGGTCGTTGAGATAGAGCTCCGGCACGAGGGTGGTGTGGTACCCGAGACGATCGGCGAGCTGTGAGAGCTTCTTGACGTAGTCCCAGGTGGCGGGCATCCCTTCGTCGCCGAGGTTGCGCAGGAAGCCACCGTAGATGGGCGTCCAGTAGCCGAAGTGCATGTCATTCCTCCGTGATGGCGTCGAGCGAAGCACGCAGATCGTCGACGAGGTCTTCCAGGTTTTCCAGTCCGATCGACAATCGGACGGTGCGGTCCCCGAATCCGGCGTCACGGAGTTGCGTGTCGCCGAGATGGCTGTGCGTGGTGGTGGCGGGGTGTACTACCAGCGAACGGGCGTCGCCGATGTTGGCGACGATGGCGAACAGTTGCAGCGAGTCGATGAACTTCGCCACCTTCGAGTCGTCGACGGCGAGATCGAACGAGAAGACCGAGCCGGCGCCGCGCGGCAGGTACCGCTGGGCTGCAGCGTGCCACCGGTTGTCCGGCAGTCCGGGGTAGTTGACCTTCGCGACCGCGGGATGACCGTCGAGGAATCGTGCGATAGCCAGCGCCGAACCGACCTGCCGTTCCAGCCGCAGGTCCAGCGTCTCCAGCCCCTGAAGCAGCTGGAACGAATTGAACGGGGACAGTGCGGGACCGAGATCGTGGACGATCTTCGTCTTCGCGTAGACCAGGTAGGCGCTCCGTTCGCGGCCGAACTCCTCCCACAGCACGAGGTCACCGATGCGCGGGTAGGGCTCGGTGAACTGGGTCCACCGCTGCGGTTCCGCGCCGAAGTCGAACGTCCCGAGGTCCACGATCACACCACCCAGCGAACTGCCGTGCCCACCGATGAACTTGGTGGCCGAGTACACGGTGATGTCGGCTCCGAAGTCCTTCGGGCGGAGCAGATACGGGGTGGCGATCGTGTTGTCGACGATCAGCGGGACCCCCGCCTGGTGCGCGATGTCGGCCACGGCCCGGACGTCGAGCACGGAGGCGACGGGGTTGCCGATCGTCTCGGCGAAGAAGGCCCGGGTCTCGGGACGCGCGGCCGCACGCCAGGCGTCGAGGTCGTCCTGATCGACGAGCGTGACCTCGATCCCGAAGTCCGCGAAGGTGTCGCTGAGGAGATCGACGGTTCCCCCGTACAGCTGCCGCGCCGCGACGATGTGCTGTCCGGACTTGGCGAGCGTGAGGAGGGCGACCGCGACAGCGGACTGCCCGGATCCCGTGGCCAGGGCGGCGACTCCGTCGTCGAGATCGGCGAGGCGCTGCTCGAACACGGCCTGGGTGGGATTGCCGGTGCGGCTGTACAGGTTTCCCTTCCGGCGGAGGGAGAAGATGTCCCGTGCCTGTTCGAAGCTGCCGAAATCGTAGGCAACCGATTGGTAGATCGGGGGGATCGCGGTGTTCTGCGGCGTTCCGGGTTGATAGCCGGTGCGGACCTGCCGGGTCGCGAACCCTGTGGTCTCGGGCATCGGTGTGCCTGTCCCTTCGTCGATACTTCTGGATGAATGGCAGAGCGGGTGAATGGCAGAGCAAAACGAATATGTTCGGAACAAAACACGAAGCGCGGCGAGAAGGCACGCGTTTTGTTCTGCTCGAGCATTAGTCTTGTTCGACCTCGCGCGTGTGGGTCAGGGTGACGCAGTCAATCCTGCGAACAACCCCCCGAATGAGGTAATCAGTGGACATCGACTGGCTGGAACCCGAAGCGACTGCGCGTGGCTCGGTGATCGTCGTCGCCGGCCGCGGTGAGCATGCTCACGTGTACCGCCGGTTCGCCCGCCGGATCGCCTTCGATGGTTACCGTGTCGCGGTGGTGGAGAACGATCCCGCGGCGACTGCTCGGGTGATCGCCGATGCCGAGACCGGTCTTCCTGTCACCGTCGTCGGGTCGGACAGTGGCGCCCTGACCGCCCTCGACCTGGCCGCGACGCATCCGGCCGTGTCCGGTGTGGTGGCCGCCGGTCTTCTCGTGGCGGGCGCCGACGCCTTCACCGGAGAGTGGGACGGCGAACTCGAGATCCGTTCCGCGTGTCCCGTGCATCGAGGGGTCCTGTCGTCGGCCGACGCTCTCGAGCGGGGAACGCTCGGTGCGGAAACGCCGGTTGCCACGGCCGATTCGCTGACCCACGTGCAGGTTCCCGTCCTCGTCGTGCACGGAGGCGCCGACGTACTGAGCCCGGCAGCGGACGTCCTGGCCGTCACGTCCGCGTTGCCCGACGCCCGGGTCGTCGTCGTTCACGAGGGGCTGCACGACATCCTCAACGACGTGTCCCACCGGTCGGTCGCCGCCGAGATCGTGCAGTTCCTCGAGCGTCTCCGCCTGCCGGGGACGCCCGACATCATCCTCCGCGAACCGGCCGGCGCTCTCGCGCAGTGACCCGGACTCGCGGGGCGCGGGGGCGGTAGTGGTTGTAAATCGAAGGGGTGTGGATGTCAGCGGTGCTGGAGTCGGAGACGATTGCTCCGGAGTGGTTGCTCGAACGGATCGACGGCCGCACCGCGGAACTGGCCGATGCCGTCGCCGACCTCATCAGGTCGGGTGAGCTCAGCCCCGGCGATCGACTGCCGACCGTCCGCGCACTCGCGAAATCGACCGATCTCAGTGTCGGTGCGATCGTCAACGCGTGGGGCCGGCTGCAGGAACAAGGTTTCGTGCAGACCCGCCGCCGCGGCGGCACCGTCGTTCTTCCGCCGCTCGACAGCGTGCCCGAGCGGGGCATCCCCGACTGGCGTGGCGTCGACCTGGCGCAGAATGCACCGGACCTGGCGCTGCAGCCGTCCCTGTCCGACGCTTTGTTGTCCAGTCTGGATGCCGAGACGCTGAATGTGTTCGGCCGGGAACTGATGACCGAGCGGTTGAGGAATGCAGTGGCTCCGGCTTGGCCGTTCGAACCGGAGGCCTGGGCCACGGCGGGCGGCGGCACCGAGGCGCTGTTGCTGGCCGTGGAGGCGGCGGCACCGCCCGGTTCGATGGTGGCCGTCGACGAGCCGCTGGGGCCGGGCGTTCTCGACACGCTCCGCGACCTGGGGCTGGATGCGGTCGGGGTCGGCGCCGACCGCGACGGCCCCCGGCCGGACGCTCTCGACGCGGCCCTCACCGCCGGTGCGGTGGCCTTCGTGTTCCAGCCCGGTGCGCCGTTCGCCGTCGACCATGCGGTCAGCGCGCGGCGCACGAGTGAACTCGCCGAGGTGTTGCGGCGGCATCCGGCGGTGTGGGTCGTCGAGGACGACTCGATCGGACCGCTCGAACCACAGCAGCCTCCCTCTCTGGGATCGGTACTGCCGCAGCGTGTCGTCCGGATCCGCAGCTACTGCAAGGCATATGGGATCGATGTGCGGACCTCCGTTCTCGGCGGGTCCCGCGAACTGATCGAGAAGGCCATGAAGGTGCGCAGCCACGGAGTCGGCTCGAACAGCCGGATCCTGCAGAACACCCTCGCCCATCTGATCGGCAGCGCCGATGCCGAGCAGGCGGTCACGGCGGCGCACGAGCGCTACGCCGCCAGACGCACGTCGCTGCTGGGGGCGCTGACCGACCGTGGCATCGAGGCTTACGCGGGCCCGCACAGTCTGGTCGTGTGGGTCGCAGTGTCGGACGAGACCGCGGCCCTCGTCGCGTTGGCGCGGCAGGGCATCTCGGTGGGGGCCGGATCCCGCTCGTTCGTGCGGGCGCCCGCTCGTCAACTCCTGCGCCTGTCGGCCACCCAGTTGCCGGACGACCCGGACCTGATCGGGCAACTCGCCGACGTCGTCGCGGTGGCCGTCGCGGAGTCGTCGCGTGAGTTCTTCGACTGATCGGACTTTGTTCGACAGCCCTGCGGCACATACGAAATATGTTTTGAAACATCGAGAATTTAATACTCTGCACGCGTCTGTTTGCTCCATACACTTCAACGCGGCGTGCCGAGGCAGGTGCCTGACGGCGAACGACGAAGGAGCGAGAACATGACGAGACGGCAACTGAAACTGGGAGCTGTCCTCACCCCCACGGGTGGGCCCGGGCACCCGTACACTTGGCTGGACCCGGAGATTCCCGCCGACGCGAGCGTCGACATCGACTGGTACATCCGGTACGCGCGGTTGGCCGAGCAGGCGCGGTTCGATCTCGTGTTCATCGTCGACAGCCAGTTCATCACCCCCGACTCGCCCCCGCACTACCTGAACCGGCTCGAGCCGCTGACGCTGCTGTCGGCGCTCGCGGTGGCCACCGAACACATCGGGCTCGTCGGCACACTGACCACGTCGTTCAACCAGCCGTTCAACCTCGCGCGACGGTTCGCGTCCCTCGATCTGATCAGCCGCGGCCGTGCCGGCTGGAACGTGGTCACCAGTGGCGACTCGGGTACCGCCGGAAACTACGGCCTCGAGGAGCATTACGACTACGCCACCCGCTACGGCCGGGCCCTCGAACACGTCGAGGTCGTCAAGGCTCTGTGGGACTCCTACGAGGACGACGCGTTCCCGCGCGACCGGGAGGCCCGCCGCTTCCTCGACGCGGACAAACTGCACACCCTCGACCACCGGGGTGAGCACTTCTCGGTGGTGGGCCCGCTCAACATCGAACGCTCCCGGCAGGGGCAGCCGGTGATCTTCCAAGCCGGTGACTCCGATCAGGGCCGCGACCTCGGGGCGCGGATCGCCGACGGGATCTTCACGCACGCGCCGAGTTTCGAGGCGGGAGCGGCGTTCTACGCCGACATCAAGACCCGCGCCGCGGCCAACGGGCGCGCTCCCGAGGACATCGTGATCCTGCCGGGAGTCACCGTCACCGTGGGCGACACCGATGCCGATGCCCGCGAGATCGAACGCGCAACCCAGCTGGCGGACAACGACTTCGGAAAGTCGCTCCGGGAACTGGGCCGGCCCTTCGGCTGGCACGACTTCCGGCAGTACGACCTCGACGCGCCGTTCCCCGCCGAGGCACTGCAGCACGCCGAGCGCAGCTTCTACACGCAGGCGAAGAAGATCGCCGACCTCGCCGCCGACCGCGGGCTGACACTGCGGCAGACGGTCGAGGCGCTCAGCGCACCGAAGACGTCGCCGTTCACGGGCAGCGCCGAGACCGTCGCGAACGAACTGCAACGCTGGCTGGACGGCCATGCCCTCGACGGCATCAACATCCACATCGGCCACCCGGCGCAGTTCCAGCGCTTCGTGGACGAGGTGCTGCCGATCCTGCGCGAGCGTGGCGTCGTCCGGGAGGACTACGAGCAGAACACGTTGCGCGGCAACCTCGGTCTGCCCTTCGCGGAGAACCGCTACACCCGCGCGCGGCGTGAGGGAATCGACCCCGCCCCGCTGCCCGGCACCACCGCATCGCTGTCCGCGAGCGTCTGAATCACTACCCCCTTTGCATGGTCAGGAGCACCCAGTGAGCAAGAAGAGCCGGCGGATCGTCGGCGCCGTAATACTCGGAGTGATCGTCGGGCTCGTCGCCACCGCGTGCGGCGGCGGCAGCAGCTCGGACGGCGCCGAGGTCAAGTGGGCGTTCAGCCTCCCCACCTCCTGGGATCCGGTGACGAGCCGGACAGGAAACGACATCAACACGATCAGCCTCGCGTACGCGTCGCTGACCCGGCTCGACGCCGAGGGCAACGTGGAGCCGTCGCTCGCCGAGAGCTGGAAGTACAACGCCGACGGCACCGCCGTGACCTTCACCCTGCGTGACGGTCTGACGTTCTCCGACGGGACCACCCTCGACGCCCAGGCGGTGAAGGCGTTCTTCGACCGCGGCAAGATCCAGGACGACTCGTTCCTCCGCGATCAGCTCGCCGGCGTCACCGAGGTCACGGCCGACAGCGCCACCGACGTCACACTGCACCTGGCCGACGCCGACTACCAGATCCCCTACCTGGTCGCCGGGCGTACCGGGGCCATCGCCAGCCCGACCGCGGCCGCCGACCCGCAGAAGCTCAGTGTGTGGCCCGTCGGTGCCGGTCCCTTCACGATCACCGACTTCGTCGCCGAGGACCACGCGTACTTCGAGAAGAACCCGAACTACTGGGACGCCGACAACATCCACATCGACCACTTCGAACTCAGCGTCGCCCCGGACCCGGCCACACTCGTCGCCGGTGTCCAGTCCGGCTCCATCGACTTCGCGACGCTACCGGCCCTGCAGTCCAAGGAAGCCGAGGCCGCCGGTCTCGATGTCACCGTGAAGCCGTCGCTGGCCGCGAACGACGTCTCCATCAACCTCAACAAGGCCCCGTTCGACAATCCGAAGGTCGTCGAGGCGTTCCGTTACGCATTCGACCGCCAGGCCTTCGTCGACGTCATCACGAACGGGTTGGGCAGCACGACGAGCCAGCCGTTCCCCGACGGGTACCTCGCGTTCAATCCCGAGATCGAAAAGCTCTGGAACTACGACCCCGACAAGGCATCTCGTCTCCTCACCGAGGCGGGATACGGACCCGGACAGTTGTCGATCGAGATCACCGCGCAGTCGGCGGCCACCAACCGGGCAGAGCTGGTGCAGTCGCAGCTGAAGAAGATCGGCGTCGAGTCCACCATCAAGGTGGTGCCGCCGGGATCGTCGACGTGGCAGAGCGAGGTCTACATCGCGAAGAACCCGCAGCTGGCGACGGACGGCACCATCGGGCGTGAATCCCCGGTGCAGAACCTGCTCGCCGTCTACGGTCCGGAAGGCATCATGAACCTCAGCGGCCCGCACGCGTCGCCGGAGTTCACCGCCGCGCTCGACGCCGTCCGTCGCACGCCCCTCGAGGACCCGGAGTACAAGCCGCGGCTGTGGCAGGCCGTCAAGGTCGGTGTCGAGCAGTCGCCGACGAACTACATCTTCAGCAATCCGTGGATCATCGTGTCCAACCCGGACCTGAAGAACCTGAACATCCTGCCGTCCCAGGTGCGGTGGGAAGGCGTCACGGTCTCGTGACCACCGCAGACGTCCAGGCCGCCGGCACCGGGAGAACATTCGCTCTCCCGGTGCCGGAGGGTGCGCTCGGCACGGCGCTGCGGGTCGTGCTGAGCACCGTGCTGATCGTGGTCCCGGTCTTCCTGTTCTCCACCCTGATCACCTTCCTGCTCGGGGCGGCCAGCGGGCTGAATCCGGCCGCCGGGATCGCCGGCGACGCCGCGACCCCGGAGACGATCGCCCGCATCAACGCCGAGTTCGGGCTGGACAAGCCGGTCTGGCAGCAGTACGTCGACTGGATGTCGAGCATGCTGAGCGGAGACCTCGGGGTCTCGTGGTTCAGCAAGATCCCGGTCAGCGAGTTGATCGGTGAGCGGTTCGCCGTCAGCGCGTCGATCGCCGGTGTTGCTCTGGTCATCGGACTCGTCCTCGGCGTCGGACTCGGGGTGCTCGCCGCCGTCTACAAGGGCAGCCTGCTCGACCGGCTGGTCACCGCCTACACGTCGGTGGCCTCGACGCTGCCGCCGTTCGTCATCTCGATCGGACTGATCCTCGTCCTCAGCGTCGGGTTGCGCTGGCTGCCGTCGGCCGGGTACGTCCCGCCGGACGAGGACTTCGGCCGCTGGCTGTCGCTGATCATCATGCCCGCGATCGCGTTGAGTATGGACGTCGTCGCCGACATCGCGCGACAACTCCGCACCGGATTGGTCGCGGAGCTGGACCAGAACTACGTCACCGGCGCGGTGGTCCGGGGCATCGGTCCGGCCCGGATCCTGTTCGTGCACACACTGCGCAACGGCAGCGGTCCCGCGCTGTCCATCCTGGGTATGAAGATCCCCACGCTCATCGGCGGCGCCGTCGTGATGGAGACCATGTTCTCCATGCCCGGCTTCGGTCGCCTCGCCGCCGACTCCGCGCTGCGCGGAGACGTTCCCATCGTCCAGGGAACGCTCGTCGTGGCGATCGTGTTCGTGCTGTTCTGCAACATCGTCGTCAACATCGCCCAGAGCGCGTTGCAGCCGGCAACCAAGCGGAGAGACTGAAATCCCATGCTCACAGCAATCCTGCGCTATCACTCCGCTCGCGCCGCGGTGGTCGTTCTCGGGCTGATCGTGTTGCTCGCGGTCTTCGGGCCCGCCCTCGCGCCGTTCGACCCGCTCGAGCAGGACACGTCGGCAATCCTGCAGGGCCCGAGCGGAACTCACTGGCTCGGGACGGACAACGTCGGACGGGACGTGTTCAGCCGGCTGCTGGCGGGTTCGACCGTGTCGGTGCTGTCCGCAGTGCAGTGCGTCGTGGTCGGATTCCTGCTCGGCGTCATCCCGGGCTTCCTGTCGGTGTACCTCGGGCGCGGCGTGGAATGGTTCACCCTCCGCTTGATGGATGCGCTCATCACGCTGCCGTTCCTCGTGTTCGCCGTCGCGATGACCGCGCTGCTCGGAAACGGGCTCGCGCAGGCGATGTTCGCGGTCGGCATCCTCATCGCCCCCGCGTTCTACCGGGTCACCCGTGCCGCGGCGCTGACGGTGGCGAACTCCCAGTACGTCGAGGCCGCCGAACTGATGGGGGCCGACACGTCCTG